>NZ_ATLP01000126.1:0-254538 GCF_000416215.1 Pseudomonas sp. CF161
CGGGTGTCCGGGCCGTTGCGCCAGATCTGCCCGCCAGGGCGCGGGTTGTCATCGATCACCACCAGCGAGGCGCCACTGCGGCTGGCGGCCTGGGCGGCGGCGAGACCGGCCGGGCCGCTGCCGACGATCAGGATGTCGCAGTCCAGTCGTTGCTCGGTCATAGGCTGCGCTCCACGTGCATGCCTTCGCGGCACAGGGTCTGGCAGGCGAGCTGGCGCCGGCCGTCGATGGTCATGCGGCATTCCTGGCAAATGCCCATGCCGCAGAACGGCGCGCGCGGGGCACCGCTGCATGAGCGGCGAGTGCGCTCATCGCCGCTGAAGGCCAGGGCCGCGGCGACGGTCAGGCCATCGGGCACGGTAAGGGCCTGATGCTCGAGGTAGATGATCATCGCGGGTCTCCGGTCAGGGCGGCGAAGCGTTCGGGCAAATAGGGGCGAGGGTCGATGGGCGATGCCTCGCCAAGCATCAGCGCTGCCAGCACCCGCGCGCTGCCGGGGGCGGTGGTCACGCCCAGGCCTTCATGCCCGAGGGCCAGCCACAGGCCCGCTTGCCGGGGGTGCTGGCCCAGCAGTGGCAAGCCATCCGGGCTGGCGGCGCGAAAGCCGGTCCAGGCGCGAATGCCATTGAGCTCGGCCAGCGCCGGCAGGTAATCCACCGCCCGTTGCAGCATGGGCGCGAGTACGGCCGGTTCGACGGCCGGGTCCAGGGTGTCGAACTGACGCGACGAACCGATCAGCAATTGCCCGGTGGGGCGCGGCTGCACATTGAACGCCACCGAGGTGCCGTCGCTGGCGTGGGCGCTGGCGGCGTAGCCCAGTTCCACCAATTGGTGCGTGACCTGGCTGGGGTAGCGGTCGGTGATCAGCAGGTGGCCCTTTTTCGGTCGCAGTGGCAATTCGGGCAGCAGTTGCCGGGCGGCAAAGCCGTTGGCCAGCACCACGTACTCCGCGTGCAGCACGCGGCCATCGTCGAGCTCGACCCGATTGGCCGCGACCGCTGTCACCGTGGCGACCTGGCGACTGATGCCAGGGTGGTTGTGCAGCAACCAGCTGGCGGTGGCCGGTGCGTAGAGGATGCCGTCGCCGGGAATCTTCAGGGCGCCGCCCAGGCCCTTGCGCAGCATGGGTTCGAGCTCGGCCAACTGGTCGGCATCGAGCAGTTCGCCGGCCACGCCATGTTCGGCCAGGGTCCGTTGCTTGCTGCGCGCGAGGTCCATTTCCCCGGCATCGGCCGCCAGCCACAGGGTGCCGCAATTGCGGTAGGCGCAGGCGGCCGGCAGGTGCTCGCGCAGTTGGTTCCAGAGGCCGATGGAGTAATGACTGAGGGCCAGCTCGGCGGCGTTGTCGTCCATCGCCACCAGATGCCCCATGCCGGCGCCGGTGGCGCCACCGCTGGCGTTGTCCAGCACCTGCACCCGCAGGCCGCGCCGGGCGAACTCGTGGGCACAGGCGGCGCCGATGATCCCGGCGCCGATCACGATCACATCGGCCTGGGCCGCTTGGGTCACGGCAGGATGCCCCAGCCGAAGGGGTCGTCGGCCTGGATCAGCAGGGTGGCTTCGGCACTGATATGGGCGGTGCCGCGAATGGTCGGGATGATCTGTTCGCCGGCCTGCTCATAGTGGGCGCTGAACTGGCTGCCGATCACGCTGGCCTGGCGCCAGGTGGCACCGGGGGCAAGTTTGCCGTCGGCCGCCAGGCACGCCAGCTTGGCGCTGGTGCCGGTGCCGCAGGGCGAGCGGTCATAGGCCTTGCCGGGGCACAGCACAAAGTTGCGGCTGTCGGCCTCGGGGTCGTCGGCGAACAGTTCGATATGGTCGATCAGCCCGTCGTGGGCGCCACGAATTGCGGCGGCCTCCAGGGCCTCGCGCACGGCCCAGGTGTATTGGGTCAAGGCTTCGACGTTATCCAGGGCAATGCGCTGGCCGTGGTCGCTGATCAGGAAGAACCAATTGCCGCCCCAGGCAATATCGCCATGGATCCGCCCGTGGCCGGGCACGTCCAGCGCCACGGCCTGGCGATAGCGGTAGGCGGGGACGTTGCGCACGCTGACCGAGAGGTCGTCGTGCAGGGTGGCTTCGACGGTGCCCACCGGGGTTTCGATGCGGTGCACGCCGGGTTCGATGCGCCCCAGGTGATGCAGCGAGCGCATCAGGCCGATGGTGCCGTGGCCACACATGCCCAGGTAACCGCTGTTATTGAAAAAGATCACCCCGGCACAGGCGTCGGCCGCCTGCGGCTCGCACAACAGCGCGCCTACCAGCACGTCGCTGCCCCGAGGCTCCAGGGCGCAGGCGGTGCGCCAGTGGTCGTGCTCGCGTTGCAACAGCGCCAGGCGTTCGGCCATCGAGCCATTGCCCAGCTCGGGAAAGCCGTCGATAACCAGGCGAGTGGGTTCGCCCCCTGTGTGTGAATCGATGACGGTAATTCGTTTCATGGCATCACCTGGCAAGAAAGGCCTACAGAGTGAGCTGCGAGCGGGGGCGGTCGCTTGTGGGTTTTCCTCACGGGCGATGACGAAATCGGCATAGTTTCAGGCGCGGACCGAGACCCCGCCTTTGAGTCATGGGTTGTGCTGATTTCGTCACTGATAGGGGCGAAAAGGCTCAAGCCCGCTCTGGGGGAAACGGCGACCCTGTGTCTTTTGCTGCATTCGCCGGCTCAAGCGAGCCCCGCTCATCACGGCGCCCTGGCCCCTTGGCCAGGAGCACCGTTCCCAGGTCATGAGGCCCTGCCATGTCTGAACACGTCACCTTGTCACTGGATCAAGTCCACGCCCTGTCGCTGCAGGTGCTGACCCGCCACGGGCTGTCGGAGGCCCACGCGCAGGCGATTGCCGAGGTGGTGACCCAGGGCCAGCGCGATGAGTGCCACTCCCATGGCGTCTACCGCTTGCTCGGTTGCGTGCGTTCGGTGCGCGAAGGCAAGGTCGACCCCCGGGCCGAACCCAGCGTGCGCCACATCAGCGCCGGGGTGCTGGAGGTGGATGCGCATTACGGCTATTCGCTGCTGAGTTTCAAGACCGGCCTGCCGTTGCTCGCCGAAAAGGCCCGCAGCCAGGGCATCGCGGCTATGGTGATCAAGCGCTGTTTTCACTTTTCGGCCTTGTGGCCAGAAGTCGAGGCTGTTGCCGCCACCGGGCTGGTGGGCCTGGCGATGAACCCCAGCCACAGTTGGGTGGCCCCGGCGGGCGGCAAGCAGCCGGTGTTTGGCACCAACCCCCTGGCCTTCGCCTGGCCGCGACCGGGCGGCCATCCGTTTGTGTTCGACTTTGCCACCAGCGCCATCGCCCGCGGTGATATCGAACTCCACGCCCGCCAGGGCAAGCCCATCCCCGAGCACTGGGCCATAGACGCCCAGGGCCAGCCCACCACCGATGCCAAGGCGGCGCTGCAGGGCGCCATGCAGACGTTCGGCGGGCACAAGGGTTCGGCCCTGGCGGCGATGATCGAGTTGCTGGCCGGGGCGCTGATCGGCGACCTCACCAGCGCCGAGTCCATGGCGTTCGACGAAGGCGTCGGCGCCGCGCCTTGCCATGGCGAACTGATCCTGGCGTTCGATCCCAAGGTGTTTTTGGGGGCGGATTACGAGCAGGGCCTGGCCCGTGCCGAAGGGTTGTTCCAGGCGATCACCGGGCAAGGCGCGCGCCTGCCTTCGCAACGGCGCTTCCAGGCGCGGGAACGAAGCGAGCGGCACGGGGTGCAGATTCCGCAGGCGTTGTATCGGGATATTCAGGCGTTGCTGGGGTAGCGCTGAGATAGCCCCGCCGCTGCCGAGCAGCGCGAGGCTGCGCTGGCCCTAACAGACGCCGATAATCCGGAGGATTTATAGCGTTTATCAGGGCCAGCGTCCGAACGCGGCCCGAACCTGCGGCAGCCGCTACAGGTTGCGAGGCAACAGTGGGTTTCAGAAGCGCAGGTTAGCGGTCATTTCCGCCGAGCGACCGGGCGCCACGGTGGCGAAGATACCGACGTGGGAGGCGTCGTAGATGGTTTCGTTGGTCAGGTTCAACGCGTTGAGTTGCAGATCGAGGTTCTTGTTCACCCGGTACGCGACCATGGCGTCGTAGCGCCAGTAGGCATCCAGGCTCCTGAGGTTGGCGTCGTCTACATAACGCTTGTCCATGTAGGTGGCGCCGCCGCCGACCTTCCAGCGATCGGTGAGCATGTAGGTGTTCCACAGGCTGGCGCTGTTGGGGGCGATGAACTTGGAGCGTTTGCCGTCGAAGTTCGCCGTGGAGTCAGCGTATCGGGTGGTTTTCGCGTCGAGGTAGGTGTAGCCGGCCATCACTTCCCAGCGTTCGCTCAGGTGCCCGGTAGCGCCGACTTCAAAGCCTTGCACCTCGTTATTACCGGTCAGAGCCACTTCACCGCTGATTGGGTCGTAGGCGCGGGCGTTGGTTTTCTCGGTCTTGAACACGGCGGCGGTCAGCGACAGTTTTTCATCGAGCAAGTCCCACTTGGTTCCCAGTTCCAGGCTGCGGCTTTTTTCCGGGTCCAGGTTCAGGTTTCTCAATCCGCCCCCGGCAGGGCCGTCGGCGCCGCCGGATTGCCCGGCGGTTTCCCCGGACGGGTTGAACGAAGTGCCGTAGCTCAGGTAGATGCTGCCGTAGTGCACCGGCTTGAACACCAGGCCGGCCTGATAACTCCACAGGTTGTCGCGGTTACTCAGCTTGGCATCGCGGGCGTGATAGTTGTCGTAGCGCGCCCCCAGGCTCAGGTCCCACTGTTCATGCAGGGCCAGGGTGTCCATGGCGTAAAGGGCGCGGTTGTTGTGCTTGACCACGGCGTGGCTGCCATTGCCAGCCGGGATCGGGGTGAAGCGGGCGTGGGTGTCGGGGTCTGCCAGGTTGCCCTGGTCCGGGTTGCGCACCGAGCCGTAGCGCGCCTTGTTGTCGATGCGCTCGCGGGAAAACTCGACGCCGGTGCTGTAACTGTGGCCGATGGGGCCGGTGTTGAACTTGCCGAAGATATCGGTCTGGTTGATCAACGAGGTGTTGACCACGTTGCGCGCGCGGGAGGCGAGCATCACCTTGTTGCCTTGCTCCTGGGCGGCAGTGTCGACAAAGGGCCGAGTCATGATGTAGTCCTGCATGCCGCGCCCGCCGCGGGTGGTGTTGCGCAGGGTCAGGTGTTCATTGAAGTCGTGCTCCAGTTGCAGGCTGGCCTGGTCGCTGGAGGTCTTGCGGAAGTCGCGGCCGGTAAAACCGTAGAAGTTGTCGCGGTCGACCTTGACCGGCTTGTTGCGGGTTGGCGAAAACGGGTGGCCCAGGTCGGGTATGTCGTCGCTTTGCATGTGGTAGTAGCTGAGGGTGCCGCGGGTGTCGGTGTTCAAGCCAAAGGAGAAGGTGGGGGCGATGCCCCAGCGGCTGACTTCGACATGGTCGCGGCCCGGGATATCGGCTTCGTGCTTCATCGCGTTCAGGCGCAGCGCCATGTTCTGTTCGGGCAGGTATTGGTTGATGTCGATTGTGCTGCGGCGCAGTTGGTCGGTGCCGAGCTTGAGGCTGCCGGCGATGAAGTTTTCCTGCTGGGCGGTCTTGCTTACCAGGTTGATGCTGCCGCCGGTCGAGCCGCGCCCGGAGTAGGCCGAACCCGGGCCCTTGAGGATTTCGACCTGCTCGATATTGAAGACTTCATGGGTCATGCGGCCGACGTCGCGAATGCCGTCGATCATGATGTCGGTGCTGGCCTCATAACCGCGAATGAAGGGGCGGTCCCCCAGCGGCGTACCGCCTTCGCCGGCGCCGAAGGTAATGCCTGGCGTGGTGCGCAGGGCATCGGCCAGGGAGGTCACGGCGCGATCCTGCATCAGGGTTTCGGTAATGATGGTGATCGACTTGGGGGTTTCACGCAGTGGCGCGGTGAATTTCGGCGAGCTGGCGCTGTCGCGCTTGTAGCCCTCGCGGTGCTCGCCGACCACATCGGTCGCCTCCAGAGTGAGTGCCGGCGAGGAGCGTTTCTTGCCGGAGATCGATTCGTTGGCTTCGGCTGCGACACCGACCTGGCTGGCGGCCATCAGCCCCAACGACGTGGACCACAGGCGCCAGGTTTGCGAGCGGGTTTGCTTGGACATTCAGAGTGCCTCCATTTAATTGGAAGCGATTCTCATCTGCATTTACGGGTCAAACAATCAGACTAATCTGATCAGTGCCGGCCATAAATCTGTAAATTCTGCGCATTCTTGGCCCACCAGTGGCGCGCGGCCGGCGCTCGATGCAGGTCCATCAACGTGCCTGTGGCGGGGATCAAGGCACCAGGTAATGGCCCATGCGCCACAGCGCCAGCCAGGTCAGGCCGGCGATCACGGCCAGCAGTTGAAAGCTGGTGATCAGGTACTTGAGCCCCAGGGGAAAGCGTTTGTAGTCCTTGACGTTGAGGCCGCCGTTACGCAGGAAGGTGTGGGGCAGGGCGAACAGGCTGCCAATGCAGGTCAGCATGAAGTAACGGCTGAGGGGGTCGTTGCCCAGCAGCGGCTTGCGCACCAGCACCGCGCGGCAGCGGCTGAGGTGGGCAAGCATTTCGTCGAGCTTGAAGCAGGCCAGGTAAAACTGAATGGCCAGGGACAGCGACCCCGCCAGAAACACCAGGATCCATCCAGCGCTATAGATGTGTGCGGTACTGCTCATATTGATCGGATCACCTCATCAGTTCTCCTGCCTGGGAGGGCCCACCCGGCTTGTACCCCTGCGCCCTCGAAGTTGCTTCGAGCGGTTGGCAGGGGAGGGGCACTCGATCAGGCAGCGGTATCAGGTGGGCATCAAGCTGGCCGCACCTGGAAGGGCGTTCTCTCGGGCGAGAACGCCGGGGCTGAATTGCGATGGCGGACCATAGCAAAAATTATGCCAATTTTAAATGGCTGGAGTCGGCGAGTTCGTTACCAAGTGTCTGCGCGGGATTGTTTGGCCGCTGATCGGATGCACCTGCCTGTCGTCCCCACTTTCAGCGACCGAGGTGTCTGTCGGTATCAGGTTCAGCAATCAGACAGTTCGCAGCTGTTACAAGATTTATACCCGGCAGGAGCAGGGTGGAAACAAGGGGGCGTTGTTACACAGAAGTCTTGGCCATTGGCGCCGAGGAGGCAGCATGGTGTTACGTTACGCGGCTTTGCTGGCGGTGGTCGTGATGGCCTCCGGGTGTGTCCAGGAACGGGTGGTGCATGAGCGGCGGGTGGTCGAGCGTCCGCCGCCGACCCAGTACGTCGAGGTGGTGGCGCCACAGCCGCCGCCGGAGCGCATCGTCGAGGTCGAGCCCATGGGCCGCCCGGGTTACGTCTGGTCGCGTGGCTACTGGCATTGGGACGGTCGGCGTTACGTCGCGGTGCATGGTCACTGGGAACCGGTACGCGCCGGCTATCGCTATGTGCACCCGCATTGGGAGCAACGCAACGATGGCTGGCATCTGCGGATCGGGGCCTGGGTCAACTGAGCCCAGGTTGGGCGTGAGCAAAAAAGGCGATCCCGGGATCGCTTTTTTTGTGCCTGCGCGCGGGGCGACAGGCTCGCCTCAAACCAGTTGCAGGGCGTTGGCTCGGGCTCCCGGGAACACCGTTTGCACCTGGGCCGCAGACAGCCCCCAAGTCCCCGCCAGCACGCCGCCGAGCAGGTCGCGGTAGTTGTTGAGTACTGGGTAATCGCGGTTTTGCAGCAGGTTTTGCGGGTTGACCGCGACTTGCTCGCCGGCGATCCGCCCACCACGCACATGCCCGCCGAGCACCCAGTACACCGTGCCGTGCCCGTGATCGGTGCCCTTGGCGCCGTTTTCGCGAAAGGTGCGTCCGAACTCGGAAACCACCACCACCGTGGTCTGCTGCCAGAGCGGCCCGAGGGCGTCGGCAAAGGCCGCCAGGCCCTGGCCGAGGTTGGCCAGGTTGCTGGCCAGCGGCCCCCGGGTACTGCCCTGGTTGACGTGGGTGTCCCAGCCGCCGACATCGACGAAACCCAATCGGTACTGATCACGCATCAGGCTGGCCATGCGCCGGGTCTGGGTGGCGAAATCCTGGGCATTGGCCGCGCCGCGATTGGCCGCGAGCATCTCGGCCTGCAACTCCCGGGAGACTTTCTGCCGCAACTCCAGGCCATCGGCGGCGGAAGCGGCATAAGGCGTGTCTTTGTACATGGCTGAGAGAATCGCCGCCTGGCGATCGTCAAAGGCCGGCTTCGACACGCCGCGTAGCGACAGGTTGGGAATGTCCCTGGCGCCCTGGAAACTCAGGGGCATTGCATCGGTGAAGGCGATGGGCGCGCTGTCCGGCATCAGTCGCGCCAGGCGACCGAGAAAACCCGAGTCGTAGCCCCGGCGTTGCCGGGTCGGTTCGCCGGACTCGATGTTGTCCTGGGTTTCGAAATGGCTGCGGGACAGATCGTCGGTGCCGGCAAAGGGCACGAAGGCCAATTGCTTGCGCTGCCACAGCGGGTAGAGCGAGTCGCGCAGCACCGGGTTCAGGCCCCAGTGGCCGTCCAGGGCGATGGCGCTGTCGGGGTTGGCCGGGTCCGGGCGGGCAATCGCCAGGCTGGGGCGCGACTCGTAATAAAAGTCGCTGGTGTAAGGCACCAGCAGGTTGTTGCAGTCGTAGCCACCCCGGAGAAACACCACCAGCAGGCGCGGCGTGCTGGCGGGAGCGGCCAATAATCGGGCGGAAAACGACAGGCTTGGCAGGGTGGCGCTGGCGATAGCGGCCAGCAGCAGTTCTCGGCGGTTCATGGCGGCTCCTGATCAGGTCCGATTAGTTGGCAGTCAACGATTGTTGAAGTCGGGCGAGGACAGCAGGAAGGTGTTCCATTCCTGGGGCGAGACGGCCTTGTCCAGGGCATCCCGGGTGGCCCGGGAAAGGCGCGGCGCCATGGCCTCGTAGAACAGCGGGGTGGTGATCAGCGGGAAGCCGGGCCCGGCGACCGTACTGCCTTCGGCGGTGAACAACGTGTTGTCGCCTCGGCCGATGGCGCGGGCGATCTCGAAGCGCTTGGACATCTGCCCGGAACTCGACCAGGCGCTGGCCACCAGCGGCCAGCCATCGGGCGTGACCCGGCCGAACAGCGGTTGGCCCAACTGGTTGAGCCAGTTGATCAAAGGCCGGGCATTGGCCAGGGGCTTGCCGTCGTAGGCCAGGCGCACGGCGGAGATCACGAATTGCTGCGGATCCTTGAACTTGCCACCGGCGCTGTGCAGCAGTTCGGGGGCCTGAAACAGGGTGCGCATCACCTGGGCGATATCGCCGTCGCTGTCTTCGAAGGTCTTGGCCATGCGTGCCACCAGCGCGGGCGGTGGGTTGTCGGCGACGAAATATTCGGCCAGGCGCTGGGAGATAAAACGCGCACAGGCAGGCTGGCGTGTGATCAGGTCCACGGCCTGGGTGATCTCGTCGAAACCGCGGCCCTTGACCGGCTGTCCCAGCAGCAGTTTGTCGCTGAAGTCATGGCGGCGCGGGTTGAATTGAAACAGGCCTTGTTGCACCAGCAGGGCTTGCAGCCGTGGCGCGAAGTTCTGCGCCCGCCCGTCCAGCGGAGTCAGGCCGGCACCGGTAAGAATCAGCGCCAGTTGCTGGACGTCCTGCTGGCTGTAGCCTGCGCCGACGCCCAGGGTGTGCAGCTCCATCAGTTCCCGGGCGTAGTTTTCATTGACCTTGCCCTTGGCGTTTTGCGCGTTGTCGAGGTATTGCAGCATGGCCGGGTTTTTCAGGGTGGCCAGCAGCAAGTCTCGGAAGCGCCCCAGGGCGTGGGGGCGAATGGCGTTTTCGAGGTAATCGGCGCTGAGGATCCGCACCTGGCCCTTGCCCTGGAAGACGCTGAAGTGGTTGAGCCAAAACACCACCAACTGCTCCTTGAGCTGGTTGGGGCCATAGATCGCGTGCAGCAGCACGCCAGCGCGCGCCTGTTCGGCCAGGGTATTGGCCAGTTGCTGATCGGCCTTGCGGGCTGCGGTTTTGGCCTCGCCATCGGGCATGGCCTTGAGCTGCTCCTGACGCTCCTTGAAGCCTTGCAACAGCTGCGCCGCCGGGGTGGTCAACGCCGGGTAGCTGCGCAGCAGCTCATTGATCGGGGCCGGCAGCGGGTCGTTGATCCGGTCGGCCAACTGGGCCTCCAGCAGGCCCTGGCGCCCGAGGCTGTGCAAGCGCTTGAGGTTGGCGGCGTCGAGGTCGAAACCGTCGCGCCGCAGCCAGGCAATATCGTCCGCGCTCAGGGCCGCCGGCTGGCCGGCCAGGGCCAGGGTGGGGAGTATCAGCAGCAGGCAGGCGGTCCGGCTCAGGGCCTGCTTGATCAGTAATGGCACATGCATAGTAGGCCGTTCCCAGACTGGAGAAGACATCGACACCCGCCCGTTCAGTGTCTACCTCCCGGGCTGACGCGTTGCTGAAGATCGACTATTTATTTACGTCCGTACCGGGGCTTGAGTGACGCCTTGGCAAGGCGGGTGATCGGTTGCTCCATCAGTCTCAGACGCCAGGTTGAAATACTGCTTGCTTGATGCAGGGCACGGGTTTCAAGGCGTTGCTGGTTTTGGCGGTGTTGCGCCGAGGATTTTTCAGCCGGCTCGGGCGTTCGCGAAGGGTCTGGAACCTGTGTTTCAGACCGGTGCCCCAGGGGCAGAAAAAGACCGTCGGTCCGACGGACGGAATTGGCAAGTTTAGGTGACTGCGGCATCCTGTCGGCTAGTATCGCAATGCCATTACCGCAACACTATTGCTCCCCTTTCCCAGTGCCAACCTGGCACCCCTGCGAGATAGGTTTTTGTCGTGAAAATCCGCTTATCCCTGTCCAAGCGCTTGTATGCCCGATAAGGCTCTGGCCGAGGAGCAGCGTCTGGCTGCTCTCTATGCTCTGGAATTGCTGGACACTGCCCGTTGCGAGAATTTTGATCGGATCTGCCGTATGGCCGCCGAGTATTTCAAGGTGCCCATGGCCCTGATCACCCTGGTGGACCGTGACCGCCAGTGGTTCAAGTCGCGGGTGGGGTTCACGGTCGATGAGACCCCGATCGAACAGTCGTTCTGCGCTTACACGGTGAATGCGCGGGAGGTGTTCGAGGTGGAGAACGCCTACCGCGATGTGCGTTTTTTCAATAACCCACTGGTCACCGAGGAACCTGGCATTCGCTTCTATGCCGGCGCACCGTTGCTGACGTCTTCGGGGCATGCGATTGGCAGTTTATGCGTGATCGACAAGTCGCCGCAGCAGCTCAACGCTGCCGAGCGTCAGCAGCTGCGTGACCTGGCCTCGATGGTGATGGAGCAGATCGAGCTGCGCCAGCGCCTGCGCCGCCTTGACCCGGTGACCGGCCTGCCCAATCGCGAGCAGTTCCAGAGTGACCTGCTGGACCTGGTCGAGCAGCATCCCGGCGAAAAACGCGTGCTGGTGCTGGTCGATGCGGTGGAGATGGCCCTGGCCCATGAGTTGACCCTGGCGATGGGCATGTCGCCGTTCGAGACCATCGTTCGTTTCGTGGCGCAGCAGTTGCAGAACTACCTGGGGCGCCACGTGCGGATTTATCACGTGTCGGTCAAGCGCTTCGGTTTCCTGTTGCCGGCGGGCACCGCAAGCCTCGATCCGTTTCTCGATGCCTTGGTCAGCCGCCTGCGGCGGCGGCCGCCGAAGCTCGATCTGCCGATCGTGCCGGGCGTCTGTGCCGGCACGGTGGAGTTCGGCATCGACTCGCCATCGGTCCAGGATGCGTTGCGCAAGGCCATGTTCGCCCTGGAACTGGCGACCATGCGCCGCACGTGCTGGGCCCACTACGATGTGGTGCGCGACCAGGCGTATCGCCGGGCATTCAACCTGGCATCGGACATCAACGAGGCCCTGGAGACCGGCCAGATCTACCTGATGTTCCAGCCGCGCTTTGCCCTGCCCGATGGGGCGCAGGTCAGTGCCGAGGCGCTGATCCGCTGGGAGCATCCGCGCCTCGGCCTGATCTCGCCGGCCGAGTTCATTCCGGTGATGGAGCGCAACGCGCTGATCCACCGCGTCACCCATTGGGTGATCGATGCGGTGTTGAGCAAGTTGCAGTGCTGGAGCCTGACCCAGGTCAGCAAGTTGTCGATCAACCTGTCGCCCAAGGACTTTGAAGACCAGGACATCGCCGAAGTGCTCAGGCATGCCTGCGAACGCCACGGCATCGACCCGCAGCGGCTTGAGGTGGAAATCACCGAAGGCGCCTGGCTGCGCTCCAATCCGCGGGTGCTGGCGCAACTGACCAAGATTCGTGAATTGGGCATGGACGTGGCCATTGATGATTTCGGCTCCGGTTACAGCAACTTCGCCTATTTGCATCAGATCCCAGCCAATGTGGTGAAGCTCGACAAGTCCATGGTCACCGATATCGAAAGCAACGTGCAGCACCAGAAAATCACCCGCTCGGTGATCAGCCTGGCCCGCGAACTGGGTTATCGCACCGTGGCCGAAGGCATCGAAAGCTTCAAATGCCTGCAGATGTTGCGCTCATTTGGCTGTGACGAGGCCCAGGGCTATTTTCTTGCCCGGCCGATGCAGCAGGAGCGGTTCCTGGCCTGGAGCGGGGCTGATCGTTTCCCTCTGGGCCGGGGTTTTTAGGGCCGCTGCCGGGGCGCTTATTGGGCCTGGCCCAGGGCCTTGACCATGGCTTCGCCGGCCAGGGCATGGACCTTGCGGGTCGGGTGCCATTCATCCCAATAGAAGTAGGCGTCTGGCCGGGTGCACGCGGTTTGCACCTGCGGGTAGGTCGGCTGGCACGGTTGATCGAGCTGGCTCAGGCCTTCTGCCGCCGCGTTGCGGCGTAACTGGTCGCTGAAGGCGATGTGGTCGAAGTAGGTGATATCGACCCCCCAGTGCTTGCCATCGGCAACCAGCCGGCCGGGCAATTGTTGTTGCAACAACTGCTGATAGGTTCGGGCCTGCTCGGCCTGGCCGCCAGCGACCACCGCCGGGCCATGGCTCAGGTCGGTGCTGCCCACCACCAGAAAATGCCTGGCCCCGGCCTTGGCCAAGCGGCCGACGGCACTGCGGATATTGTCGATGCTGCTGGCGGCCAGATCGGCGATAGGTTCCTTGTGGGCGAAGTCGGCATATTCGAAGAAGTCGTTGGCGGAAATAAAGATGAAGTACAGCGCCTGGGGATCAGCCTTGCCGTCCTGGGCGCTGGCCAGGTAGGCATCGATCTGCCCGGAAACACCGGTGTCGCGGTAGGGCGTCATCCAGGCGTAGTAGTTGTTGTGGCCACTTTTTGCGCCGCCGACGGCGAAGTCGCTCAGGGCCAGATCAAGCTCCTGGGCCAGCACTTCCACGGCGGTCGGCCCATTGCTCCAGCGCCCCTTCCAGTACAGGTCACCGGGCAGCCGCTGGGCGTCCTTGACCTGCTGCGCCAGCATCTCCCGGGTCAACTGGTCGCTGGCACCGTTATCGGAATAGCTGTCACCGAAGGCGTACAGGTGATCGAACCGGGGGCTGGCCAGGCAACTGCCGGCGGCCAGCGAGAGGGCAAGCAAGGGGGCGAGCAGGGATGGGCGCATGGGCGAGGTCTACGGTGGGAGGCGAGGTTTTATCGTAGAAGGTTCTGCCCCCGCCCATGGGCTGGTTACGACCTGGGCGTAGTTGTGCTCGCCGGGAAGTATCCGCCGGCGACATGGGCCGGTGGCGGTCCGCCGGCGTGCCGAGTGCTCAAGCCTGCTGCAACACCTTGAGCGCGGCAGACGCCAGGAACCCCGAGCGGCTTTTTTCCTCGGGGTGATGCAATACATAGTCGTCGATGCGGTTCAGCAGGTAGCCGGGCAGGGTGATGTTGAGCTTCTGGGCCTTGCCCAGGTATTTGTGCACATCGATATCGATCAGCGCCCAGGTACAACCGGCGTACTGCGGGTTGCTGGCATGCAGGGTGACCTTGTTCGCCACCGGTATGGCGGCGCCGGTTTCGGCGAGGATCTCGAAGTGGCCTTCGATGGCTTCGCGGGCCATGGCCATGGCATCGTCCAGGTCATCGCCGGCCGAAAAACAGCCAGGGATATCCGGTACTTCCACGCCCCAGGCGTGTTGCTCATCACCGCTGGAAATCGCAATCGGGTACAGCATGAGTCAGGTCCTCCCTGGGCGCTGCTGGCTGGAATCACATCAGCAGCGCCTGTTTCAAAATACTGATGGCGGTCTTTTTCAGCAGGTCCTTTTTCGGATGAGGGATCGTCACCACCCCGGGTTTGCTCGGGTGCCTGAAGTGATGGTGGCTGCCTCGAATACGCACCAGGTACCAGCCATCCACAACGATCTGACCGATCAGATACCGACTGTTCACAACACCTCCTTGTGGTGTGAGTGGTGGTTACTATACCCACAAAATATTAATGATCAACACTATAACCACTGCGCCTTGCAGCGGGCAGTTCAAGGGTAGGCAACTTCCGGCGGTGGCGGCTGCTGGCTGTATTGCCGAATCCTTCATGGCGGGCGCCATGGACAGCGGCGTGGGTAAAGGCGGCTCAAGGCGCGAAGCGGCCGACCGGTTCAGGTGCGGCCGCTGGAGGAGGCGGGGAGTCGGGTCAGGTCAGCCAGACCGCGTTTTTCACTGCGCAGCGCTGGCTGACTCAAGGCCGGTGGCGGGTGCTGTTATCAGTTGGCTTCGCCGTCCAGCACGTATCTGAGCACCGGCTTCAGTGCGTCGAGGCTGGGGGCGGAGCGTGCCAGTTCTTCCGGGTTGCTCCAGGGGTAGTTGAGGTCCGACAACCAATCCAGGACGGCCGGCAGGTCGCTGGCGGGCAGGGTTTCCATGTGTTCGATGGTGATGGTCAAGTGCTCGACGCGTTTCGATTGCCCGTGGAAGCGCCACTGATACAGGCCGCAGCCAACCCGCACCTGCCCGGTGCTCTTGTCGGACATGCCCACCAGCCAGGTGCAGTCGAAGGTCTCGGCATCGGCCTGGGGCGGGCGGCCCAGGCAGAAGGTGTAGACGTTCTCGAACGTCTGGCCGAAGCGGCTGACCAGCACCTCGGCTATGCCCTCCAGGCCTTCGACGTGGGGCGGGAATGAAATCGAACCTGTGTTCACCACCATGTCCAGTACGGCCTGGGGCATAAAGGCCGAGTTGAGCAGGTACGGACGATTGCCATCCTTTGCCAGCACGTAGTTTTGAATGGAAAGACGAGCTGAGTTCATTGCATGTCCTGAGGTGG
The DNA here is from genome assembly GCF_000416215.1 of Pseudomonas sp. CF161. Taxonomy (NCBI): domain Bacteria; kingdom Pseudomonadati; phylum Pseudomonadota; class Gammaproteobacteria; order Pseudomonadales; family Pseudomonadaceae; genus Pseudomonas; species Pseudomonas sp. CF161. Next base: position 15,128 of record NZ_ATLP01000126.1, read on the forward strand.
GGGGAATCAGACGGCTAGCGTGGTCGCTCTGCCGTTTTGGCGAGCGCTATTACAACGCGTGGATGGCAGGACAGCAATCGATCCAGGCACACAAAATGGTTGAAATCTGGCGGGTCGATCCAGGCCCCCCTGTGCATCAGCCTTCCACGTGCAGTCTGTGTTCTTGACGCGATGGATCCAGGCCTTGGGGGTTGCTGCTATGCGTCGCCCGTAAACGGCGCGCCCACGCCATAGCCCGGGCGTTGCCACCATCGGTGAAGCAATCAAGGAGATGAACATCCATGGGGGGAATTCAAATGCCCCGAGCCGTTTCAAGCGCGCAGTGCCAGACTCGCGACTGAGAGGCGAAAGACTCAGGTCGCGTTCGAACAGCAGTGGTGGTTGTGTTGCGTCACGTGGATGAACCCTGAGCAGGGCTGCGTGACGGTCTCGCTCTGTACCCGGCAGATTTCGGGGGAGCAGCGAGTTAGAAGAGAAGTGGAGCGGGTGAAGGGAATCGAACCCTCGTTATCAGCTTGGGAAGCTGGAGTAATGCCATTATACGACACCCGCTCGGAACGGCTGACTTTGTACCAGATGTGGCAACGGATTTGAAGTTTTTCTTTGCAGAACGTGCATTTGCGTGAAGCGCCAGCGAGCAGTCTATCGCGGGCAAGCCGGCTCCTGAGGCGATGGTGCACGGCTCAGGAGTGGGGGCTTGCCTGCGATGACGCTGTTTCAGATCGCCAGTGCATGGTGGTCCTGTACGTAGTGATAGCGTGCACGGCTTTCGTGCTGCAAAGGCTTGAGGAAGCCCATGAGTGCCTGGCGGCTGTCCCGGCAGGCAGCTTTATGCTCCATGTCGAGGAAGTGCCCGGTGGCCTGGATGGTGCTGAAGCTTGAGTGCTGCACGTGGTTGGCGAAGAGCTTGGCGTCACTGGCCGCGGTGTACTCATCCCACTCGCCGTTCATGAACAGCACCGGCACGTCGATGGCTTTTGCCGCCTTGAGGTAGCACAGGCGATCGCTGTTGAGCACGTGGCTGATATGAAAATGCATCTGCCCGTATTCGTGTTCGGCCAGGGTGCTGACGTGCCGGTAGTTGAAGCGCTTGAACAGCGATGGCAGGTGCTTGCCGATGGTGTCGTTGACCAGATGCCCGACCCGATGACCGTCGCGGCTGCCGAGGTAATCGACACCGCGTTCGAGGTAGTCGCGCATCGGTTCGTTGATCACCGGCGAGAACGAACTGATCACGGCCTTTTCGATGCGCCGCGGACGGTGCGCCAGGGCCACCAGGGTGGCGGCACCGCCCCAGGAAAAGGACATCACGTGCTCGGCGGCAAAGTGGTCGATCAGCTCCAGCAGGATCTGCCCTTCGGCTTCCTTGGTGAGCATTTTTTCATGGCGGTTGTGGGCCTTGGAGCGACCGGCATAGGGCTGGTCGTAGAGCACCACATTGAATTGCGGGTGCAGGTTTTTCACCGTCTGGGCAAACGACGCAGTAGTGGCCATCGAGCCGTTGACCAAAATGATGGTCTTTTCTGCGGCGTCTGCGCGATAGAACTCCGTGTAAACCCGATACTGACCCTGTATATCCAGCACAGCGATTTCTGGCCTCATGTCATAAGACTCCTGGCAAGCGGGTATGCGCGCAATAGAGCTTGCACGTGATTTGTGACAGGTAGGCATACGCCTGGGAATCTTGGGGGCCCATGTCGATCCGGTAAGGCAGGTCGACGGGTGTTGTTATAGGCGGGCATCTGCCGGTGGGAAGGCGGAGCCTGAGGGCTCGCTGCCGGCAAAAGGTTTCTTAGAAGTATGGTGGTGACTCATCGGTCACATTTCGGCCGACGGTCTGATTCAAGCAGGCTGAGGACGAACCCGCAAGTGCCGCTGGCAAATTGTTCGACATGTTCTGCCCAATGGTCATTCAGGCCCGGGAGCCGTGCTCAGACCTGGTTGATTTCAGCCTCGGTCAGCGCCCGGTACTGGCCGGGGGCAAGCGTGTCGTCCAGAACCAGCGGCCCCATGCGTTCGCGGTGCAGGCGCACGACTTTGTTATTGAAGTGGCCGAACATGCGCTTGACCTGGTGATAGCGCCCTTCGACGATCGCCAGCCGTGCACAGCGCGGGCCGAGGATCAGCAATTCGGCGGGCTGGGTGGTGAGGTCTTCGAAGGCGAAGTACAGGCCCTGGGCGAAGGTGCTGATGTACTCGGGGCCGAGGTCCTGTTCGGTCTCGACGTAGTAGACCTTTGGCAGTTTGGTCTGCGGCTGGGTCAGGCGGCGTGACCAGTTGCCGTCGTTGGTGATCAGCAACAACCCCGTGGTGTTGTAGTCCAGGCGCCCGGCGATGTGCAGGTGTTCCTTGTCCGGTTCATCCAGCAGGTCGAGCACGGTGCGGTGCTCCGGATCGCGGGTGGCGCTGACACAGCCCGGGGGTTTGTGCAGCATGAAATAGCGCGCTGGGGTCCCGGCCTGGAGCAGCTCGTCATCCAGCTCTACCCGGCTAAAGTCTCGCACCTGTGCATGGGGGTCGCTGACCGTCAGCCCATCGATCCTGATGCGTTTTTGCACCAGCAGCAGGCGTACCTGTTGGCGGTTGAAGCGCGGCAGGTTACTGAGGAATCGATCAAGGCGCATGGACAACTGCAGGTCGGCAAGGGGCGGGCATTTTACTCGATAGGCCGGGCGGCTGCTTGCAACTGGGCTTCGACCTGGGCGCAGCGCGGGCACAGGCAGGACAGGTTGCGCAGCTCCGGCGGCAGGGCCTGGAGCACCGCCGGGTCGATGCTGACGCCGTAGCACCAGCAGGCCTTGGTCGCGCTGCGTGGGTCGGCCAGGCTGCAGTCGTTGCGGGCGCCGCAGGCCGGGCAGAGTTCTGGTTTATTCATGGTTGGGGTGGGGCATTTCCATGCAGGTTCGGTTGCGGCCAGTGTGTTTGGCCCGGTACATCGCCTGGTCGGCGCGCGACAGCAGGCCATGCAGGGTGTCGTCGGCGTGCAGGGTGGTCAGGCCGATGCTGACCGTCAGCTGCAACTCATGGTGTTCATAGGTATAGCGCCGCTGTTCGATCAGCAGGCGGATCTTCTCGGCGATTTTCAGGGCGGTCTCGCTGTCGGTGTCCTTGAGCAACACGATGAACTCTTCGCCGCCCCAGCGGCAGATGATATCGGATTGACGCAGGCAGCTCTCCAGGTCCCGGGCGAAACCGCGCAGGACCTGATCGCCGGCCATGTGCCCGTAGTTGTCGTTGAGGTGCTTGAAACGGTCCAGGTCCAGCAGCAGCGCGCTCAGCGGCTTGGGCTCGCGCTGGGCTTCCTGGATGGCCTGGGCCGCCAGCAGGTCGAAGCCGCGCCGGTTCGGCAGGCCGGTCAGGCTGTCGAGGGTGGCCTGGGTTTCGATCCGCCGCTGGTAGCGCCCGACGACCCGGCTCAGCAGGGCCGCCACCACCAGGGTCACCAAAAGGCAGATCAGCAGGTTGAGGTACAGCGACTGGCGGATTTCGCTGAGGGCGCCGTCCTCGCGCTTGTCGACGAACAAGTACCAGTTCAGCTCGGGAATAAACCGCACATTGAGAAAGTGCCCCTGGCCCTGGGCCAGGTATTCGTAGCTGCCGCTGTGGGGCTTGGGCAGCTTGGCCTGCAGTTCTTGCATGCTTTCCAGTTCATGCAGCGACTGCCCGGCCCGGGCCCCTTGAGGGCCGCCGTCAGCCCCGGTCAGGACGATGCGGCCAAAGGTGTCGACGAAATACACACTGCGCTGATAGCGCTGCTGGTACTTGTCGATGAGCTTGATCACCGCGTCGACGGTCAGGCCGACGCCAGCCGCGCCGATGAAGTTGTCCTGGTAGTCGTGGACCTTGTAATTGATGAAGAAGGTCAGGCTGTCCTGGTTGGCCAGGTCCGGGTCGACGTTGATCTCGTACGGGGTCGTCATGTCGCGTACGCGAAAGTACCAGGCGTCGCGGGGTTCGTCGGCCTTGATCTTCTTCAGCACGCCCTTGGCCTGGTAGTAGGTCAGGGTGCTGTTGGACACGAAGAACGCGGTGTAGGCGCCGTAGTGGGTCATGACCTCGTTGAGGTAGCGGGTCATCTGCCCCGGGTCATGTTCGCCGGCCACCACCCAGTCCCGCATGAAGGTGTCGCGGGCCATCATCGACGAAATCAGGATCGGCCGTACCAGGTCTTTCTGGATCTCCGAGTACACGGTGTCGGAGGTCAGCGGCAGCTCGGTGTTGACGATGTTGTCGCGAATCGAGGCGCGCGAGGCGTAATAACTCAAGAAGGACGTGGCGAGGAAGCCGCACCCGAGCAGGACAATCAGCGTGATGATCAACGAGCGTTGTGAATACAGCGGCGAGCGGAGCGGCATGACGATTCCGTTGGCGATGACCGGTGCTCGCATTCTAGTGGCACCGCCCGGAAATAACTGCGTCATTTATTGGCGGGATTCGGGCCTTTATGCGCGGCGTAAATCCACTTGTCGGAGACCAGGGGGCACTGGGCACCGGGTCGACTTTCTGCGGTCTTAAACAGTGTCAGCCTTGCCGTTTCGACTGACGCCGCCCAGTGTCGCTGGTGTGGCTTCCCGCGGTCCAGGAGGCCGCCATGTTGCGTCGAATGCTGTTTGCCATTGTGCTCGGATCGAGCCTGTCTGCGTGCGTGCCGTACTACGTCGGGCCGGGCTATTACCGCACGGACGTGTACAGGGTGCCGGCGCCTTATTACTACGGTTACTCCCCGTATGACTACGGCGGCTATTACGGCCCACGCTATTACCACCCGTACTACGGGGGATACGGCCCGCACTATTACGGCGGATACCGCCGCGGGCACCATTAGGTCACAAGAATCTTCAGTGCGGTCATGGCCTGGCTGGACGCCGGTCGCGATCAGCCTGCCCCTTGCAAGTAGCGGCGTTGTGCTATTAGGCGCCGCTTTTTTATGGCCCGGTGCAACGCCAGGGTGACTTGTATCAATGTATTGCATGGGTCGCACCAGATACGGTTTTCGCGGTCAGATGCCTCGTCAGTCAGAACATTATTTGGCTGCCGCCGGCCAGCGTCGCTGGCATGGCTCTTTCGCGGTCCAGGAGGCCGCCATGTATCGTCGACTTCTACTCACTGCGTTCCTGGGTTTGACTCTTTCTGCGTGCGTTCCCTATTACGACGGAGGTTCCAGCTACTACAGTTCCGAGGTCTACAGCACGCCGGCGCCGGCCTACTACTCCGGGGGTGGCTACTACTCATCGGGCCGCAGCTATTCCGCGCCGCGTTACTACCAACCTGCGCCCAGGTACTACCAGGCGTCGCCGCGCTATTACCAGCCGGCCCCACGCTATTACCAGGCCCCGCCACGAGCGGCGTACCGGCCTTATCCGAACGGTGGCTGGGACGGCCATAACCGTCAGAACTGGGGCGATGGCGGCGGCCATGGCGGGCGCGACAACCACGGTGGGCGTGGCGATCATGACCGTGGAAACCATGATCGCGGCGACAACGGCCGAGGCGGTCACAACCGCTGAACCCACAATGAAAAAGCGGCGCATCAAGCGCCGCTTTTTTTTGCCTGCCGGCCGTGCCGGGGCTAGTAGTCCGACAGGTCCGCCAGCGGGTGCCGGCCCTCCCAGGCCTTGTGAAAATGCGCCTCGACCACGGCATCGGGCACCGTATTGATGTCCGGCCAATGCCAGTGCGGCTTCTGATCCTTGTCGATCAACCGTGCCCGCACCCCTTCGCTGAATTCCGGATGCCGGCAGCAGTTCAGGCTCAGGGTGTATTCCATCTGGAACACCTGGGCCAGGGACAGATGGCGCGCCCGCCGGATCTGTTCCCAGACCAGGTGCGCAGTCAGTGGGCAGCCCTCGCTCAGGGTCTTGGCCGCGCGGCTGAACAGGCTGTCACTGTGCTCGCGCAGTTGGCTGATGGCGCGCCAGGCGCAACGTACGTCGCTGACGTCCAGCCATTGGTCGATCTGCGGCCGGCGCGGCAACCACTGGGCCTCGGGCAACTGGGCCACGGCTTCCTGTTGCAGGGCCTTGAGCAGGCTGTTGAGCTGCATGGGCGTCTGCTCCTGCCAGTTCAATTGCAGCAGGCCTTCGACCAGCTCTTCTTGCTGCTCGTCCAGCAGGAAGCGGTCGGCGAGGTCAAGGTCGAGGGCATCCCGAGCGTTCATATGGGCGCCGGTCAGGCCCAGGAACAGGCCGAGCTTGCCCGGCAGCCGCGAGAGGAACCAACTGGCGCCCACGTCCGGGTACAGGCCGATGCTGATTTCCGGCATGGCCAGGCGGCTGCTCGGGGTGACGATGCGGATGCTGGCGCCCTGCAACAGGCCCATGCCGCCGCCCAGCACATAACCATGGCCCCAGCAGATCAGCGGCTTGGGGTAGGTGTGCAGGCGGTAGTCGAGGCGGTATTCCTCGGCAAAAAACTGCCCGGCCAGGGCGGGAACTTCGCCCGGGTGCGCCAGGCAGGCCTGGGCCAGGCTGCGCACTTCGCCGCCGGCGCAAAACGCCTTGGCGCCGTTGCCGCGCAGCAGCACACAGACGATTTGCGGGTCCTTGGCCCAGGCATCGAGGCGTTCGCCCAGGGCCTGGATCATCGGCAGGGACAGGGCATTCAGGGACTTTTCGGCATCCAGGCTGGCGATGCCAATGCGCGCGCCATCGGTGCCGGTCAGCTCTTCGAAGTGCAGATTCATCGTGACCTCGATCAGAAAATTGAAGGTTGAGTATGATCCCAGTCCTGAGAAAGTGCTGGTTCTGCGTCAGACCAATTGACAAGCCCGGACGGCTTTCCTAGGGTGCGCCCATTGTTTTTCTGCGGGTACCCCCATGACCTCCGACGACCGTATCAAACTCGAACCGAGCTGGAAGGAGGCGCTGCGTGCCGAATTCGAACAGCCGTACATGGCTCAGCTGCGCGAGTTCCTGCGCCAGGAACACGCCGCCGGCAAGGAAATCTACCCGCCGGGCCCGATGATTTTCAACGCGCTCAATTCCACCCCGCTGGACAAGGTCAAGGTGGTGATCCTCGGCCAGGACCCGTACCACGGCCCGGGCCAGGCCCACGGCCTGTGCTTCTCGGTGCAACCGGGGATCCCGGCGCCGCCGTCGCTGGTGAACATCTATAAAGAGCTCAAGCGCGACCTGAACATCGACATCCCCAACCACGGCTACCTGCAAAGCTGGGCCGAGCAGGGCGTGCTGATGCTCAACACCACCATGACCGTGGAGCGCGCCAACGCCAACGCCCATGCGGGCAAGGGCTGGCAGTTCTTTACCGATCGGATCATCGAAGTGGTCAGCGAGCACCAGCCGCACCTGGTGTTCCTGCTGTGGGGCGCCCATGCCCAGGGCAAGCAGAAGCTGATCGACGCCACCAAGCACCTGGTGCTGACCTCGGTGCACCCTTCACCGCTGTCGGCCTATCGCGGGTTTATCGGTTGCGGGCACTTCAGCCGTACCAACAAATACCTCGAGCAAAATGGCGAGACCCCCATCGAGTGGCGCCTGCCGCCCTTGTAAGCCAGGGTTGCCGGTCAGTTAAGGTCCGAGTCTTTGTTCCAGTGCCGGAACAAAGGCTCCGCCAGAAACAGCACAAACAGCAAGCGCATCACCTGCATCGCCGTCACCAAGGGCACCGACAGTTGCAGGGTCTCGGCCGTCAGGCTCATTTCCGCGATACCGCCGGGCATCATGCCCAATGTCAGCGAGCGCAGGTCCAGGTGAGTCAGGGCGCTCAGGCCCAATGCCGCGAGGCTGGCGATAAGCATGGTCAGTGCCGTGCCCAGCAGGGTGCGGCCCAGGAACGAGGGCGCGCGACGAAAGAACTGGCGATTGAAGTGACAGCCCAGGCCGCTGCCGATCAGCCATTGGCCCATCTGGCTGGCACCGTCGGGCAGGCCGATGTGCAGGTTCCAGCTGATACTCACGGTGGCCGCCACCAGCAGCGGGCCGAACAGCCAGGGGTTGGGCTGGCGCAGGCGCTGCCAGATCCAGGCGAGCAGGGCGCCCGCCGGAAACAGTAACGCCAGCCAGGGCCAATCGACCGTCGCCGGATGTGCCTGCGGCACACCCTCGCCAAGCAGGTACTTGAAGGCCGCCGGCACGCACAGCACCACCGCCAGTACCCGCAGGCTTTGCCCGGCCGCGACGCGACTGAGCACCGCGCCATTGCGCGCCCCCAGGTTGACCATCTCCCCGGAACCGCCCGGCATGCTGGAGAAGAACGCCGTGGCCCGGTCCTCCCCGGTACGCCGCATCAACCACACACCCACCACCGCCGACAGGCTGGTGACCAGCGCGCCGAAGAAGATCAGGCCGAAGTGGCTCATTACCTGCTCCATCACCACCGGGGTGAAGTGCAGGCCGATGCCGATGCCCACCACCCATTGCCCGCATTTGCGGCCGCCGGGGATTTCCGCCAGTTGCCAGGGCGTCAGGCAGCGCACCAGGATGATCGCCAGCAACGAGCCGACCATCCACGGCAGCGGCCAGCCGATCTGGCTGGCGAGGTAACCCCCCACCAGCCCGACCAGTGGGGTTCCCCACCACTGTTTGAAACTGACCTCAGACATCGGCCACGGCACGGCGCTGCACGGAACGCTTGCGCCAGATGCGCAGGATCGGCATCAGCAGCATCACGGCCGTGAGCATCCACACGCCCAGGGTGATCGGGCTCGACCAGAGGATCTCCAGCGCACCGTTGGAAATCGACAGCGCCCGGCGCAGGTTCTGCTCCATCAGGCCGCCGAGGATAAAGCCCAGCAGTACCGGCGACAGCGGGAAGTCCAGCTTGCGCAGGATGTAGCCGAAGATACCGATGCCCACCATCAGGAACAGGTCGAAGGTGGTGGCGTGCACCGCGTAGACGCCGATCCCGGTGATGATCGCGATCACCGGCACCAGTGCCCAGTTCGGCACGGCCAGGATGCGGGTGAAGATGCGGATCATCGGGATATTGAGGATCACCAGCATGATGTTGGCGATAAACAGCGAGGCGATCAGGCCCCAGACGATGTCCGGTTGCTGCTGGAACAACAGCGGGCCGGGGGTGATGTTGTACAGCGACAGCGCGCCAATCATCACCGCGGTGGTGCCCGAGCCCGGCACGCCGAGGGTCAGCATCGGCACCAGGGCGCCGCAGGCCGAGGCGCCGATGGCGGTTTCCGGTGCCGCCAGCCCGCGCATGTCGCCCTGGCCGAAGGTGCCTTTGGCGCCGGCGATGCGTTTTTCGGTCATGTAGGCCACGGCACTGGCCAGGGTCGCGCCGGCACCCGGCAGCACGCCCATGATGAAGCCCAGCAGGCCGCAGCGGATGTTGACCACGAACACCGCCGAGGCTTCCTTGAGGTTGAACATCATGCGCCCGGTGGCCTTGACCGCTTCCTGGCCTCGGTGGGTTTTTTCCAGCAGCAACAGAATCTCGCTGATGGAGAACAGGCCCAGCACCAGCACCACGAACTGAATGCCATCGGTGAGGTGGATATTGTCGCCGGTGAAGCGGTAGACGCCGCTGTTGGCATCGATGCCGACACTGGACAGGAACAGGCCGATCAGCGCGGCGACAAAGGTTTTCAGCGGCCGATCACCGGCCATGCCGCCCAGGCAGACAATCGCGAACACCATCAGCACGAAATATTCCGCCGGGCCGAAGGCGATCGCCCATTTCGCCAGCAGCGGGGCAAACAGCACCATGCCGCAGGTGGCAATAAAGGCGCCGATGAACGAGCTCCAGGCCGACAGTGACAAGGCCACGCCCGCCAGGCCCTTGCGGGCCATGGGGTAACCGTCGAGGGTGGTCATCACGGTGGAGGCTTCACCCGGGATGTTGAGCAGGATCGAGCTGATCCGGCCGCCGTACTCGCAGCCCAGGTACACCGCCGCCAGCAGAATCAGCGCCGACTCCGGTGGCAGGCCGAGGGCGAAGGCAATCGGGATCAGCAGCGCCACGCCGTTGATCGGGCCCAGCCCCGGCAGCAGGCCGACCACGGTGCCGATCAGCGTGCCGCACAGGGCGGTCACCAGGTTGTATGGGCTCAGCGCGACGCCGAAGCCCTGGCCCAAATAGCTGAAAGTGTCCATATCAGTTCTCCAGAACTTCAAGCAGGCCGAGGGGCAGCGGTACATCCATGGCTTTATCGAACAACAGATACAGACCCACGGCCATCAAGCTGACGATAACCACGCTGGGCAACCAGCGGCCGCCATACAGGCGTGCCATCGGGATGCCCACCAGCATGCTGCTGAGGATGAAACCCAGGGGTTCGAAGGTGCCGGCAAACACGATCAACAGCGCCACGCAGACGCCGATCTTGATCAGGGTTTCGCGGTCCAGTGCCGGTTCCTCTTCGGTGTGCTGGGTTGGCTGCGGGCGAAACAGCATGTACACCAGGCCCAGGCTCATCAGCCCCAGCATCAGCAGGGGAAAGGCCCGGGGCCCGACTGGTTCGTAGGAAAAAGCCGCCTGGTACGGCCAGGCCATCAGTGCCAGACCGGCACAGGCCAGCAGCAACACCGAGGCAAAAATGCGTTGTAAGAGCATGGGGAACTCCTGGGCCCGGCCCACGATGCGCGAGGGCCGGGCGGCTAGACCGGGGCGATCACTGGATCAGGCCGAACTCTTTGGCCAGGGTCTTGTAGTCGGCGACCTGTTTCTTGACGTAGGTGTCCAGCTCCAGGCCGGTCAGGGCGAACGGGAACAGCTCGCGCTGGTCACGCAGCTTGGCGAACTCTTCGGATGCCAGCAGCTTGTCGAAGGCGTCTTTCCACCAGGCGTAGTCTTCGTCGCTGACCTTTGGCCCCAGGTAGAAGCCGCGCACCACCGGCCAGACGATGTCGTAGCCCTGTTCCTTGGCGGTCGGGATGTCTTTCATTTCCGGCTCGTCCAGGCGCTGCTCGGAGAACACCGCCAGCAGCCGCATGTCGCCGGCGAGAATGTGCGGCATGGAGTCGGAGATGTCGGTACTGCCGACCTGGATGTGCCCGCCGAGCAGGGCGGTGGCGATTTCACCGCCGCCTTCCAGGGCCACGTAACGCAAGTCGCGCGGGTTGATCCCGGCGGCCTTGGCGATTAGCGCGGTCTGCATCCAGTCCTGGCTGCCGACGGTGCCGCCAGAGCCGATCACCACTTTGCTCGGGTCTTTTTTCAGGGCCTGGACCAGGTCGTCGAGGTTCTTGTAGGGCGAGTCGCTTTTGACCGCGATCGCACCGTAGCTGGTGCCGACGGCCGCCAACCAGCGCACCGCGCTTTCATCGAAGCGGCCGAACTTGCCCTGGGCCAGGTTCAGCAGCGAGCCGCTGGACCAGGCCACCAGGGTCCCGGCGTCGGCCGGGCGCTGGGCTACCACCGCGTTGTAGGCCACCGCGCCGACGCCGCCGGGCATGTAGGTCACGCGCATCGGCTTGGACAGCAGTTTTTCGTTGACCAGTGCGCTTTGCGCCAGCTTGCAGGTCAGGTCGAAACCGCCGCCGGGGGAGGCCGGGGCGATGCATTCCGGGCGCTTGGGTTCGGCGCCGGCGGCCAGCAGTTGGCCGGCGAACAGCAGGCAGCCGGCGGCGAGGGCGAGTTTACGCAGTGATAAGTCCATGATCGTCTCCACAGGAGTTGTTGTAGGTATGCCAGGGCCGTCCTCGACCCTGGTGTGTTAACTGCTGAAGGCCAGTTACCAGAGGGCCACGCTGTAGCTCACCAGCAGCCGCACTTCATCGGCGTCCCGTGCCGAATAGTTGGAGCGGTAGGTGGCATTGCGCAGGCGCACCGCGACGTCTTTCAGGGTGCCGCTTTGCACCACGTACTTGATCTCGGTGTTGCGTTCCCATTCCTTGCCGGTGTCGCCGTTTTTCAGGGCGATGTTGTCACCGCTGATGTAGCGGCTCATGAAGCTCAGGCCGGGGATCCCGAGTTTGGCGAAGTCGTAGTCGTAGCGTGCTTGCCAGGAACGCTCCTGGGCGCCGGCAAAATCGTTGATCTGCACGAAGTTGACCAGGTACGGATCGCTGCCATCGACGTAGGGAAAGGCGCTGTCGCCGGACATGTGCTGATAACCGGCGCTGAGTTTATGCCCGTTCAAGGCATAGCTCACCAGGCCGTTGAGGGATTTGTTGTCGATCTTGCCGCCACGGGCCTGGCCCTGGTCATCACTGATGGCCGCACGCAAGTCGGCGGCAAAGGTGCCGGGGCCCATGGGCCGCGACGCCACCAGGCCGAGGAAGTGCTGCTGGTAGACCTCGCCGAGCTGGGCGAAGTGGTAGCTGCCGGTGATCTTGTCGGTGAACTTGTAGTCCAGGCCGCCGAAATCGAAATGCTTGCCCTCGGCGGTGCTGCTGAAGCGGCTGTTCTTATTGTTGAGGGCGATGTTTTCGTAGTTGCTGTCGTCACGGTCCTTGGCCCGGGACAGGCGACCACCGGTGAAGGTCAGGTTCTTGATTTCCCTGGAAGTCAGCAGGCCGCCTTCGAAGGTCTGGGGCAGGATGCGTCCGTCGTTGGGCTTGAGGATCGGCAGTTCGGGGATCAGGCTGCCGACCTTCAGCTCGGTGGCCGAGATCTTCATCTTGCCGGTCAGGCCGAGCTTGGAGTATTCGTCGGCTGCGCGGCCGTCATCGTGGGTCGGCAGCAGGCCGGTGCCGGTGCGGTCGGGGCTGGAGTCGAGCTTGATGCCGAGCATGGCCAGGGCGTCCACGCCGAACCCGACGGTGCCCTCGGTGTAGCCCGATTGCAGGTTGAGCATGAACCCCTGGGCCCATTCGTCGCGTTTGGATTGCTGGGCGCTGGTGCCATCGCGAAAGTCGCGGTTGAAGTACATATTGCGGGTTTCGAGGGTGGCGCTGCTGTCTTCGAAGAACGCGGCCTGGCCAAGCGGCGAAAAGCCGGCGAGGGCGGCGGCACTGGCAAGGGTGGTCTGGCGCAGAAGGGAAAAACGAACAGGCGGGCAAGCCTGAGGCTGCATGGACAGCATCGTGTGGTACTCCGTTATTGTTCTTATTGGCGAAAACGCTTCGAGGCGTTTTTCGGGCAAGCGGCCGTGATGGCCACGGCAGTCGGGACTGTCCGTGGCAGGACTCTAATGGGCCAACCTTTCGCTAACCTTTCAGCGGACTTTCAATGTTTTCGGGCTTCACAGCGGCGGTTGCGGCTGTAAACTCCGCGCCAAAGAGTGGCGTCGACCCTCCCCGAATGAGGTAGCAATCCATGCGCGTTCTGCTTGTCGAAGACCATCTGCAGCTGGCGGAAAGTGTCGCCCAGGCGCTGAAAAGCATCGGCCTGACGGTGGATGTGCTGCACGATGGCGTGGCAGCGGACCTGGCCCTGGGCAGCGAGGAGTACGCGGTGGTCATCCTCGATGTCGGCCTGCCGCGCATGGACGGTTTCGAAGTCCTGGCGCGCCTGCGCAGCCGCGGCAAGAACCTGCCGGTGCTGATGCTGACCGCCCGCAGCGACGTCAAGGATCGGGTCCATGGCCTGAACCTCGGGGCCGACGATTACCTGGCCAAACCCTTCGAACTCACCGAGCTTGAAGCCCGGGTCAAGGCCCTGCTGCGGCGCAGCGTGCTCGGCGGCGAACGCCAGCAGCGCTGCGGGGTGCTGGTCTATGACCTGGACACCCGGCGCTTTACCCTGGGCGATGAGCTGCTGACCCTGACCTCCCGCGAGCAGGCGGTGCTCGAAGCCCTGATCGCCCGCCCGGGCCGGGTGATGAGTAAGGAACAACTGGCGGCCCAGGTGTTCGGCCTGGATGAAGAGGCCAGCCCCGACGCCATCGAAATCTACGTTCACCGCCTGCGCAAGAAACTCGATGGGCATGCGGTGGCCATCGTCACCTTCCGCGGCCTCGGCTACCTCCTGGAAAGCCGCGATGCATAAGCCCAGCAGCCTGCGTTGGCGGTTGTTGTGGAACCTCGCGCTGCTGTTGGTGGTGCTGATGCTGGCCAGCGGTTTGAGTGCCTACTGGAACGGGCGCGAGGCCGCCGATACGGCCTATGACCGAACCCTGCTGGCCTCGGCGCGGACCATCGCCGCCGGTTTGTCCCAGCGCGACGGCAGCCTGAGTGCCAATGTGCCTTATGTGGCCCTGGACACCTTCGCCTACGACAGCGCCGGACGTATCTACTACCAGGTCAACGACATTCACCAGCAGCTGATCTCCGGTTACGAAAACCTCCCCGGGCCGCCGCCGGGCACCCCGCGCACCGATGATTATCCGGCGTTGGCGCGGTTTTACGATGCCACCTACCTGGGACAGAACGTGCGTGTGGTCAGCCTGCTCAAGGCGGTCAGCGAGCCGAACATGAACGGCATGGCGGAAATTCGCGTGGCGGAGACCGACGAGGCCCGTGAAACCATGGCCCGCAGCCTGATGGCCGACACCTTGCTGCGCCTGGGGATGCTGGCGATTGGCGCGCTGGTGCTGGTGTGGTTTGCCGTGAGTGCCGCCCTGCGTCCGCTGGAGCGCCTGCGCAGCGCGGTCGAGGAGCGTCAGCCGGATGACCTGCGGCCCCTGCCGCTGGTGGAGGTGCAGCGCGAGTTGTGGCCGCTGGTGCGGGCGCTCAACCATTTCACCGAGCGCTTGCGCGGTCAGTTCGAGCGCCAGGCGCAATTTATCGCCGATGCCGCCCATGAGCTGCGCACGCCGCTGGCGGCGCTCAAGGCGCGGCTGGAACTGGGCCAGCGGGCCTCGGACCCGCAGACCTGGCGCGCCACCCTGGAAAGCGCGGCCCAGGGCACCGACCGCCTGACCCACCTGGCCAATCAACTGCTGTCCCTGGCACGCATTGAAAACGGCGCCCGGGCGATTGCCGAGGGCGGTGCGCAGTCCCTCGACCTCAGCCAACTGGCCCGCGAGCTGGGCATGGCCATGGCCCCCCTGGCCCACGCCCGCGGCGTGGCCTTGGCCCTGGAGGCCGACGAACCGGTGTGGCTGCGCGGCGAGCCGAGCCTGCTCAATGAGCTGTTGAGCAACCTGGTGGATAACGCCCTGGCCCACACCCCGCCAGGCGGCAATGTGATTTTGCGTGTGTCGCCGCCGGGGGTACTGGAAGTCGAGGACGACGGCCCGGGGATCCCCCTGGAAGAGCGGGACCGGGTGTTCGAACGCTTCTACCGGCGTAATCAGCAAGTGGCGGGGTCCGGGCTGGGCCTGGCGATCGTCGGCGAAATCTGCCGCGCGCACCTGGCGCAGATCAGCCTGCACGATGGCGCGCAACGGGGTTTGAAGGTGCGGGTGAGTTTTATTGCGAGCTAGCCAGTTGCGGTGAGCGTTGGCGGGGCGCCGGGCCGATCAGTACAGGAGCGAGCGCGACTCTTCCAGGTCGCGGCACATCGCTTCATCGTCCAGGTCGATCCCCAGCTTCTTGAACGCCGGCACCTCAGAGACGTCGACCCGCGCCAGGGGATGGTCGGTGCCTTTGTGGCAATACAGGGTGGCGACCTGGACCAGGTCGATGTAGTCGAGCTTGGTCGAGTCGCGTTGCAGGTTCAGGTATTGCCCGGGCACCAGGGCCAGTTTTTCCGGAAAATCCCAGACCTTGAGCAATTTATCCCCCAGCAGCGGGTGAATATGCTCGATCACGTGGTTCAGGCTGACCGGGTCGGCCAGCAGCTCGTAGTGGTCTTCGGCGTAGGTCAGGATCGGCAGCACGCCGATCTGGTGCACCAGGCCGCCCAGGGCCGCCTGATCCGGCTTGAGCTGGGAGTAACTGCGGCACAGGGCGTAGCTGATACCGGCGACCTCCAGGCTCTTGCGCCAGACATCGCGCATCTTTTTTTCGACCACTTCGGAGCGGGCGTGGAAAATCTGCTCCATGACCAGGCCGATGGCCAGGTTGCTGCTGTAGTTGACCCCCAGGCGAGTGATGGCCGTGTGCAGGTCGGTGACTTCCTGGGTCGCGCGCAACAAGGGGCTGTTGACCACTTTGATCAGGCGCGCCGAAAGCGCCGTATCGCGGCCAATCACTTTGCTCAGGGTGCTGACGCTGATCTCCGGATCTTCAGCGGCCCGGCGAATTTGCAGGGCCACCTCCGGTAGCGTTGGCAGAACCAGGTCATCGTTATCGATGGCCTCAACTAAATCCTGTTGGACCTTATCCGCCAGCTTGCTCATTTCTGTTCTCTAGGGTGTTGCCAAGGGGTGCTGACGATCAGCGCTGGATCTCGCGATCGCGGTCCAGTTGGTACGGTAAGTCGAGCAGTTGCAGGCCTGGCCCTTCAAGTGTCCCGAGGTGGATGTCACCCCCCTCAGCGGCTTCGGCTTGCAGCACCGCCAATAGTTCAATCTGTTGCTCGGCCCGTGCGGCGATCACCACTTCACCGATGGAACTGCCGTGGGTCGGGGAGAACAGCGGGGTGCCCGGTTCAGGCAGGTCGCCGGCCGGCAGGCAGAGGCGATACAGACGGCGCTTGAGCTTGCCCAGGTACTGCATGCGGGCGACGATTTCCTGGCCGGTGTAGCAGCCTTTCTTGAAGCTGACGCCGCCGATGGCCTGCAGATTGAGCATCTGCGGGATAAACAGCTCGCGAGTGGCAGGCATGACCTGGCCAATCCCGGCGCGGACCTGGCCCAGCAGCCACTGGTTGAGTTCGCCTTCAGGCAGTTGCGCCGCCAGTTGGCCGCGCAGGGTGTCGGCCTGATCGGCCGGGGCCCATAATTCGGCGCGCCCGGGGGAGACCCGCACCGCGATCAAATCGTTGTTGCGCACCAGGTTGCCGGCTTCTTCGCCAAGCTCAAGGCCCAGGCTGAGCAGGGCGGCGTCGGCATCGCCCAGGCCGAAACGCACCCATTGGGCGCTTTCATCGCTGAGTTTGGCTTTGGAAAACACTGCGTATTTCTTCAGGTCCGCCAGTTGCGGCTCCAGCAGCTCGTGGGCCATGGCCAGCAACACCCCGTCACCTTGCAGCAGGATGCGAAAGCTGGACTGCATGCGGCCTTTTTGCGTACAGCGCGCGCCCAGGCTGGACTGGGTGTCACTGAGGTAATTGAGGTTGCAGGTCAACTGACCCTGAAGGAACTTGCTGGCGTCAGGGCCGCGTACGGCGAGGATGCCTTCGTGGGACAGCGTGCAGAAAAAAGCGGAATCAGCCATGAGTCATCGCAGGGTAATAGGGTCTGGGGCACATCATAAGGGGGCGCCCCTGAAATGGGTAGTTCACAAAAGGTCGGTGGTGCCCGACCAAAGCCGACTGTTCTCGCCTCCTTCGGGCTGTATACTTGCGCTCTATTTGAGGAGCGCTCCATGGTCGAAGATGTTGAACTGAATCGCCTCTACTGGCACAGCCGTCGCGGCATGCTTGAACTAGACGTGTTGCTGGTGCCGTTCGTGAAGGAGGTGTATGCCCACCTCAATGATGTAGACCGCGAATGCTATCGCAAGCTGCTCGAATGCGAGGATCAGGACATGTTCGGCTGGTTCATGGAACGCAACGAGTCCGAAGACCCCGAATTGCAGCGCATGGTTCGCATGATCCTGGACCGTGTCCAGCCCAAGTAGCGCCTTCGAATGCCGCTGGCGTGCCTCTCGGCGCTTGCTGGCGGCTTATCTCCTGGCCCAGCTGGTTGCGTTGGGCTCGCTGCTGGTACTCGATATTCCCCTCTGGTCCCGCATTGCCGCACTGGCGGCTTGCCTGGCTCACGCCGGCTGGGTCGTGCCGCGGCAAATTCTCCTGAATCACCCCCACGCGTTTACCGGTTTGCGCCGCAATGCCGAAGGCTGGCAGCTATTCAATAACGCGCGAGGCTGGCAGCCGGTGCAATTGCGTCCGGACAGCCTGGCCTTGCCGATGATGGTCGTGCTGCGATTTCGCCTGCGGGGCGAGCGGCGCGTGCGTTCGCTCTGCGTGCCCCGTGATGCGCTGGCGCCGGCCATTCACCGGCGTTTGCGGGTACGGCTCAAGTTCAGTCGGCGTAGGTGGGCGGCAGCAGAATAGTGTCCAGCGCCTTGGGCAGCATCTGAGGGTAGTCGAGGGTGTAGTGCAGGCCGCGGCTTTCCTTGCGCGCCATGGCTGACAGAATCATCAGCTCGGCGACCTGGGCCAGGTTGCGCAGTTCGATCAGGTCGCGGCTGACTTTATAGTTGCTGTAGAACTCATCGATCTCGTCCAACAGCAGCCGTACCCGGTGCTGGGCCCGTGCCAGGCGCTTGTTGGTGCGCACGATACCCACGTAGTCCCACATGAAGCGCCGCAGCTCGTCCCAGTTATGCGCAATGATCACGTCTTCGTCGGAGTCCGTGACCTGGCTGGCATCCCACACGGGCAGGGCGGCGGGGACTGATATTTGCGGCAATTGCGCAAGAATGTCGGCCGCGGCCGAGCGGGCGTAGACAAAACACTCCAGCAGCGAGTTGCTGGCCATGCGGTTGGCACCGTGCAAACCGGTGAAGCTGGTTTCGCCGATGGCGTACAGGCCCGGGACATCGGTGCGGCCCTGTTGGTCGACCATCACCCCGCCGCAGGTGTAATGCGCCGCCGGAACCACCGGGATCGGCTGCTTGGTGATGTCGATGGAGAACTCCAGGCAACGCTCATACACCGTCGGGAAGTGGGTCTTGATGAACTCTTCCGGCTTGTGGCTGATGTCCAGGTACACGCAATCGATGCCCAGGCGCTTCATCTCATGGTCGATGGCGCGGGCCACGATGTCCCGTGGTGCCAGCTCGGCCCGTGGGTCGAAACGCTGCATGAAGCGTTCGCCATTGGGCAGCTTGAGGTGAGCACCTTCGCCACGCAGGGCTTCGGTGATCAGGAAACTCTTGGCTTGCGGGTGGTACAGGCACGTAGGGTGGAACTGGTTGAACTCCAGATTGGCCACCCGGCAGCCCGAACGCCAGGCCATGGCGATGCCGTCGCCGCACGCACCGTCCGGGTTACTGGTGTACAGATAGACCTTGGCTGCGCCGCCAGAGGCGAGGATCACAAAGCGTGCGCCGTAGGTGTCGACCTCACCGGTGCCGCGGTTGAGCACGTAGGCCCCCAGGCAACGATCGCCTTCCAGGCCGAGGCGTTTCTCGGTGATCAGGTCGATGGCCACCCGTTGTTCCTGCAACTCAATGTTCGGTCGCTGCCGCGCCTGGGCCAGCAGGGTCTTGAAAATGGCCGCGCCGGTGGCATCGGCGGCGTGGATGATGCGCCTATGGCTGTGGCCGCCCTCGCGAGTCAGATGGAACTCGAAACCGCCGTCTTCAGTGCCGGACTGCTCGTCACGGGTAAAGGGCACGCCCTGGTCGATCAGCCACTGGATGGCCTCGCGGCTGTGTTCGACGGTGAAGCGCACCGCGTCTTCATGGCACAGGCCGCCGCCGGCATTCAGGGTGTCTTCAACGTGGGACTCGACGGTGTCGGTGTCGTCCAGCACCGCCGCGACGCCGCCCTGGGCCCAGAATGTCGAACCATTGGCCAGGTTGCCTTTGCTCAGCACGGCAATGCGCAGATGGGCAGGGAGGGTCAGCGCAAGACTCAGGCCGGCAGCGCCGCTGCCAATCACCAGAACATCGTGTTGAAACTGTTGGCTCATTAGGAGTATTCCGCTCAAAGCGACCCAGATTGGAGATGGCACAGTGATGCCTGGTTCGGCAAATCAGGGCGGCCACACAGCCCACTAGTATATAGAGGGGTGGATCGGCACAATAGCTGAGCCTTCGTGGCATTGTGAGACTACGGTGACCAGAAGACGGGTATTTGCAGCTCATGTTCGCCAGGTCGTTTCACGGCCAATTTGCCGCTCTGGCGACTGTATCGAAGATGTAGCGCCCTTTTTCTCTTCACGGTTACACAATGTTCGTTCTGCACGGCTATAAAGATTGGGAACTTTTGCCAAGGGCCCAAACTCAATAGAAGGTTGCCTGAAAGAAGGGACAGCGTCGGCGACATGCAAGGCTTGAGTCACGGCCTTTGCCGCTGGAATCGACGACAGGATTATTCGCGCAGCCGGCCTTGCCCGCGCTGCGTTTTTCGTGCGTGCCAAATCAGAGCCCGCAGGAAACTTGCTTGGAGGGGGAGAACTTTTGCGAAAAGCCCGAGTCTATGTTTGCAAGCCTGATCGATTAGTGATGCAAGCTTCCTCCGAGCTTATCGAGGAGTGTTCATGCTAACCCAGGAAGAGGATCAGCAGCTGGTCGAACGCGTGCAACGCGGCGACAAGCGAGCGTTCGATCTGCTGGTGCTGAAATATCAGCACAAAATTCTCGGGTTGATCGTGCGATTCGTGCACGACACCCATGAAGCCCAGGATGTCGCACAAGAAGCCTTTATCAAGGCTTACCGTGCACTTGGTAATTTCCGCGGCGACAGTGCGTTTTATACGTGGCTGTACCGTATCGCCATCAACACGGCGAAAAACTATCTGGTTTCACGCGGCCGACGGCCGCCGGATAGCGATGTCAGTTCTGAAGATGCGGAGTTCTACGACGGCGATCATGGCCTCAAGGACCTTGAGTCTCCAGAGCGGGCGCTGCTGCGGGATGAGATCGAAGGCACTGTCCATCGAACCATCCAGCAACTTCCAGAAGATTTGCGTACAGCTTTAACTTTACGTGAATTCGATGGTCTGAGTTACGAGGACATTGCGAGCGTCATGCAATGTCCGGTGGGTACCGTGCGCTCCCGGATTTTCCGCGCTCGGGAAGCCATCGATAAAGCCCTGCAGCCGTTGTTGCAGGAATCCTGAGACAGCGGCGACAGCCAAGAGAGGAACCGCCATGAGTCGTGAAGCCCTGCAGGAATCGCTGTCCGCAGTGATGGATAACGAAGCGGACGAACTGGAATTGCGTCGGGTGTTGAATGCCGTCGACGAAGTTGAGACCCGTGAAACCTGGGCTCGTTATCAAATCGCTCGGGCAGCCATGCACAAGGAACTGCTGCTTCCACGTCTGGATATTGCTGCGGCCGTTTCTGCCGCACTGGCTGACGAAGCCGTGCCGGCCAAGGCCTCCCGCAGTCCATGGCGCAGCCTGGGCCGCCTGGCCGTTGCTGCCTCGGTAACGGTGGCGGTGCTGGCAGGTGTTCGCCTGTACAACCAGGACGAGATCGCTGGTGTTGAACTGGCACAGCAATCGGGTCAGCAGACCCTGGCTGTTCCACAAGTCAAGGGCCCTGCGGTCCTGGCTGGCTACAGCGAAAGTTCCGAAGCCACAGGTCCTATGGCCAACGGCGTGTTGCAAGGCCAGCAAGGCTGGCATGATCAGCGCCTGCCAAGCTACCTGCGTCAGCATGCGCAACAAGCTGCCCTCAAAGGCACTGAAAGCGCGCTGCCTTACGCTCGTGCAGCAAGCCTGGAAAACCGCTAAGGAGGATCATGCGCGCCATACCTCTACTTACGCTTCTGCTTAGTGGCTGGTTTGTAGTTCCAGCCCATGCCGATGAAGCCCAGGACTGGCTGCAACGTCTTGGGCAAGCGGAGCAGCAGCAAAGCTTTCAGGGCACCTTTGTTTACGAGCGTAACGGTAGTTTTTCTACCCATAACATCTGGCATCGTGTCCAGGATGGTAAGGTCCGCGAGCGGTTGGTTCAGCTCGATGGATCCGCTCAAGAGGTGGTGCGCATCGACGGACGTACCCAATGTGTCAGCGGCCAGTTGGTCGCAGGCCTTGGAGACGCTCCGGACTCTGCTGCTCGTGCCCTCGATCCGCAAAAGCTCAAGAATTGGTACGACCTTGCCGTCATCGGCAAGTCGCGCGTGGCTGGGCGTCAGGGGGTCATCGTCTCGCTGACTCCCCGTGATCAACACCGCTATGGTTTCGAATTGCACCTGGATCGCGAGACCGGGCTGCCGCTCAAATCGTTGCTGCTCAACGACAAGGGGCAGTTGCTCGAGCGTTTCCAGTTCACCCGCCTCGACACTGCCGATGTGCCGCAGGACAGCGAATTGCAGCCCAGTGCTGAATGCCGTCCGGTCGCCATCAACAGCGACAAGGCTTCAGCGGTGAAAGCGGCCCAGGTCTGGCACTCGGATTGGCTGCCGCCAGGGTTCGAGCTGACCAGCAGCACGGCGCGCAAAGACCCGGACACCAAGTCCATGGTCAACAGTCTGATGTATGACGATGGCCTAGCCCGTTTCTCGGTGTTTCTCGAGCCGCTCAATGGCGC
Organism: Pseudomonas sp. CF161; assembly: GCF_000416215.1. NCBI lineage: Bacteria > Pseudomonadati > Pseudomonadota > Gammaproteobacteria > Pseudomonadales > Pseudomonadaceae > Pseudomonas > Pseudomonas sp. CF161. The sequence goes on from NZ_ATLP01000126.1 coordinate 37,184, forward strand.
GGTGGTCACTGACACCCGCACCCAGCTTGGCCCGACCGTTGCTGTGTCTCGGCGCCTGACCACTCCTGAAGGCGAGATGATGGTCACCGTGGTGGGCGAGATCCCTATTGGTACCGCTGAACGGATTGCGCTATCCATGCGCTCCGACACGGCCAACGCCAAGCAGTGACAGGCTGCCATGGCATTCACCAAACCCTTTATTGGTTGTGCAAGAGGTCAGCAATGCCCACTCCACAATTGAGAAGATGAAATGTTTGGTGAGCAATTTCATTTGCAAAACCCCGGTTTTTTTTCTATAGGTCAGAGCCCCTCGGTTCTGGCCTTGTTTGTCGTTCCCGGAACAAAAGTACCGGCGCTTGCCGCTCGCTACTTGTTGCTCCATATCGCTTAATCATGCTCGTTGTAACGGGAGCCGTATGTCGATACCACGCTTGAAGTCTTACCTCTCCATATTCGCCACCGTGCTTGTTCTCGGTCAGGCAGTTGCCGTGCAAGCGGCGGAACTGCCCGACTTCACACAGCTGGTCGAGCAGGCTTCCCCTGCCGTGGTCAATATCAGTACCACGCAGAAGCTTCCCGATCGCAAGGTGTCCAACCAGCAGATGCCCGATCTTGAAGGCCTGCCGCCGATGCTGCGGGAGTTCTTCGAGCGCGGTATGCCCCAGCAGCGCTCGCCCCGTGGTGATCGCCAGCGCGAGGCGCAGTCCCTGGGTTCGGGTTTCATCATCTCGTCTGATGGCTACATCCTGACCAACAACCACGTGATTGCCGATGCCGACGAAATCCTCGTGCGCCTGGCCGATCGCAGCGAACTCAAAGCCAAGTTGATCGGCACCGACCCTCGTTCCGATGTGGCCTTGCTGAAAATCGATGGCAAGGATCTGCCCGTACTGAAGCTCGGCAAATCCCAGGACCTGAAAGCCGGCCAGTGGGTGGTTGCCATCGGTTCGCCGTTCGGTTTCGACCACACCGTGACCCAGGGCATTGTCAGCGCCATCGGGCGCAGCCTGCCGAACGAAAACTACGTGCCGTTCATCCAGACCGACGTGCCGATCAACCCGGGCAACTCCGGCGGTCCGCTGTTCAACCTGGCAGGTGAAGTAGTGGGGATCAACTCGCAGATCTACACCCGCTCCGGCGGCTTCATGGGTGTGTCGTTCGCCATCCCGATCGATGTGGCGATGGACGTTTCCAACCAGCTGAAAAGCGGTGGCAAGGTCAGTCGTGGCTGGTTGGGCGTGGTGATCCAGGAAGTGAATAAAGACCTGGCTGAGTCGTTCGGCCTGGACAAACCGGCCGGTGCCCTGGTGGCACAGATTCAGGATGACGGTCCGGCAGCCAAGGGCGGCCTGCAAGTGGGCGACGTGATCCTCAGCATGAACGGCCAGCCGATCGTCATGTCGGCAGACCTGCCGCACCTGGTAGGCGCGCTCAAGGCCGGTGCCAAGGCCAACCTCGAGGTGATCCGCGAGGGCAAGCGCAAGAATGTCGAGCTGACCGTTGGCGCGATCCCTGAAGAGGACAAGGAGCTGGGCACCCTGGCCAAGTCCGGTGTCGAGCGCAGCAGCAACCGTCTGGGCGTTGCCGTGGCCGAGCTGACCGATGAGCAGAAGAAGACCTTCGACCTCAAGGGCGGCGTGGTGATCAAGGAAGTTCAGGACGGTCCTGCGGCTCTTATCGGCCTGCAGCCGGGCGATGTGATCACTCACCTGAACAATCAGGCGATCACTTCGACCAAGAACTTCACCGAGATTGCCCAGGCCTTGCCGAAGAATCGTTCGGTGTCGATGCGCGTCCTGCGTCAGGGCCGTGCCAGCTTCATCACCTTCAAACTGGCTGAATAACCTGCCCCGCAGGTTATCCGCCCCATGAAAAAGCCCGCCTTGAAAGAGGCGGGCTTTTTTGTGTGCGCTTGAAGGGTCAGCGCATCATGTCCTTGACCATTTGTTCCTGGTCCATCAACTCGCGCTGGCGGGCATCGATCCGCGAGGACAGCGGGAAGTTGCTGCCCGCGCGACGTTTGGCGAAGTCCAGTTGCTGGATGGCCTGACGGTAGTCACCGACCAGGGCGAAGTACTCGGCGCGGGCCTGGTGCAGGCCGATGGTATTGCCAGACAGACCGCGGGTTTCCGCCACCATGTACCATACGTCCGGATCGTCGGGGCGGCTCTTGAGCAGACCTTCGAGGGCTTTTTCGGCGTCGGCGGCGCGGTTCTGCTTGAGCAGCAGGTCGACCCGAACCTGATTCAGCGGATAGTTGTTCGGGTATTGGGTCAGCACTCGGTCAACCCGGGCTTGTGCATCGGGCAGGCGGTTGTTGGCGATGTCCAGCTCGATCTGTGCCAGGTTATAGGTGATGTCGTTGGGCGATTTGGCCAACAGCTGCTTGAGGTTCTCCCGCGCGTCGTTCCATTGGCTGCCCTTGATCTGGGCGATGGCCAGGCCATAGCGGGCCACGTCGTTTTTCGGATTTTCGTCGAGTTGGGCGCGAAAGCGTTTGGCGGCCAGGCCCGGCGAATCTTCATACGTGAGTTGCACCCGCGCGCGAATCAACTGATAGCGCATGCTGTCTTCGGTGCCGCCGGGCTTGGCCTGCTCGGCGCGGTTGCGGGTGTCGGCGATCCGCGATTCGGTGACCGGGTGAGTCAGGAGGAATTCCGGCGGCTTGGCATCGAAGCGGTACTGGCGCATCAGGCGTTCGAACATGCTCGGCATCGAGCGCGGGTCGTAGCCGGCCTTCTCCAGGTTGAGGATGCCGATGCGGTCGGCTTCCTGTTCGTTCTGCCGGGAGAAGCGTCGTTGCTCCTGGATGGCCGCAGCCTGGGTGCCGGCGATGGCGGCGATCCCGGCGTCGCCGGCACCGGCCGCAGCGATCACGATGCCGGCCAGCAAGGCTGCCATCATCGGCACTTGCATGCGTTGCTGGGCTTCGACGCCTCGGGCGAAGTGGCGTTGGGACAAGTGAGCCAATTCGTGGGCCAGTACCGAGGCATATTCGCCTTCGGTCTGAGCGTTGAGGAACAGCCCGCCGTTGACCCCGATGATCCCGCCGGGTGCGGCGAAGGCGTTGAGTTGCGGGCTGTCGATCAGAATGAACTCAAGGCGCCGGTCATTGACCTGGCTGGTTTCCACCAGTTTGTAGACGCTGGTTTCGACGTAGTCCTTGAGTTGCGGGTCGTTGAGTTGCGAAACCTGACTGCGCAGCAGGGCGAGCCAGGCGCGGCCCAGCTGGTATTCCTGTTGCGGCGAGACAATGGCAGAACTGGCGTCACCGAGTGATGGCAGGTCGTCGGCGAAGCCCGGTGAGGCGAGCAGGCAAGCGAGCGTCAGCAGGGTAGGGCGCAAAAAAGTCATGCACAAAGCCTTAGTCGACAAAGAGTCTACTGTAGCCGGACACTTGGCCTGCGACCAGATATTCTAGGCAACTCAAACACATGACCGGAGTGCCCCGATGACCGATGCTGTAGCCCATGACGCCGAGCTGGATGCCAGCGGTCTGAACTGCCCGTTGCCCTTGCTCAAGGCCAAGCTGGAACTCAATCGCCTGGCCAGCGGCGCGGTGCTCAAGGTCATTGCCACGGACGCCGGTTCGCAACGCGACTTTCGCACCTTTGCCCGTTTGGCCGGTCATACCCTGCTTCGTGAAGAAGACGAGGCCGGGGTATATCGCTACTGGTTGAAAAAGGCCTGAGAGCCTCTCGCAATGGCCGTGCTGCTATTTAAGGATCATTGATGTTCAAGGTGTTACGCGACTGGATTCAGCGCTACTTCTCCGATGAGGAGGCTGTGGTGCTGGCCGTGCTGTTGTTCCTGGCCTTTACCGCGGTGCTGACCCTGGGCGGCATGCTGGCGCCGGTGCTGGCAGGCATGGTCCTGGCTTACCTGATGCAGGGCCTGGTGGTGACCCTCGAGCGCCTGCGGCTGCCGGGTGGCGCGGCGGTGGGGCTGGTGTTTGCCTTGTTCATGGGGCTGTTGCTGGTGTTTATCGTGGTGGTGGTGCCCTTGCTCTGGCATCAGTTGATCACCCTGTTCAACGAGTTGCCGGGCATGCTCGGCAAGTGGCAGTCGCTGCTGCTGTTGCTGCCAGAGCGCTACCCACATCTGGTGTCCGACGAGCAGGTGCTGCAGGCCATCGAAGTGGCGCGGGGCGAGATCGGAAAGTTCGGCCAGTGGGCGCTGACCTTTTCCCTGTCCAGCTTGCCGCTGCTGGTCAACATCATGATCTACCTGGTGCTGGTGCCGATTCTGGTGTTCTTCTTCCTCAAGGACCGGGCAATGATCGGCCAATGGGTGCGCGGCTACCTGCCGCGCGAGCGCGCGCTGATCACGCGGGTGGCCCAGGAAATGAATCGTCAGATTGCCAACTACATCCGCGGCAAGGTGATCGAGATCGTGATCTGCGGCGGCGTGACCTACATCGCCTTTGTCGCCCTGGACCTCAATTACGCGGCGCTGCTGGCCCTGCTGGTAGGTGTTTCGGTGGTGGTGCCCTACGTCGGCGCCGTGGTGGTGACCGTGCCGGTGGCGCTGATTGCCCTGTTCCAGTGGGGGTGGAGCGATCAGTTCATCTACCTGATGGCGGTCTACGGCATCATCCAGACCCTGGATGGCAACGTGCTGGTGCCGCTGCTGTTCTCCGAGGCGGTGAACCTGCACCCGGTGGCAATCATCTGCGCGGTGCTGTTGTTTGGCGGGTTGTGGGGCTTCTGGGGGGTGTTCTTCGCGATCCCGCTGGCCACCCTGTTCAAGGCGGTGCTGGATGCGTGGCCACGGCAGGAGCCGGTGGTCGCGCCATTGCTTTGAAGTGATCGGGGTCAATGACGGGGCGGCGCCAATGGCCGCCCCGGTTGCTCAGGCTCAGGCCTTGTTCAGCGCCTGGGCGGCAGCCAGTACCGCATCGACATGGCCGGGCACTTTCACGCCACGCCATTCCTGGCGCAGTACACCGTCCTTGTCGATCAGGAAGGTGCTGCGATCCACGCCCAGATACTCTTTGCCATAGAGCTTCTTCAGCTTGATCACGTCGAACAGCTGGCACACGACCTCGTCCTTGTCGCTGATCAGTTCGAAGGGAAACTCCTGCTTGCACTTGAAGTTTTCATGGGACTTCAGGCTGTCGCGGGAGACACCGAAAATCTCGGTGTTGGCTGCCTTGAACGCGGCGTACTGGTCACGAAAGCCCTGGCCTTCGGTGGTGCAGCCCGGCGTGCTGTCCTTGGGGTAGAAGTAGATCACCACTTGCTTGCCCTTGAGTGCGGCAAGGCTGACGGTCTGCCCGCTGGTGGCTGGGGCTTCGAAATCGGCGATGGGCTGGTCGATAGCAACGGCCATGAAAGCTTCCTTACATTGGGTTCTGTGGGCGCCAAGGTTCAATCAGCGCATCGAGATTCATTGCGTCGGCGAAATCCAGGAACTGGTCGCGCAACCAGCTGATCTGGGTTCCGGCGGGCAAGGTCACGGTGAACGTGGCATTGAGCATGGTGCCGCCGGTCTGCGGGGCCTGGTAGGTGTCGCAGGTCAGGTTCTCCAGCTCGACCTGATGGTCGATGAAGAACTGGCACAGCTCGTTGACGATGTCCGAACGGTAGGCAGAACTGACATAGGCAACATAGGGCAGGGCCTGGGGGCGGTTCTCCAGGGCGGCGCTGCGCACCACGTTGACCGTGAAGGCATGCTTCTTGGCCAGCGAGGGCAGGCCGGTCTCGAGGCGCGCCAGGGCGTCCCAACTGCCGGAAATCTGCAGGACCAGCGCGCTGCACTCACCGTGGCGAGTCAGGCGCGAGGTCACCACGGCGCAGCGATTTTCATGGCTGGCGCGGCACAGGACGTTAGTCAGCTCCATGGGGTTGGCGCCGAGGGCACTGATGACAAGGAATTGTTCGCGAACTGTGGGGGTGGACATGCAGCATTCCTAAAGCGATGAGCGGTCGATACTTTCGTAGGCTCGCGTACTGGGCAAACGTCCGGATGCGTATTCAAAGTCCCGGAATCCGCAGGCTGCGACAAGCTCCACTAAAGAGGGAAGCGCTGGTCAGCCGCGCAGGACAGGGGCTTCGGATGCTGAAAAGGGAGGCAGGAACCCGGCGTACAAGCTTATCAGTACCGATCAAAGCCTGAAGGGTAGCGAAAACCATCGCCAAGGGGAATGGCGCAAGCACAGTACTTCGCTTGTGCAAGCATCTTGGCGCCAGTACCATTACCGCTCTCTTTTTCCGGCAGGAGCGGTTGCATGATTGCGGGCAGTATGGTGGCACTGGTCACACCCATGGATGCACAGGGTCGTCTCGACTGGGACAGCCTGAGCAAACTGGTGGACTTCCACCTGCAAGAGGGCACCAACGCCATTGTGGCGGTCGGCACCACTGGTGAGTCGGCCACCCTGGACGTGAACGAACACATTGAAGTGATTCGTCGCGTGGTAGCTCAAGTTGCAGGGCGTATTCCGGTGATCGCCGGCACAGGCGCCAACTCGACGCGTGAAGCGATCGAACTGACCACCAATGCGAAAACCGCCGGCGCCGATGCGTGCCTGCTGGTCACGCCTTATTACAACAAGCCGACGCAAGAAGGTTTGTATCAGCATTTCCGGACCATCGCCGAAGCTGTCGATATCCCGCAGATCCTCTACAACGTGCCAGGCCGCACCGCTTGCGACATGCAGGCCGAGACCGTGATCCGTCTGTCGACCGTGAAAAACATCATCGGGATCAAGGAAGCCACTGGCGACCTGCAGCGGGCCAAGGACATCCTGGCCGGCGTGAGCAGCGATTTCCTGGTGTATTCCGGTGATGACGCCACGGCCGTCGAACTGATCCTGCTGGGTGGCAAGGGCAATATCTCGGTGACCGCCAACGTCGCCCCGCGTGCCATGAGCGACCTGTGCGCCGCGGCCATGGCTGGCGATGCGGTCAAGGCCCGAGCGATCCACGAGACGCTGATGCCGCTCAATAAAACCCTGTTTATCGAATCCAACCCTATCCCCGTGAAATGGGCCCTGCACGAGATGGGCTTGATGCCGAACGGTATCCGTCTGCCGCTCACCTGGCTCAGTGCTGCCTGTCACGAACCGCTGCGGCAGGCCATGCGCCAGTCCGGCGTATTGGTTTAATTGAGGAAGTACTACGCATGAAGCGAATGGCCGGACTTTCCGCACTTGCCTTGATTATCTCCAGCACCAGCGGTTGTGGTTGGATTTGGGGCCCGGAAGGCTACTTCCGTGACCGTGGCAGCGACTACCTGGAAGCGCAACAGACTGCACCGATGCAATTGCCACCTGACGTCAAGACTGCCAAGCGCCTCGACCCGCTGTTGCCGATCCCGCGCAACGTGGCTGACGACAGCGTCAAGGGCGAGTACGTGGTTCCGCGTCCACAGCCGTTGTCGGCCGTGGCCGATGCCGGCGACTACACCTTGCAGAAAAGCGGCGACTCGCGTTGGGTCATGGCTCAGCATCCACCGGCTGAAGTCTGGCCCGTGGCAGTGCAGTTCTTCCAGGACAACGGTTTCCGCCTGGATCAGCAGCGTCCGCAGACTGGCGAGTTCAGCACCAGCTGGCAGCGTTCCGACGAGCTTTCGGCCTCCGTGGCCAAGCGCCTGAGCAGCGCCGGTGTCGGCGCCGACAGCGAAACCCGCGTGCGGGTCCGCATCGAGCCAGGCGTGCAACGCAATACCAGTGAAGTCTACGTGGTCAGCGCCGAGCGTCCTGCCGGCAGCACGGCCGACGTCGAGTTCACCAACCGCTCGGTCAATACCGGCCTGGATGCCGCGCTGGTCGACGACATGCTGGCCAGCATGAGCCGCATTTCCGAGAAGGGCGGTTCGGTGTCCCTGCTGGCTGCGCGTGATTTCGATACCCCAAGCCGTGTCAGCCTCAGCGAAGACGGCAGCGGCAACCCGGTGCTGAACCTGGGCGCAGACCTGGACCGTGCCTGGTCGAGCGTCGGCCGTGCCCTGGAGCAGGGCGAATGGCGGGTTGAAGACATCAACCGCAGCCTGGGCCTGTACTACATCAACCTCGCCGAAAAAGCCGAGAAGAAAAACGACGAGCCAGGCTTCTTCGGCAAGTTGTTCGGCAGCAAGCCGGCCAAGGAAGAAGTCGAAGCTCGCGCCGAGCGTTATCAGGTTCGCCTGAGCAAGGTGGGCGAGAGCGTTCAGGTCACCGTCGAGAAAAACATCAACACTGTGGCGCCGGCTGATGTGGCGCGCAAAGTATTGGGCGTGATTCAGGACAACCTGGGCTGATCAAATGCGTTTTGCCGTTCTCGGCAGTGGTAGCCAAGGGAATGGCACGCTGATAGTCAGCAATGACACCTATGTGCTGGTTGATTGCGGTTTCTCCTTGCGTGAAACCGAGCGGCGCCTGCTGCGCCTGGGGGTTCACCCCGCGCAGCTGAGCGCGATTCTGGTGACCCACGAACATGCCGACCACGTGCATGGCGTGGGTTTGCTGTCTCGGCGCTACAATCTACCGGTCTACCTTAGTCGCGGTACCTTGCGCGGGATGCGCAAGCCGGTTGAGGTCGCGGGCTTTTTGGCCGGTGGCGAGCAGTTGCAGATCGGTGCGTTGAGCATCGGCGTGATCGCCGTCGCCCACGACGCCCAGGAACCTACGCAATTTGTCTTCAGTGACGGTCAACGGCGCTTTGGCCTGTTGACCGACCTGGGGTCTTATTGCGCCGGCGTGCTGGAGGGCTACAGCGGCCTGGATGCCTTGATGATCGAGGCCAATCACTGCCGTGACCTGCTCGCGCGTGGGCATTACCCGACCTTTCTCAAGCAGCGGGTCGGTGGGCAAGAAGGACATCTGAACAACCACCAGGCCGCAAACCTGGTGGCCGAGTTGGGCTGGCAAGACCTGCAACACCTGGTCCTGGCTCATCTGAGCAGCAAGAACAACCTGCCGCAGCTGGCCCGGCAATGTTTTGTCGACACCCTCGGGTGCGACCCGGACTGGCTGCAATTGGCCGATCAAGATTCAGGGCTCGACTGGCGACACATCGCCTAGCCCACCTACCTAGCAAGCGGAGCCCATCATGGAAAAACGTGAAGAACTCTACCGCGGCAAAGCCAAGTCGGTTTACAAGACCGACGACGCCGACCGCTTGATCCTGCTGTTTCGCAACGACACCTCGGCGTTCGACGGCAAGCGCATCGAACAACTCGACCGCAAAGGCATGGTGAACAACAAGTTCAACGCCTTCATCATGCAAAAACTCGAAGCGGCCGGCGTGCCGACTCAGTTCGACAAGCTGCTGGGCGACAACGAGTGCCTGGTGAAGAAGCTCGACATGATCCCGGTCGAGTGTGTGGTGCGTAACTACGCCGCCGGTAGCCTGGTCAAGCGCCTGGGCGTGGAAGAGGGCCTGAAGCTCAACCCTTACACCTTCGAACTGTTCCTCAAGGACGACGCCAAGGGCGACCCGTTCATCAACGAATCCCACGTCGTGGCATTCGGTTGGGGCACGGCCGAGCAACTGGTACGCATGAAAGAACTGTCGCTCAAGGTCAACGAAGTCCTGAGCAAACTGTTCGACGATGCCGGCTTGCTGCTGGTCGACTTCAAACTTGAATTCGGCGTGTTCCGTGACGGCTCCATCGTCCTGGGCGACGAGTTCAGCCCCGACGGCTGCCGCCTGTGGGACAAGGACACCAAGAAGAAGATGGACAAGGACCGCTTCCGTCAGGGCCTCGGTGACGTCATCGAAGCCTACGAAGAAGTCGCCAACCGTCTTGGCGTACCGCTTTAACCGACGCAAGCATCTGATAGCACGGAAAAATTTCGCCTAGGGGGTTCGCTTCCGGCAAAAGTGTTGTTATGATGCGCGCCGTTGGAGAGATGCCAGAGTGGCCGAATGGGACGGATTCGAAATCCGTTGTACCTTCACCGGTACCTAGGGTTCGAATCCCTATCTCTCCGCCATACATAGAGAAGCCCCTGAAACCTTTGGTTTCAGGGGCTTTTTCGTTTCCGGATTCTGGTAAAACGCCCTGTCAGGAGTACCACCTTTGAGCGGACATGGCCTGGGGTATCATCGGGCAAAACGATAATAAGGATACCCGGCCGATGATTGGTTTTACCTTGCGCCAGCTCGAGTACTTTGTGGCTGCCGCGGAGCAGGGCAGCGTCAGCGCCGCAGCCCGGGCGATGCATATTTCCCAACCTTCGGTGTCCCTGGCCATCTCGCAGTTGGAAGCGACATTGGGTGAGAAGCTGTTTCATCGGCAGGCCAGCCGCGGCCTTGATTTGAGCCCGGCCGGGCGCAAGTTGCTGGAGCAGGCGCGGGAGATTTTGAGCAAGGCGGGGGCCATGGGCGGCGTTGAGGATGAGCAGGCCGGCTTGCGCGGAACGCTGAGCCTGATCTGCTTCCAGGACCTGGGACCGTACTTTGCTCCGCGCTTGCTGGCGGGGTTTCGCCAGTTGCACCCCGAGGTCAGCATCACCCTGTTTGAAACCGATCTGGCCGGGGTCAACCGCCGCCTGAGCGACGGCAAGGCCGAGCTGGCGCTGACCTATGAGGTCGGGCTCGACCCGCATATCGAGACCCGAGTGCTGGCGCGGCTGGCGCCCTATGCGTTGCTTCCGGCCGAGCACCCGTTGGCGCAGCAGGAGCAGGTGTCGTTGGTAGACCTGGCCGACGAGTGCCTGATTCTGGAAGACATCGCCCGGACCCGTGAGTATTTCCTGTCGTTGTTCTGGGCCTGCGATCTGCAGCCCAGGTCACAACAACTGACCCAGACTTTCGAAATGCAGCGCGGGCTGGTGGCCCACGGTTACGGAGTGGCGCTGTCCTGTACCCGCCCGGTGGGGGATTGCAGCTACGACGGTCGGCCCTTGGCCTGCCGCCCCCTGGTGGAGGCGGTCAGTCCGCAGTCGGTGGTGCTCGCCCAGTCCAGCGCGATGCCGGCGTCGCGGGTGGCGCAGGCGTTCCTGGATTGGGCGACCGAGCAGTTTCCCGCCTAGGGTTGCACGCGTGAGGCGCTGGCCTTGGGCGGTATGCCGAGCAGCTTGTCGTGGCGCGCCAGGCACAGCCAGTAGCCGACCGACAACAACGCCAGCCAGGCGATGCCGACGTAGAGCGCCATCCGGGTGTCCGGGAACCAGGCCAGCACGCCGAAGATAAACAGCATGAAGATGATCGCGCAGGCCGGGCCCAGGGGCCAGAACGGCACCGGGAATTGCAGTTCGGCGATGTCCTGGGGGCTCATGCGGCGGCGCATCACGACCTGGGACAGGAGGATCATCAGCCAGACCCAGACAATCGAAAACGTCACCACGGCGGCCAGCATCAGGAACAGGTTTTTCGGCGCCAGGTAGTTGAGCAGCACGCCCAGCAGCAACGCGGCAGACATCACCAGTACGGTCATCCATGGCACCCCGAAACGCGACAACCGGGCGAAGCTGGCCGGCGCCTGGCCATTGTTGGCCATGCCGTACATCATGCGCCCGGCGCTGAAAATATCGCTGTTGATGGCCGATACCGCTGCCGAGATCACCACGATATTCAGCAGGGTCGCGGCCGAACTGATCCCCAGGCCGCTGAAGATCTGCACAAAGGGGCTGCCCTCGCCGCCGATCTTCGGCCAGGGGTACAGCGACATCAGGACCAACAAGGTCAGCACGTAAAACAGCAGGATACGCAGCGGCACCGAGTTGATCGCCCGGGGAATCGCCCGCTGCGGGTCCTTGGCTTCGCCGGCGGTGATGCCGATCATTTCCACCCCGCCGAAGGCGAACATGACCACCGAGAACGACGCGATCATGCCGCTCAGACCATTGGGGAACAGGCCGCCGTAGCTCCACAGGTTGCTGATGGACGCGGTGTGTTCAGCGGCGTTCCCCAACTGGATGCCAAAAATCAGCACTGCGGCACCGGCGACGATCATCGAGATAATCGCGGTGACCTTCAGCAGCGAGAGCCAGAACTCCAACTCGCCAAATACCTTGACGCTGCACAGGTTCAGGGCGCCGATAAAAAACACGATGCCCAGGACCCAGATCCAGGCCGGGGTGTCGGGAAACCAGAACCCCATATAGACGCCGAACGCGGTGACGTCCGCCAGGCACACCACCAGCATCGAAAACGCATAACTCCAGCCGGTCAGAAAACCCGGGAAGCGTCCCAGGTATTGGCTGGTGTACTGGCCGAAGGAGCCGGATACCGGGTTGCGCACCGCCATTTCACCCAGGGCGCGCATCATCATGTAGATGGCGGCACCGCCGATCAGGTAGGCCAGCAATACCGAAGGCCCGGCCAGTTGAATGGCCGAGGCGGAGCCGTAGAACAGCCCGGTGCCGATGGCCGAACCCAGTGCCATGAAGCGAATGTGACGGGCATTCAAGCCCCGCCGCATTGCAGGTCTTTTGTCGTTCATCCCAAGTAACTCCTGATTGTTTTTATTATTGGGCGATTAACTGCGGGTGATGAAGCGTAGGGCGTGACCTGCACTTTATTGATCACAAGGCAATCGGCAGGTCATGGCTATTAACCGGTTAATGACTGGGCCTGACAACAAGCCGGCTATACAAAGTACCTATAGTGGCAAATAAGTAATTTATCGTTTACGGCAAAAGTTAAGCCCTCCAATACTGGGATTTATTACAACAAGAGAGGGCAGGCGGATGAACTCGGATATCGAACAGTTTCAACGTGACGGCGCCATCGTATTGCGCGGCGTATTCAGCGACTGGGTGGAACGCCTGCGCGACGGTTTCGAGCAGAACCTCGCCCAGCCCAGTGCCTTTGCCATCGAGAACGTGGGCAATGGTGAGCGCGGACGTTTTTTCGAGGACTACTGCAACTGGCAGCGCATCGCCCCGTTCAAGGACTTTGTCCTGAACTCTCCGGCCGCGGCGATTGCCGGCCAACTCATGCAGTCGCGGCAGGTGCAGGTGTTCCACGACCATATCCTGGTCAAGGAACCCGGCACCTCCAAAGCCACGCCCTGGCATCAGGACCTGCCCTATTACTGTGTCGATGGCCTGCAAACCGCCAGCTACTGGATCCCCCTGGACCCGGTGACCCGCCACAACACCTTGAGCGTGGTCTTGGGCTCCCATCGCTGGCCCAAGCCGGTGCGCCCGAAAAGCTGGGCCAGCAACCAGGACTTTTACGGCGCCACCGATGAGGTCTCCGGCGAAAGCCGGTTCATGGACATGCCGGATGTGGACAATGGCGACTACCAGATCCTGTCCCCTGAACTGATGCCTGGCGACGCCGTGGTCTTCGATTTTCGCACCGTGCACGGCGCCGCCGGCAACATCGGCAACGGTCGCCGCCGCGCGTTCTCGACCCGTTTCATGGGCGACGATGTGCGCTACGTCCAGCGCCCCGGGCGCACCTCGCCACCGTTCCCCGGCATCGACCTGAAAGACGGCGATCGCATGCGTGAGGACTGGTTTCCGGTGGTTTGGGAACAACGCTGACAGGCCCGCACCGGGACCGGGCTGATGCCGCTCCCGGTGTTTTTCTCAGAGTGACCAGCGCACCGTCAGCATGGCGTTACGTGGCTCGCCATACAGGTTCGAGCCGAAGCTGGTGTTGTTGCCGAGGCTCTGGTAGTACTTTTTGTCCATCAGGTTATTGACGTTCAGGCTGATATCCAGATTCTGCGAGGCTTTGTAACGGGTCATCAGGTCGACCAGGGTGTAAGCCTGCTGCTCGATGCGGTAATCGAGCTTGCTCCCGTAGTAATTGGTGCCGCTGTTGTAAATGGTGTTCTGCCGATATAGACCGCCACCGATGGTCCAGCGATTCCAGGGACCGGGTAACTGGTAGGTGGTGAACGCCTTGAACACATGCCGTGGAATATCGGTATCGAACAGGCGCCCAACATTGGCGGGGTCGGCATCCTTGATGTACTTGACCTCGGAAAAGGTGTAGCCGGCTCCCAGTTCCCAACCCTGCGCCAGCGTACCGTTGAGCTCCAGGTCGATACCTTCGCTACGCACCTCGCCCGCGGCTTCGTAGCAGGTGGTCCCGGGGCACAGGGCAAGGTTGAGTTGCTTTGCCCGATTCTCCTGGTCGATGCGGTACAGCGCAGCGCTGGCGTTCAAGCGCCCGTCGAAGTACTCGCCCTTGATCCCGACTTCATAGTTCTTTCCCTCAATGGGTTTTAGCGAGTTGTTTTGCGTATCCAGCTCGGTCTGTGGCCGGAAGATATCGGTGTAGCTGATATAGACCGAGTGATGCTGGTCGAGGTCGTACACCGCGCCGGCATAACGGGTCAGGTGACGGGGTACATGGTTTGGTCGGCTGGACGAGTAGGAAGTGCCCTCCCAACTGGTATCCACATCGAAGTAGTACCAGTCCAGGCGGCCGCCGAGGATCAGTTTCAGGGAGTCGGTCAGGTTGAAGCGGCTGGTGAGGTAAGTGCCTTTCTGCTTGGAGGTCCGGTGCTGTTTCCAGGGCTCCAGGCTCATGTACTGTTTGGGGTTGCTGACCGGATCCCAGAGGTTGGTGTCAGTGGGATCGGTTCGGTAGTTGCCTTTGCCGTTGAAGGTCAACTCCCTTTGGCTGGCGCCGACCACCAGCTCATGGCTGCGCCCAAGCAGAGAGAAGGGCCCGCTGACGTAGGCGTCATAGCTGTTTTGCTGATCCTTGTACTTGTATTGGCCCACGTACTGGCCGAACTCGTTTTCATTGCTGTCCATCCGCTCGGGCATGGAGCCCAGCATGTTCAGTTCGGACCAGGTTTTGCTGGCCGACAGCAGGAGTTTCCAGCTTTCGGCGAAACGGTATTCCAGGCGGCTGAAGACGGTGGTGTTGTCCTGGTCCCAGTACTCCCAGTCATTGCCCAGATAGGTCGAGCGCGAGAGGTGCAGGTCGCTGCCATCGACAGCCGTTGGCAAGCCGCCCCAGGAGGTATTGTTGTTGGCGTTTTGGTTCGAGGCGCCGACGGTCAGCAGGGTGTCCTCGTTGAGGTCGGCTTCGGTGATGGCATAGAACACCGAGCGCTCGGAGCTGCTGAAATCCTGAAAGCTGTTTTTGCTTTGATAGGCGGCGACCACCCGCCCGCGCAAGGTCGCGCTTTCATTCAGGGCGTTCGAGGCGTCGATTTCGGTGCGGTAGTCATCCCAGCTGCCGGCGCTGCCCGTGATGCTCAATTGCCCGGTGGCCGTTGGGCGTTTGCGGACCAGGTTGATACCCGCTGAGGGGTTGCCGGAGCCCTGCATCATCCCGGTGGCGCCACGAACCACTTCGACACGATCAAATATCGCCATATCGGGCGATGAGTTCATGTCCCGACTGAGGTAGTGGGACAGATCGTTGGGCAACCCATCGGTGGTCAGGTTTTCAACGGCGAAGCCCCTTGCGTAAAAGGTCGGACGCTGCGGGCCGTCCTTGGTCATTGAAATCCCCGGGGTACCCTTGAGCACGTCTTCCAGGGTTTTCATGTTCTGGTCGTCCATGCGCTGACGGGTAATGACCGTGACCGATTGCGGGGTCTCGCGGTTGGAAAGAGCGAGCTTGGTGGCTGTCTGCATGGTGCCTGTGGTGTATGAGCCACTCCCTTCAGTCGTCGCGCCCAGGCCGTTTGCAGAGATAGTGGTGGCGTCCAGCTCCATGACTTCGGCCTCCTGCTGCTTGACCAGGCTGTAACGCCTCACGCCCTCCTGGCGTACTTGCAAGCCACTGCTGGACAGCAGGTGTGCGAATCCACCCTCCAGCGAGTAGTTGCCTTTGAGGCCCTGGGTGGTCAGGCCGGCGGTCTGTTGCGAGCCGAACGACAGGGTCACGCCGCTGGCGGCAGCAAACTGGCTCAGGGCGGTGCCCAGCGGGCCTGCCGGTATGTCGTAGGCCGCCTGTTCGGCAACACTTTGCGCCCAGCCGTGGGGAACCATGGTCATGATCGACAGTGAGCCGCCGAGAGTCAGGTTCAATAGCGCGCGATTGAGGGACTGGCGTAGGCCGGCCTGTTTGAGAGGGGGGAGGGGGTGACTCATATAACGCTTCCTATGCCGTGGCAGTGAAGGCGGCTGATTGACCGCTCTACTCAAGAGCCGAACGTGAATTCAAATCGGCAAGGAGCAATGAGTATTTTTCTCATCTTGCTTGGCGGATCGGGCAGGGCAGGAATCAGGCCTCGATGCGGACCCAGTAGCGTGAAAAGGTGCGGACCTTGACCGGTAATGACGCCTGCAGGTTGGCCAGCAGCGCATCCGTGTCATCGAGCAGGAAGGCGCCGGAGATTCTCAGGTCGGCCACTTCGGGAGCGCAGCCCAGATAGCCAGGGCGATAGCGCGCCAGCTCATGGATGAAGTCGGCCAGGCGCCATTCGATGACGACCAGTTGGCCCCGGGTCCAGTGATTGATGTCCGGGTCGGCCGGACGCACGGCGGCGGCCTGGTTTGCCGCGAAGTTCAGGGTTTGCCCGGCTTCCACCCGGCTGACCTGCTGCGGGGCATGCTGGGGACGAACCTCCACCGCGTGGGTTTGGACGCTGACCTGGGTGAAATCCTGGTGCAGGCGCACGTCGAAACGCGTGCCCAAGGCCAGGATGCTGCCATGGGGTGTTTCCACCGAGAGCGGGCGAGAAGGGGCACGATCAAGGGCGGTGCTGATGAAAATTTCGCCATGGCGCAAGCGGATCAGGCGCTGATTGGTGTTGAAGTCGATGTCCACTTGGGTGTCGGTGTTCAGATTCAGCTGGCTGCCATCGGCCAGCACGACCTGGCGGCGCTGGCCGGTGCGGGTAGCAAAGTCCGCGCTGTAGGGGGACTGTCGATAACCGCCGAAGGTTGCAGCGCCGGCCGCCAGCAGCATCAGCAGTTTCAGGCCATGACGTCGCTGCACGCCCATTTTGCTCAGGACGGGCAGGGCGACATCCAGTGGCACACCGTGCAATTGCTGTTGCAGCTTCTCGATCCGAGACCAGGCGCTGGCGTGTTCGGGGCGAGCCGCCAGCCACTGCTGCCAGGCCTGGAGCTGCGTGGATTCGACGTCGCTGTCGTTGAGGATGAGGTACCACTGCACGGCCGCTTGCAGATGGCTCTTGTCGGGAGCAGCACCCTGGGCGCTGTTCATTCGTCCATCAACAGAATGCATTGCAGCAGCGCCTTGCCGAGGTGGTTTTTTACCGTGGTTACGGACAGGCCGGTCTGGCGCGCGACCTCTACATAGCTCAGGCCTTCAAGCTGCACCAGCAGGAAAATGTGCCGCGTCCTGGCCCCCAGGCCATGGAGCATGGCGTCGATAGCCATCAGGGACTCAATGATCAGGTGGTAGGTTTCGGGGGAGACGTCGACCGGTTCCGGGCGTGCGGCGAGAACCTCGAGGTAGGCGTGTTCCAATGCACGGCGCCGTGCCTTGTCAATCAACAGGCCGCGGGCAATGGTGACCAGGTAGTGGCGAGGCTCACGCAATGCGGGCAACTGGCGCGCGGTGAGCATGCGCATAAAGGTGTCCTGCGCCAGGTCGGCCGCATCGGCACAATTGCCGGTGCGGCCGCGCAGCCAGTTTTTCAGCCAGCCATGATGCTGTCCGTACAGGAGCTCGATATCGAGCGGTGCTGAAGCCTTGCCACTTGCGTCCATGATTTCAAGTCGTAAATGATAATGTATCCCATTGTTATCCATGTTCCCCTGACATGACAACGAGCACGCCCGATCTTCACCTGGCGGGCGAGGTGGTGAGTTGCCTGGGGAGGATCGCCGCGGAGACCGGCTCATAAAGGGCTTTTTTTTCCGCCGACAGGCCGTCACACTGCGCACCTGTCTGCGCACGCGTATGCACTGGCTTCAGCGGCTGTTCGACGCTTTCTGTACCTTGTCGCTCCCGCGCCACAGCGTTCGCCCGCGCTTAACGTTCAAAGGAAAAATGGATGTTCCGCCTCGCTTGTCGCTCCCGTTTCAGCTTCGCCATCAACTTCATCAGCCCGTCTGTTGCTCCGTTGTCCCGGCCGACCCCGGGTCGTAGAGGACTGCTCTGCGCCGTGCTGCTGGGGCAGGCGCTGGCGACCCAGGCGGCTGAAGCGGGCAGCGCCGGGCCGTCCCCCGACGTGCTGGCGCAGCTGTATGTCGAGGCCTTTATCAATGACGACCCGGCGAGCTTCGCCCGCTTGAGTTCGGCCCAGCACTACGCCGATGGGGCAAAGGTGCGCGCCACTATGCAGGCCCTGGCCGAACGTACCGCGTTGGGCGCCGCGCTGGAAAACCTGGGGAGCTTTACCCGCAGTGCCATCAACCGCGGCGCCGCGCTTTCGGCCGACCAGGAACAGCAGTTGCGGGCCCTGGCGCAAGCACAGGCCCTGGCGATTCGGCAGGTTCAATGCAAGGTCACTGAGAGTCAGGTCATGGCGACGTGCTCGGCGGGCGAGTCGCCCAAGGTCGAGGTGCACCTTGCCTGCCAGGTGCCGCAGATTCCGGCCTGGCCTGCGACTGCCGGTGGCCAGCAGGACCCAACGGCGCTGGCGCAGCCGTATTTTGCCGCGCTCTCCAGCGCCTGGCAGGGGCCGGCCAGCAAGGTCGTGCCGGTGAAGCTGCGTCTGGACAGGTCGCAGCAAGGGCAGGGCTGGGAGCTGGACGGGTCCCATGACACGCGCGGGGTGATTGCCGCGATCAGTCGCAGCCTGAGCCCGGATGCCGGGCCCGAGAGCAGGCGCACTTATATTCCCGGTGCGACCGACATGACCCTCAACCCCTGCATCTACACCAGCAGCTCGGACTTCAATAATTCGCTGATTCTGCTCAATGAGCGGTTCTGGGAGCACGCGACGCCAGCGGATGTGGAGCAGGTGCTGGCCAGGTTCGGTGAGGCCTTGCCGCTGGTGTACGACACCGGTGACGACACCACGGCCTTTCATGTGGCGCTCCAGGCCAAGGCCGCGCTGCCGGCCATGCAAACCTTGCGCAAGCACCTGGCCCATATGCCGGGGCTTGAGGGGTTTCGCACCTCGCTGCTGAACGAGGCGATCAAGGCCCATAACCCGCCGGCGACCATCAAGTGGCTGCTGGATGAGGGCGCCCCGGCCGACGAGTATCGAAACGACGGCTCCATGCGCCCGCTGATCTACGCGATAACGGAAGGGGCAGATGCGCAGACCATCGATCTGCTGGTGGCCGCCGGTGCTGATGTTTCCTACTACAACAACACCGAGCATCCCGATCTGGATGCCTTTCGCGCGGCACTGGATACCGATCATCCCATCGCCCGCCAGGCCATCGCCCGGCACCTGCCGCTGCCCGAGCATGGCAGCGAGTTGATGGAGTATGTACTGGACCGGCTGTTCGTTGGCGTCCAGTACCGGCCGGAACGCCCCGATGCGGCCGGGGATATCCTGCCCATCTTTATCGAGCGCGGCATGCGCCTGGATGAGACCTACTGCGACACCTCCACCACCCGTCGCTACTCCTGCACCCCGGAGCAGCGCAGCAACCTGCTGGACATGGCCCTTGAAATCGGCAACCCGGGGTTGATCGAGTTCTTCAGGAAAAAAGGCCTCAAACCCCATCCTTCCGAGGGCCAATAGCCACGCGCAACTGCGCGTAGACGCCGATCCCGCGACCTCCCTACACTGGCCCCTGTGTTTTTTGGGGCTGGGGGAGCGCTGATGAATCGCAATGAACTGCGTAAGGCGGACATCAATCTGATGGTGGTGTTCGAGACCCTGATGCTGGAGCGCAATGTCACGCGGGCGGCGGAGAAACTGTTTCTTGGCCAGCCGACCATCAGTTCGGCGCTCAACCGCCTGCGGGCCATGTTCAATGACCCGTTGTTTATCCGCGTTGGCCATCGCATGGAGCCCACGGCCCGCGCCGAAGAGCTGATTGCCCATTTGTCGCCGGCGCTGGACGCCTTGTCGTCGGCCCTGAGCCTGACCCGTGATTTCGACCCTGCCAGCAGCACCATGACCTTTCGCATCGGCCTGTCCGATGACGTCGAGTTCGGCTTGTTACCGCCGCTGCTGCGGGCCTTGCGCCAGGAAGCGCCGCTGGTGGTGTTTGTGGTGCAGCACGTGGATTACTGGCGCATCCCCGACCTCCTGGCTTCCGGTGATATCACCGTCGGCATCAGCCAGACCCGCGGCCTGCCGGCCAATGCCAAGCGCAAGCTGCTGCGGCATATCCAGCCCAGCGTGCTGCGCGCCGATGCCAGCAGCACCCCGCTGACCCTCGATGAATACTGCGCGCGGCCCCATGTGCTGGTATCGCACACGGCCAATGTCAGCGGCTACGCCGATGAGTGGCTGGCAGAGATTGGCCGCAAGCGGCATGTGGTGCTGTCGGTGCCGCAATACAGTTCGCTGCCGGCACTGCTGGCCGGAACCGACCTGCTGGCCAGCCTGCCGGACTACACCGCCGCCGCCATGGCTGCCTCCGGGCAGCTGTTCAATGAGCCGTTCCCGTTCAAGACCCCGACCCTGGACCTGTCCATGGTCTGGCTCAGCCATGTCGACACCGACCCGGCCGAGCGCTGGCTGCGCTCGCGCCTGGAAGCCTTCATGAGTGAGCGCAGCCTGCTGGCGCACTGATTCAGCCGCGGGCTTGCTGGCCCGGGGTGCGGCTGCTTTGCTGTGATGCAGGACCGGTGCATATTTTCTGGCGGAGATCCCCATGAGCAAACCCCGTTCGCTGTTGCGTGGCCGTGGCAGTCTCGACAGCGGCAAGGTCGGCATGGTCGAGTTGTTCTTCGACCTGGTGTTCGTCTTTGCCGTGACCCAACTCTCCCATTCGCTGCTGGCGCACCTGAGTATTGGCGGCGCGGTGCAGGTGGCGTTGCTGATGGTGGCGGTGTGGTGGGTGTGGATTTTCACCTCCTGGGTCACCAATTGGCTCGACCCGGAGCAACTGCCGATCCGCCTCGGCCTGTTCGGCCTGATGGTCGCCGGCCTGCTGCTGTCGTCTTCGATCCCTCAGGCCTTTGGCGAACGCGGGCTGCTGTTTGCCGGGGCCTATGTGTTTATGCAAGTCGGGCGTACCGCGTTTGCCATCTGGGCGGTGCGCGGCGAGGCGCTGAATATGACCCGCAATTTCCAGCGGATCCTGGCCTGGATGCTGTTGTCCGCGCTGTTCTGGATCGGCGGGGCGCTGCTCCAGGGGCATCAGCGCCTGTTGCTGTGGGCACTGGCGCTGCTGATCGAACTGGTCTCGCCCTCGTTGTATTTCTGGGTCCCGGGCCTGGGGCGCTCGACCCTCAAGGACTGGAACGTCGAAGGCAATCACATGGCCGAGCGTTGCGGGTTGTTTGTGATCATTGCCCTGGGCGAGTCATTGCTGGTGACCGGCGCGACCTTCGCCGAGCTGGCCTGGAGCGTTCAAGGGCTGCTGGCCTTCGTGGTGGCGGTGCTGGGCAGCATTGCCATGTGGTGGGTGTATTTCGACAGCGGCGCCGAGCGCGCCCACCATCGGATCGCCCACTCCGACGACCCCGGGCGCCAGGCGCGCATCGCCTACACCTACCTGCACGTGCTGATCGTCGCCGGGATTATTGTCAGCGCGGTGGCCGATGAACTGGTGCTGGTGCACCCGGACCAGGCCAGCGCTGCCGGGATCGTTGCCATCATCGGAGGGCCCTGGTTGTTCCTGCTCGGTTGTGCGCTGTTCAAGTGGGTCATGGCCGACCGGGTGCTGCCGCCACTGTCGCACCTGGTGGGGCTGGTGCTGTTGCTGGGGCTGTTGCCGCCGGCCCTCAATCATCTGTTTTCGGCCCTGGCCCTGGGCTCGCTGACCACGGCGGTGATGGTGCTGGTGGCGGCCTGGGAGAGCCGGGTACTGCGCGATGACAGGGCGGCCACGGAGCATTGAAGCGGCGCGTTGAACGTGCGCAGAAATATGCCGGCGTTGGCCGGTGTTGACGACCACCGCGGCCGCCTAGCGGTTGAGCTTCATGACCGTGTCAGACAGGCGCTCAGCACTGAGTGAGTCGACGTGTGGAGCATCCGGGATCGACTGTGTGCTTTGAAGGTGGCGTGCATGGGGCGACTACGACCCACTGCCCGATCCAGAACAAGGGCGGGCTGAGCCTGAAGCGCTGGTGCCGGGTGCTTTTTTTCATCGTCGGATACCCGTGTCGGGCTGCCGAGCGGCGTCTCTGGAAAGTCGCTCGTTATTGGCTATTAGCACGCTTCCCAAGCCCCTGCCATGAATGGCGTCATGTTAAAAAACGTCTGGAAATAGATAGAGGAAGTGTTGTGGCGTAATGTTGCGGGGATATTGCGTGGGTGTTTTTTTTATCTGTTTCAGGGGCTTTAAAGTTGAGACTTGGCTTATATCAAGGCGATCACGGAAGGATTAGCGTGTCACGTCCTGTTCGCTTGAGCCTGAGTATTTTTTATGAGGATCCTTCAGAGTGTATTAAGTTTTTTTTTGCTGTTTGGAGTGCTAGGGAATAGCCAGGCAGCGTCTGCTGCCCAATTTACCTGTAGCTCGTCAGGGAATTATCAAGAGCGTATGAGCGTTCCCGGCACTATAAATATACCCAATGAAGCGACGCAGGGAACCGTGCTCTGGCGCTCGCCCATAATAAAGGGGGAATTTATATGTAAAAATACCCCTAATGGCCAATCGCATGCGCTGGCGTACATACTCAATCCTAGCAAATATGCCGAGCCTCTCGGTCTCAATCTTGAACTGGGTGTCACCTACAATGGGCAGGATTATACGTGTCCCTCTTCTTGTAATATAGAATTGAAGGCCACCTTGCCCAGCTGTACCGAAAACTGTCCTAGTGTGAATGTTCCCTTCAATTACAGTTTATTTATCGTCAAAAAAACGCCGCCCGGAGATAATCAGGACGACGTCGTTACAGGAGTGGCTAGCCACAAAGTACTTCAGTTGAGTGGCATGGATATAAATATGGATGACCCTGTCAAAATGTGGGGGCTTACCCTCATAAATCTTCATCTAATAAAATATATAAAGTGTCCGATCACGATAGGGTTTTCAACCCAGAATATTGATTTTGGTACTATTTCGTCCGGCAGCGCCGACGTTGGTGGTGTGGCCAGTACTCGTGAAGTGACTCTTTTTGCCAATAAAGATACTTCAGGATTGTGCCGTGGTGATAAATCGGTGTTTAGCATAAGCGCCTTTATGAAGGCTGCCCCCTTAAGTGCCGTCAATGCTGGCGAGAACTTGCTGATTCCCTACGGGATTGACAATAAGCCCTTCGACTCGGTGGGCATTCAACTGCTCAGAAACAAGACCGTCATCCCCTTTAACCAAGAAACCACGATGTTCGACGCGAGCAGCGAGATCTCGCGCAGTCAAAAGCTCGACGTCAACGTGATCTGGCGCACTGATCGACCAGAAGCAGGGGGGTTCAGAGGCGGGGTCATCATGGAGTTTTACCATCGGTAGGGTGTTTTTTGCCCGGCCGGTGTTTGGGGGGGCAACCAGTCTGAACACTCCCGGCTCGGGTTTGCATTTCATGTTGCGTAACGGAACCGCAGGTTGCACT
The DNA here is from genome assembly GCF_000416215.1 of Pseudomonas sp. CF161. Classification (NCBI taxonomy): domain Bacteria; kingdom Pseudomonadati; phylum Pseudomonadota; class Gammaproteobacteria; order Pseudomonadales; family Pseudomonadaceae; genus Pseudomonas; species Pseudomonas sp. CF161. The sequence goes on from NZ_ATLP01000126.1 coordinate 60,580, forward strand.
CGATAGCGATCAATGTGGTGGCGAAAGTGAGCTCTTATTATGAAGGTCGAGAGCGTACTTCCCAGTAATGCCTAACGGCCCTAAATATTTTGGTATTTGCCAATCCTGAAGTACCTGCCGTCGCGGGGCTCATCTTGAAAATTGTGGATGAATATTTACTTGTTGTTCAGTCAATCGACGGTGAATAAATAGGCTGGAGCGTGCGATGCATTGATTAGAGGGTGTTGTCATATTTTGTGGCGGCGACGACCATTCGAAGTGTTGTCCGGTTTTTGTTTTTGCTAGTTTAAGACGATCCTTATAGAAGGACCTGTTTTTAAGTTGTTTTAATGGCGCCCGTGGTCAGTGTTGAGGTTTTTGGATTTTTGAGGCCAATGGGTTAATTAAAAAACAGTAGCTTTATAAGTCCTGTTGGTTGGAGCGAGATCTCATGCTTTTTCGGAGTGTCAGGTTTCTCCGCGCTATGCCAAACATGAGTGTTGTGATTTGGGCTTATGTTGTGTGGCGTTGAAAAGTAAATCATAGAGAAGTAAATCATATGAGGTTCAGGCCTTTTAAGTCTTTGCGGTGACTTTCGGGGTTATTCACGTTGCATGGCGCTCCTATCTAGTTAAAACGGAAGGTGGCATGTTTCCCGTTGTCGTCGGTAGAGCGCTTGGTGTCTGGAAAGTTGAAGATGGCGTTCAATTAGGGGTGAAAAATTTCGGCGCTGTGGAAGGCGTGCAATTGGGGTGTTTTGTTGTTGTTTTTCAAGCAATAAGACTTTATCTGGATGGCCGTAAGGTCATTGTGCGTTCGCGCGTTGTTATGTCGTCTGTCCGTACCCTTTTAGTCTCGATTGATAAAAGCTAATGGTTCGGGGGGAAGAGTTTTTTACGTCCGCGGTACACCATTTTTTGTGAACTAAAGCTGCTTTGGTTTGTGCGGTTCTAGTGAGTCTTTTGTTTAACTTTTTGTGTTTCTTCAGTTGAATCTTGAACGTGTTGGGATCTGCTCATGTCGAGCGTTCAGTGCTGTCGGGCATCGCGCTGCGGGTGGCTTATCGCGTGCGCATCAAGCTGGGCTGGTTAGGTCCTGCCTGTAAAGCAACGGATGGCCCAGCTCAGTCGGCCGTTCATGAGCAAATTGCGATAGACAGTGGGGAGAGGACGAGTGGAAGTATGCGGGTGCAAGACTGAGGGTGGCAGGGACCAGCCATTTAATGGTCTGCGGGGCGGGCGTGTCGAAGGGCCCAGGCAACGCTGGTCTCGGGGCGGTTTGGGGCTGCTGCTGGTGTTGCCGTGGGCCGCATCGGGGGCGGTGTATGTACCCAACGCGGGGCAAGTGATGCGTGATATCGAAGCGACGCAGCCTTCGCTGCCACAAACCACGGAACCTGAGTTGGACCTGCCAACGGTCGATCAACCGAGCGCAACGGCCCCAGATACTTCCGGGTTTCGTTTGCAGGTCAACGATTTTGTCATTGTCGGTAACCGGCAGTTCAGCAGCGAGGTGCTGCAACCCCTGCTGGCGGACTTGAAAGGGCAGGAGCTGGACCTGAACCAGTTGCGTGCGGCTGCCGAGCGTTTAACCGACTATTACCAGGGCCAGGGTTACATGCTGGCCCGAGCCTTCCTGCCGGCCCAGGATATCGAAGACGGTGTCGTACGCATCGAGGTCCTGGAGGGCCGTTACGGCCGTATCGAAGTGCAGAATCAGTCTCGAGCGCTGGACTCGGTGATTCGCGGTCCATTGTCGTCGCTCAAAAGCGATGCCGCGGTCTACAGCGACGATCTTGAGCGCAGCCTGCTGTTGCTGAGCGACCTTCCCGGCGTGCGGGTCAAGGGCACCTTGAGCGCCGGTGCGCACCGCGGAACCACCGACCTGCTGATCGATGCCCAGCCCGGCCCCTGGGCCAGCGGTACCCTGGAGGCGGATAACTACGGCGGTTTCTACACGGGCGAGTATCGACTCGGGGGCAGCTTCAACCTCAACAACCCCTTGCGCCTGGGGGACCAGCTCAACCTGCGCGTGCTCGGCAGTGATGAGGATCAGCGCTACTACCGTGCCGCCTACAAACTTCCGGTAGGTCCCTGGTCGACGGGCCTGGGCATGGCTTACTCCCACATGAGCTATCAGTTGAGCAAGGACTTCGAGGTGCTGGAGGCCCATGGTCAAGCCAGTATCGGCAGCCTCTTTGTCACTCAGCCCCTGATCCGCAGCCGTACCTTCGACCTCAGCGCGCAGTTGCAGTACGAAGACAAGCGGCTGCGGGACGACATCGACCTGTTCGAGGCCAGCAGCAGCAAGCATGTCGAACTCTGGAGCCTGAGCCTCAATGGCAACCATCAGGACGGATGGCTTGGGGGCGGGCAGAACATTTTCTACCTCACTTATGGCAGTGGCCGTTTGAGTCTCGATGGACCACAAGACCAGTGGCGTGATCGCTTCACTGCCGGTACGGCCGGCGGGTTTCAGAAGATCAATCTCAACACCGCGCGGATGCAGTACCTGAGCACGCGCTTTCAGCTCTATACCCAGCTCAATGCGCAGTGGGCATCGTCCAACCTGGACAGCTCGGAAAAATTCGGCATTGGCGGTCCATTCGATGTGCGCGCTTATCCCCAAGGGACTGGCAGCGGTGACCAGGGCTGGCAGGCGAGCCAGGAGCTGCGTTACGCCCTGGCCCCCCGCTGGCAGCTCAAGGCGTTTGTCGACCACGGTGCGGTGCAAGTCAACAAACACCCCTGGACCCGCGAAGACAACCGTCGCCAGCTCTCGGGCGCGGGCCTGGGCGCCAGTTGGATCGGGCCCTCGCAGCAGATCAGCGTGACCAGCTCCTGGACGCTGGATAACAACAGTGAAGGCAGTGGCCCCGAGCGTACGCCTCGGATCTGGGCCGTTGCGACTCAGTATTTCTGAAGCCCTGTGTGCGCTTTGGAGACGGTGCCGTCTTGCAGGACTGCAGGACGTTAATTAGAAAAGACAGGAGTTAACGTGAATAAAGTGTATGCATTGGTCTGGAATCAGGCCCAGGGCTGCTGGAATGTGACCCACGAAGGCGCACGTCGCCGTCGGCGGGCAGGCAGTGGCAAAGGCCTGCTCGTGGCGCTGGCCAGTGTTCTGACAATCGGCGGGCTGCCCTCCGCGTTCGCTTTGCCGAGCGGAGAGACGGTGGTATCGGGAACTGCGAATATTCTGACGTACGACAATCAGCAGCAGATGTCTATCAATCAGCACTCTGACAAGCTGATCCTCAACTGGAGCGATTTCAGTGTGGGCGGCGGCCAGACGGTGACCTTCAACCAGCCGAACTCGACCTCTATTGCGTTGAACCGGGTCATAGGGGCTAACGGCAGTAATATCCAGGGGCGGATCAACGCCAACGGCCAGGTGTTCCTGATCAACCCTAACGGTGTGGTGTTCAGCAAGAGTGCTCAGGTCAATGTCGGTGGCCTGGTGGCCTCGACCCAGGACATGAAAAACGCCGATTTTACGGCGGGCAACTACAGGTTTGCCGGCACTTCGACGGGCAATATGGTCAACGAAGGATCCATCACCGCGGCGGATGGCGGTAGCGTGGCCCTGATCGGCAGAGTCGTTAACAACCAAGGCACCATCAAGGCGCAAAATGGGCGTGTAGCCTTGGGTGCGGGGGACGGATTCACCGTCAGCTTTGACAGCAACAATCTGTTGGACCTGAAAGTCGATGCTGCTGCGATCAATGCCCTGGTGAGCAATGGCGGGCTGCTCAAGGCCGATGGTGGGCAGGTGCTGATGACCGCCAGGAGTTCCGGCGAGATGTACAAGACTGTGGTCAATAACACGGGCGCCATCGAAGCCCTGACCTTGTCGAAGAAGGCCGGAAAAATCACCCTGGACGGTGGCGACGTAGGCGTGGTGGAGGTCGCGGGTTCATTGGACGCCAGCGCCCTGACCGCGAAAGGCGACGGTGGCCTGGTCGAAACCAAGGGCGCCATCACCAAGGTGCAACTGATTACCCGGGTCAATACCAAGGCAAGCAATGGCCAGACCGGCACCTGGAAAATCAGCTCTGCCGAGGTCAAGGTCAATCCAATCTCCACCCCCGGTAGCAACACCGTTTATGCCGACACCCTGGCGTATAACCTGGCCACCACCAATATCGAGTTGAGCAGCCAGGGAGATGCCACGGTGGGCGGCTCGGTTGCCTGGGCCAGCGGCAATAAGTTGAGTATTGCGGCCGATAAGAATATCCACATCAACAACAGTCTCAAGGGCAGCGGCGGCGCAACCCGGATCGAGCTCAATGCCGGGGAAAACATCACGCTCAACAGCACGCTGGAACTCTCCGGGACCAACAGCAGCCTCGGCCTGGATTACGGCGGCGCCTATGTCCAGGGCAAGGATGGCAAGGTCACGCTGTCCGGCAGCGGCGCGGCGTTCGACTCGCAGGGTCAGCTGTACAGCGTGATTCAGAACGCCGCTCAGTTGCAGGGGATCGGCAGCAGCCTTGGTGGCCGGTATGTACTGGGCAACGACATCCAAGGCAGTGGCGGCAGAATCAAGTCCATTGGTGGCAGCGCGGAGTTCAGCGGAACGTTCGATGGCCTGGGCAACACCATCAGCGGTTTCACTGTCAATACAGACGGCCCTTACGGTGGTCTGTTCGCCAGATCGTCCGGCAGCATCAGCAACCTCAATCTGGCGGGGATGACCATCTACGGCACGACCTCCAATGCCGGCTTCAGCTATGTTGGCGGGCTGGTGGGCATGAACCGCGGGATGATCAGCAACGTCAATGCCACTAATCAGCGGGTCTACGCCAACAGCAATCAGTACAACAACTTGGGCGGGCTGGTGGGCGTCAACTCGGGCGGTTCCATCGATCGCTCATCGGTGGCCGGTATTGTCAGCGGTAATGGCTTGACTCTCGCCGTCGGTGGCTTGGTGGGGGAAAACGGCAACAGTGCCAATCCGTTCGGCCGGGGCAGAATCTCCAATAGCCGCACCAACGTACAGGTTCTTGGGACCATGCAGATCAGTCCCATTGGCGGTATGGGGGGGCTGGTGGGGGTCAACAAGAATGGTCTGATTACCGACTCGTCAAGTGCTGGAACGGTCGGGACCGGTTTCACCACTTACAAGCAAGACCCGAACTTCGGCGGGTTGGTGGGGTACAACCAGGGTGGCGAAATTAGGAACTCTCACTCCTCGGTCAACGTAGTGGGTTATGTCGCCAGTGTTATTGGTGGCCTGGTGGGCCTCAATGAGGGCTACATCACTGACTCCAGCGCCTCGGGTACGGTCAGCGGCTTTGGAAGCGAGGCTGCAGGTGGCCTGGTGGGCATAAACAGCTACAGCACTCTGGTCAACGTCAAGGCTTCCGGCAAGGTGGTTGATTCCTCCGGCGCCAATGTCGGTGGCCTGGTAGGCAAGAGTGTTCGCGGCGTGATCCAAGTCGCTGAAGCCACCGGTGCTGTTGTGGGCGGTAACAGCGCCAATATCGGCGGGCTCATCGGGCACAACATTTGGGGCACAACCTCGGCGGCTCAGGCTTGGGGCAAGGTTGATGGCGGGGCTCTAAGCAGTGTGGGTGGGCTGGTGGGTTACAACGAGGGCGACCTGTTATCGGTTGAAGCCCACGGTAAGGTCAATGCGGGTAACAGCAGCGCTGTGGGCGGTTTGGTGGGGACCAATAGCAACAGATCCTCGACCATTTTTTCTGCAACGGCCAACGGTGACGTTGCTGGCGGGAGCCAGAGTTCTGTTGGCGGCCTGGTCGGGCAGAACAATGCGTGGATCAGCAACTCCTTGGCCACGGGCCAGGTGAGTGGCGGCAGTTATGCACGCATGGGGGGCTTGGCTGGCTTGAATTTGGGCTCCATTCGGGAGTCCGTAGCCTACGGCAAGATCAACGTCGTTCCGCGCAACTACCAGACCTACGGTGGCCTGGTTGGCGTCAACTACGGCCGTCTGGCCCAAAACACCGCATTGGGCTCAGCGGCCCAGGTGCCAGCGGTTGGTCTCAACCAGGGTGACTTCTTGACCGATGACTAGCACCCGTTAAAGCACAGCAACTGCAGCCCTTGGTACGCCTGGCAGGTGCTGGGCGCATCGAGTGTTGGTTGCTATCGGATGCTCTCTATCTCGTCCCTTGTTTTTCCTCGTCCCAGATGGCCAGAAGCAACTGGCCATCGCGCTGCAACCCGATGCGTTGGCGCAGAACGCGTGCCATCTCACGGAGGGCAGCGCAGTTCACTTTTACTTTTGTGTACTCACTGAGCGGTGTGCAGTCGGCGCAGTGTTTTGCCTGCTGGCCTGGTGTTGCGTGCGCCTGTATCGCTTTTTTGAAAGCCTCCGGGCCTCAGAGGGAGTGCCGCTCAGGGTGTTTTTTAATCAACGGAGTGGTTATGAACAAAATTTATGCGTTGGTCTGGAATCAGGCCCAGGGCTGCTGGAATGTGACCCACGAAGGCGCACGTCGCCGTCGGCGGGCAGGCAGTGGCAAAGGCCTGCTTGTGGCGCTGGCCAGTGTTCTGACAATCGGCGGGCTGCCCTCCGCGTTCGCCTTGCCGAGCGGAGAGACGCTGGTATCGGGAACCGCGGATATCCTGAGGTACAACGAGCAGCAGCAGATGTCCATCAATCAGCACACTGAGAAGCTGATCCTCAACTGGGACGATTTCAGTGTGGGCGGCGGTCAGACGGTGACCTTCAACCAGCCGAACTCGACCTCTATTGCGTTGAACCGGGTCATCGGTTCTAACGGCAGTAATATCCAGGGGCGGATCAACGCCAACGGCCAGGTGTTCCTGATCAACCCTAACGGTGTGGTGTTCAGCAAGAGTGCTCAGGTCAATGTCGGTGGCCTGGTGGCCTCGACCCAGGACATGAAAAACGCCGACTTCACGGCGGGCAACTACAGGTTTTCCGGCACTTCGACGGGCAATATGGTCAACGAAGGCTCCATCACTGCGGCGGATGGCGGCAGCGTGGCCCTGATCGGCAGAACCGTTGACAACCAAGGCACCATCACCGCGCAGAACGGGCGCGTGGCATTGGGCGCAGGCGATGGCTTCACGGTCAGCTTCGACAGCAACAACCTGTTGGACCTGAAGGTCGATGCCGCCGCGATCGATGCGCTGGTGAGCAATGGCGGGCTGCTCAAGGCCGATGGCGGGCAAGTCGTGATGACCGCCAAGAGCGCTGGCGCGATGCTCAATACCGTGGTCAATAACACGGGCGCCATTGAAGCCCTGACCTTGTCGAACAAGGCCGGGAAAATCACCCTGGACGGTGGCGACGTAGGCGTGGTGAAGGTCGCGGGTTCATTGGGCGCCAGCGCCCTGACCGCGAAAGGCGCCGGTGGCGTGGTCGAGACCAAGGGCGCTATCACTCAGGTGGAACGAGACACTCGGGTCAACACCACGGCAGCTTACGGCAAGAGCGGCACCTGGAAAATCAGCTCTGCCGAGGTCAAGGTTGATCCAACCTCCACGCCAGGGAGCAGTACCATCCATGTCGATACGCTGTCGCGCAACCTGGCGACGACCGAGATCGAACTGGCCAGTAGCAAGGGCGACGTGGTGGTAAACGACGCTCTCGTCTGGGACAACAGCAAACGACTGATCCTTTCGTCGGCCAAGGACATTCACCTTAATAAAAGCCTGAATGGCCGTGGGGACGCTACTCAGGTCCTGCTCAATGCCAAGGGCAGCATCAAGCTCAATAGCCATGTGCAGCTTTCCGGGATCTTCAGCAGTCTTGTGCTCAATTACGCTGGCAATTTTGTCTCGGGTGCGAACGGTCGGGTGACCCTCGCGGGCAGAGGTGCCATGTTTGCCGCCAACGGTGCCGAGTACACCGTCATTCAGAACGCCGCGCAACTGCAAGCGATCAATAACAACCTGCAGGGGCGTTATGTCCTGGGGCAGGCCATCCACGGCAACGGCACCCTCCAGTCCATTGGTGATGGAAAGCAGGCGTTCAGCGGAGTCTTCGAGGGGCTGGGCAACACCATCAGCGGCTTTACCATCGATACTGACGGCGCCTACGGCGGCCTGTTCGCCAGGTCGAGCGGCAGTATCAGTAACCTCCTGCTCGCCTCCATGCGTATCAACGGCGCAATGTATGCCCCCGGTGCCTTTGTCAGTGTTGTTGGCGGTTTGGTCGGGCTTAACAGTGGCAGTATCGCCAACGTCAGTGCCAGCGACTTTACGGTGGACGCCAACAGCCACCAGAAAAATATTGTCGGCGGGCTGGTAGGGATCAACTCCGGCGGCACCATCGATCATTCGTCCATGGCGGGGTCGGTGACTGGCAACCAATTCACCGTTGCAGCGGGCGGTCTGGCAGGGGAGAACGCCAATAGCCTCGCCGCTACCGGCTCCGTGACCAACAGTTGGACCCAGGTCGATGTCAGCGCGAGCCCAGGTGCTTATACCGTTGGAGCGGCGGGCGGTCTGGGCGGGCTGGTTGGTGTCAACAAGGGCGGGAGCATTGTCGATTCATCCAGCTTTGGCAGGGTTGGCCAGGATGCCAGTCGTGACCGTTACAGCGGCCTTAGCGTTGGTGGGCTGGTGGGTGTCAACCAGGGGGGCCGGATTGAGCGCTCCCGTTCATCCGCGGCGGTAATCGGCTTCGTCAACGGCATAGCAGGCGGTCTGGTCGGTTCCAATCATTCCGGCGTTATCAGGGATTCCGAGGCTCGCGGCGCGGTAGTGGGTTACGGCTCAGCAACGGTCGGGGGCCTGGTCGGGTTGAATCAGAACAGCGTGTTGTTCAAGGTCAAGGCCAGCGGTCCGGTTGTTGGGCAAAACGACTCGAATGTCGGTGGCCTGATTGGCCAAAACATAGAGAGCGATATCCAGCAGGCCGAGGCATCAGGCAACGTGACAGCTCGCCGGGGCGCGCGTGTTGGTGGGCTTATCGGCCATAACTCCGGTGGTACTGCGCAGAACGTCTTAGCCAGCGGTGATGTCCTGGCTGGCGACAATAGCGTTGTCGGCGGCCTGGTCGGACAGAACGAGGGCCGGATCATCAACGCAACGAGCAGTGGCCAGGTCCGTGGCGGCAGGTTTGCCTCGCTGGGTGGTCTAGCCGGCGTGAACCTGGGCCATATTGCTCAGTCTTCAGCCTTGGGCCGCGTTAACGTCCTCGCGAACGCGGGCCAGAACTACGGCAGCCTGGCCGGTATCAACCGCGGTTCTCTGACCGGTAACACGGTTTCGAGCGGGTTGGCCCAGCTGCCGCTGGCCGGCATCAACCAAGGGGTAATCAGTCACTGATGAGGAGCGCCCGCTGCTAGCGGGCTGGTAACGTCGGGTACGCCGTCGCCACAACCGGTGTGCCCGAACCCACCGTTCAACGCCGCCATTGGCCACTGAACGGGCCGGGACTAGAGCAACCCCTGCTCGGCACACACTTGCACCACCTGCTCTCGAAACCAGGTGTTGGCCCGGTCCTGATCGGTGATCGGGCTCCATTGCATATCCAGAGTGAACCCTGGCAAGCCGCTGGGGGGCGAGCAGTGGCTGAACAGCGTATCGCTGGCCAACAGTGCCTGGACGCGGCGCGGCAGGGTCAGGATGAAGTCGGTGCCGGTAATCAACTTCAGCGCGGCGCCATAGCTGTTGGCCCGGGCGACGATCTGCCGTTTTTGGGCCTGGCTCGCCAGCCAGCCATCGACCATGTTGCTGTCCGATGTCCAGGGCGTGGGGAACACATGACGCCGTTCGACAAACCCCTGCAGGCTGAAGCGCGGCTGCTGGGGCGCAGTGGCGCGTTTGTCGAACACGCACACCAGTTCGTCCTCCAGCAGCATCTGCGACTTGAAGTCGGCGTGGGTGCGGTGGAAGTTGGGCCCGAAGCAGATCACCAGGTCCAACTGGCCGCTGCGCAGTTCCTCGGCGGGGATGTCGGTTTCCAGCTTGTGCACATTGACCGTCACCGGCAGGTCGGCAACATCGAATTGCTTGAGCAGGCGCGGCAGAATCAGCAGCTCGAAATACTCTGGCGCGCAGATGTTGAAGGTCACGGCCTGACGGATCGGGTCGAAGGCCTGGGCCCCGGAATGGCAGAGGTTGATGCTTTCGAGGATCTTCAGCACATGGCTGTACATGGTGCTGGCTTTGTAGGTGGGACGCATGCCGGTGCGGGTGTTGATGAACAGTTCGTCCTCAAAGGCGTTGCGCAGTTTTTTCAGGCAATAGCTGACGGTCGACTGGCTGACGCACAGGCTTTCCGAGACCCCGGTGACGCTGCTCTGCTCGTACACGGCGATAAACACCATGAGGTCCTGCATATCGAGCTTTCTAAGCAAGTTGCTGTTGAGCATCAGATCCATCTCGTTGAGCTTGGCGCCGGGTGAACGCAAGGGCGTCTGATGCTAACGCAGCGATGGAGCTGATTAAATGCCTGCTTTGGGGCGGGCGGACAGCAGAGAGACAAAACCTTCCGTGAACACGACCTGCGCGGTTTTGCGTACGTCGCGCACGGCCGCTTCAGCCCAGGGCAGGCGTGCTGCGGCGGCTGAACAGGATCAGGGCGAGCATGCCCCCCGCCACCAGCAGGGCGCCGAGCAGCTCGGTCGGCAACGGCGACTGGCCGAGCCAGACCCAGTGGAACAGGGTCAGGAACAGGGTGCTGAGGTAGATGTAGGAAATCACCGTGGCCGGGGCGATCACGCCGATGGCCCGATGCAGCAGCCAGAAGGTGGCGAGGGTGGCGAACAGGGCCAGGTAGATCAGCCACAGCAGGTCGTTGCTCGTCAGCTGCCCGGCGCTGCGCCAGCCACCGCTGAACAGGCAGAAGACCAGCAGAAACAGCGCCCCGAACAGCATGTTCCAGAAGGTCATGGCCGCCGGGCTGCGGCCTTTGAGGTGGCCGGCCTTGAAGCGTTGGCTCAGGGGCGAGTACAGCGCCATGGCCAGGCAGCCCAGGCCATAGACCGTCATCGCGTACAGCGAAGGCATGGCGTTGGGCCCGCTGCCCTTGACGATCAGCAGCACCGCCCCGGCCGCTGCGATCAGCGTCGGCAGCACCCGCTGCCGAAGGCTGTTGCCCGGCAGCAGGACCCCCTCGAACAGCAGGGTCAGCAACGGCACCAGGGTGAACAGGGTCCCGGTATTGACCGCCGAGGTGTAGCGCAGGGCTTCGAACAGCGAGCCAAAATACAGCGCCAGCAGCAGCCCCAGCACCCCATGGTCACGCAGCCCGCCGCGGGTCATGGGGGTCGAGCCCTTGAGCAGCAGCAAGGGCAAAAACATCAGTGCGGAAAACAGCAGGCGCAGGCCGGTCAGCAGCACCGGGTCGATGCCCTGGCCGACCTGGGCGGCGGCGAAGAACGAGGCGGCGATCAGCACGGCCCAGAGCAGCATGCCGATATGGGCGCTGCTGAAGCTTGTGGGTTGCATGGGGGCGTCCTGTCGGTCAGTGAATGTGCCGGGCGTAATGCCGCGGGTCGAAGCGCAGCACCATCAGCAGCATCAGCGCCATGACCGCGGTCAGCGACCACCAGGCCCATTCGAAGCTGCCCAGATGATCGCGGATCATCCCCGCCAGCAGCGGCGAGAGGCCGGCGATCAAGTAACCGATGCCCTGCACGAAAGCGGTCAGGCCCCCGGCGCGGCGCGGGTTTTCCAGGTGATCGAGGGACACGATCAGGCTCATCGGAAACAGCCCGCCAATGCCCAGGCCCAGCAGGCAAGGCCACAACAGGCTCAGGTGTTGCGGGCTGAGGATCAGGCCGCAGAAGCCGGCGATGATCAGCAGCAACAGCACGCTGAGCACCAGGCGCCGGTCCTGGCTGCGGTTGGCAATGGCCGGGGTGATCAGCCCGGACACCACTTCCATGGCGGTGAGAAAGCCCAGCAGCAGACCGGCGTTCTGCTCGCTCCAGCCCTGCTCCACGTAATAGGGCGCAAGCCAGGCCAGCACGCAGGTGTAGGACGCCGTGCCGAGGCCGAAGAAAATCGCCAGCAGCCAGGCCCGGCGATTGCCGAAGAACGACTCATTGCCCGCCGCCGCTGCCGGCAACCGGGGCATGGCGGACCGCTGGGCGTACCAGAACAGCAGGGCCAGCACCGCCAGCCCGGCCCAGATCGCCAGGCCCAGGCGCCAACTGCCGCTGCGGCTCATCACCAGTGGGCCGAATGAGGCGGCGATGGCGGCGCCGCCCATGATCGAGGTGACGTACAGGCCCATGAACAGCGAGACGTTGTGAGTGAAGCGCGACTTGATCAGCGCCGGCATCAACGACTGGATCAGGGCAATGCCGACCCCGGCCAGCACCGCGCTGAGAATCAGCTCGGCGGCGGAATCGAGGAACAGCCGCGACACCGTGGCCAGGCCAATGATCAGCAGCGAAATGACCACGGTGCGCTGGTCGCCCAGGCGCTGGCTGATGCGCATGCCGAAGAACATCGCCAGGCCCATGGCCATGACCGGGAGCATGGTCAGCAGCGAAGCGGCGCTGAAACTCAGCGCAATATCGCCGCGTATTGCCGACAGCAATGGGCCGACGGCCGCCATCGACGGCCGCAGATTAAGGGCCACCAGCACCACACTGAGCATCAGCCAGACGGCGGGGCGGGTTGTCGCACGAACGTTTTCCATAACCAGACCTTGAGGGAACAGGGCCTGATTAGGCGGCGCCGGGCAAAAGAGGGCAAATCAGAAAGTCGGCCGGCTTATTTAAAAATTAAATAAGACCTCGAACCCGCTGCACGAACCCCAACGTCGAAATAGGGACTCGGCAGCGGTTACAGGTATGCGCTGTGTTTCCGGTTCAGGGCGCGGCCAACCACTGATTGACCACGCCGTCATAGAAACCGGTGGCCTTGCTCAGGTGCAGCCACTGGTCGACGTAGCTTTTCCAGGCCACATCGTCGCGGGGCAGGAGGAAGGCTTTCTCGCTGTATTGCAGGTAGCGCTCGGGGTTGACCGCACACAGGCCCGGCTTGAGCTTCTGCTGGAAGCGCGCCTCCGAGGCATCGGTGATCATCACGTCGGCCTTGTTCGCCAGCAGTTGCTCGAAGATCGTCACGTTGTCCGGGAACAGGGTCAGCGCGGCGTTGGGCAGATGGGCCCGGGCGAAGACCTCGTTGGTGCCGCCCGGTGGCTCGATCAGGCGCACCGAAGGCTGGTTGATCTGCTCCACCGTCTGGTAGCGCGCAACGTCGGCGCAGCGCACCAGGGGAATCTTGCCGTCGACCCCGAGGGTGTCGCTGAAGAACGCCTTTTTCTGTCGCTCCAGGGACACCGAAATACCGCCCACCGCGATGTCGCACGTGTTGGCCAGGAAGTCCGGCATCAGCGTCTTCCAACTGGTTTTCACCCACTTCACCTCCACGCCCAGGCTTTTTCCCAGGGACTGGGCCATGGCGATGTCGATGCCTTCGTAGCGGCCGTCGTCGCGCAGGTAGGTGTAGGGCTTGTAGTCGCCGGTGGTGCAAACGTTCAGCTGGCCGCGTTCGATGACCTGGTCCAGGTGCGAGACGCTGGGCTCGGCCAGGAGCGGGGTGCTGAGGGTGAGCAATGAGCAGAGTAAAAGACGTGGGTGCATGCGGTCCGATCCTTGAGTGCTGCCGGGGAAGAAGAGGGCGCGGGCATTATTTACATCGGCGTGCGGCGCGGGCAAGCCTCGATCCGCTCAGGGCCCGTGGCGGGTCCATTGTTTAGCCATTTTGCAACCAAGGTTCTTCAAGTGTGGATTTAACGGCTTATGGCGGCGTGTGAGTCTGCCCGGCATCTGTTGTCTGCGGTTTTTCCTATGGACGCTTGGCCCGCTGCGATCAAACCCGAGGTTGTGCCTGGTGCGCCTGCACCCTGCCGTCAGCCCCGTCCTCGCTGCACGCCCGCCACTGCGCCCAAACTCTGTGCTCTGCCTTCCGAACTGGCCTTCTGGGCGCTGTGGCATTGCCGCCATGCGCGCCCGCCGGATGCTCGTATTGCCTGTTGATTCCTCACACGGATAGCCGTTTGCCCGCTGCGGCGCGCGCTGTCTGCACGACGCCGCCTGCGCGCGGGTCCGACACGCCAATACGAGAATGACCATGCCTGCCAACACTCCTTTTGCCCCCTTGCAAGAAGCCGAGGATTTTCTTCAGCAGCACCCGGATATCGAGATGTTCGAATTGTTCATCCTCGACAACAACGGCGTCCCGCGTGGCAAGTTGCTGCACCGCGACGAACTGTTGGCGGTGTACCAGAGCGGCCGGCCACTGCCGAGCACCATCCTGGGCCTGACCATCAACGGCGACGACGTGGAAAACTCCGGCCTGGTCTGGGACGTGGGGGATATCGATTGCCGCGCCTACCCCCTGAGCGGCAGTTTGCAGCCCATGCCCTGGCGGCAGATTCCCACCGCCGCGGTCCAGGTCAGCATGCACCCGGAGCAAGGCTTGCCGGCCACCGTGGCCGACCCGCGGCAGTTGCTGGTCAAGGTCATCGATGGCCTCAAGGCCGACGGCTATTACCCGGTGATGGCGGCCGAGCTGGAGTTCTACCTGCTGGATCAGCAGCGTGACAGCAACGGCCGGCCGCAACCGGCACGGGATGCCGATGGTGGCCGGCCGCGAGCGACCCAGGTCTATGGCCTGCGCGAGCTGGAGCAGATCGAACCGTTCCTCGCCGACCTCTATAGCGCCTGCAAGCTGCAGGGCATTCCGGCGCGCACGGCGATTTCCGAGTACGCGCCGGGGCAGGTGGAGATCACCCTCGAACACCGCGCCGATGCCTTGCAGGCGATGGACGAGGCGGTGCGCTACAAGCGCCTGGTCAAGGGCGTGGCCCACAAGCACGGGATGCGCGCGTGCTTCATGGCCAAGCCGTTCGCCGACCTGGCCGGCACCGGGATGCACATGCACGTGAGCATTGCCGACCGGCACGGCAACAACCTGTTCGCCAGCGAGGCGAGCGATGGCACGCCACTGCTGCGCCACGCGGTGGGCGGCATGCTCGACACCTTGCTCGACTCACTGCTGCTGTTTTGCCCGAACGCCAACTCCTACCGGCGTTTCCAGAGCAACAGCTATGCGCCGCTGGCCGCCACCTGGGGCGTCGACAACCGCACCGTAAGCCTGCGGGTGCCGGGCGGGCCGGCGTTTTCCCGGCATATCGAGCACCGCATCTGCGGCGCCGACGCCAACCCCTATCTGGCGGCCGCCGCCATCCTGGCGGGCATTCACCGCGGCATCCGCGAGCAGAGCGACCCCGGCGCGCCGGTCGAGGGCAACGGTTATGCCCAGGCCACGCATGTGCTGCCCACCGACTGGCTGACCACCTTGCGCGCCCTCGAGGCTTCGGCCTGGGCCCGGGATGCCTTTGGCAGTGAGTTCCTCGGGGTCTACCTGGCAGTGAAGCGCGAGGAGTATCGGCAGTTCATGGGCGAGGTCGGCGAGCAGGACTGGCGCTGGTATTTGAACGAGGCCTGAGGGCGGACGCGGCTTTCGACCTTTTTTTCACGAACGCCTGGTTAATCTGCTACGACCCGCACCCACCAAGAGTTCGCGAGTCATGTCAGCGCAACCCCCATCGGCCATGGAACGTGAGTTCGCCCGGCGTTACGACCAGGAGCACGCGCGCGACTGCCTGCAACAGCGTCCGCTGAAAGCCGGGGCGCGCCTGGCGCTGTGGCGCAGCGAGCAGCTGGTGCGCCAGGCCCTGAAAATGGCCGGCGAACCGGGGTTGATCCTGGACGTGGCATGCGGGGCGGGGCGTTTCTGGCCGGTGTTGGCCGAGCATGGCAACCGGGTGATCCTGGCGGCCGACAACTCCCAGGACATGCTCGACCACGCCCAGACCCATCACCCGGCCAGCGTGCTCAAGCGGGTCAAACCCTTCCAGAGTTCGGCGTTCAACATCGGCTTGTCGGCCAATGCAGTGGATTGCATCTGCTGCCTGCAGTTGTTCCAGCACCTTGCCAGCGGTGAACATCGCCTGGCGCTGTTGCGCGAGTTTCACCGGGTCAGCCGCGACGCGGTGATCGTCGCAGCGCGGGTCGATAGCCGTTGCAGCGCCCTGCAACGGTTCCTCGAAAAGCCCCGCAGCCTGGTTCCGGACGGCGCGCCGCTGCTGGCCGGCAAAGTGCAACTGGAAACCGAATTCCAGCAGGCCGGTTTCGAGGTGTTGAGCCACCATGACTTCATTCCCGGCTGCGCCGCGTCACGGGTTTACGTGCTGCGCAAGCAAGAGTGAGCCGGTTATCTCAGACTATTCTTGAGCTCTGTAAGGCAATTTCGCACGTGCCTCGTCGAGTCAGTGCTCAGAAGTTGCCGGTGGCGATATATACTGCGCGCCATTCTTCAAGGGAGAGCCGTGTGGCCATCGATATTCACTGGATTCGCGACAACGATAGCCTCGGCCGCTTTTGCGCCGAGTGGCAGCAGCTGCCATTCGTCGCCCTCGACACCGAATTCATGCGGGTCGACACCTTCTACCCCATCGCCGGCCTGTTGCAGATTGGCGACGGCCAGCGTGCTTACCTGATCGACCCGTTGACCATCGACGACTGGCAGCCCCTCGCGGCGCTGCTGGAGAACCCGGCCGTGGTCAAGGTGGTGCATGCCTGCAGCGAGGACCTTGAAGTCCTGCTGCGCCTGACTGGCAGCCTGCCGGCGCCCTTGTTCGACACCCAACTGGCGGCGGCTTACCTGAACCTGGGCTTCTCCATGGGCTATTCGCGCCTGGTGCAGTCGGTCCTGGGGATTGAGCTGCCCAAGGGCGAGACCCGTTCCGACTGGCTGCAACGCCCGCTGTCGGAAACCCAGATCAGCTACGCCGCGGAAGACGCGGTGCACCTGGCCGAAGTCTATGTGCAACTGCAGCCCAAGTTGTCGGCCGATAAATACAGCTGGGTGCTCGAAGACGGCGCCGAGTTGGTGGCCAACCTGCGCCGCGAAGTGGACCCGTACGAGGTGTACCGCGACGCCAAGCTGGCCTGGAAACTGTCCCGGGCCCAACTCGCCGTGTTGCGCGAACTCTGCGCCTGGCGCGAGATCGAGGCCCGGGCTCGCGACCTGCCGCGCAACCGTATCGTGCGCGAGCATTCGCTCTGGCCCCTGGCCAAGAGCCAGCCGGACAACCTCGGCGCCTTGGCGAAAATCGAAGACATGCACCCGCGTACCGTGCGTCAGGACGGTGAGTTCCTGCTGGACCTGATCAAGCGTGCCGGCAGTGTCGGGCCTGATCAATGGCCGCCGGCGGTGCCGGAGCCCTTGCCGATCGAAGCCTCGGCCCTGCTCAAGCAGATGCGCGCCCTCGGCCAGGCCGAAGGCGAACGCCTGGACATCGCCCCGGAACTGATGCTGCGCAAGAAAACCCTGGAAAGCCTGCTCAAGAGCGGCTACCCCAACGGTCCTTACCAATTGCCCGATTCGTTGCGTGGCTGGCGCCGCGAATTGATGGGCCAGGCCTTGCTCGACTGCCTGGCCGCCGCCGGAGAACAGCCTTGAAACGTATCTGCTCCATCTACCGCAGCCCGCGCAAGAACGAGATGTACCTGTATGTGCTCAAGAGCGATGCCCTGGAGCGCGTGCCGGAAAACCTGCTGCTGGCCTTTGGCAAGCCGTTTCACGCCTTCGACCTGGTGCTGAGCCCCGAGCGCAAGCTGTCGCGCGAGGACATCCAGCAAGTGCTGGAGAACCTGGAGAAGCAGGGCTACCACCTGCAGATGCCGCCGGCCGAAGACGAATACATCGAGCATTTGCCCGAAGAGTTGCTGCGCCGTAATGACCCGATGTGATGGATGCCTGTAGATGCTCTGTCCAGGGCATCGAGAAATAATGGAATTGAATATCTGGCGGTGGCCGCGAGCGATGGAGCAAGACTCCGTCGGCGGTCACCCGCGCCTTTTTGATAGGTTTGAACCATGCGCGTTCTGATTGCCGAACACGATCACGCTATTTATGCCCGTTTGTTGAGCCAGGCCGTTCCCGAACTGCACGTGCTGACCAGCGGTGACTCCGCCGAACTGGCGACCCTGGCCGCCGATTGCCCGATCTGGCTCGGCCAGCCGGACCTGCTGGCCACCCTGTTGCGCCAGGGCCATCAGCCGCAGTGGCTGCAATCGACCTGGGCCGGAATCACCCCGTTGCTCGCCGACGGTTTGCCGCGTCATTACCGCCTGACCCGGGCGGTGGGGATTTTTGGCCAGGTCATGGCCGAATACGTACTCACCTACATGCTCGGTCACGAGCGTGAAGTGCTGGCGCGACTGGTCAGCCAGGTTGAGCGCAAGTGGGATAACCGCCTGGGCCAGAGCCTGGCCGGGCGCAAGGTGCTGATCGTCGGCACCGGTGATATTGGCCAGAGCGTGGCGCAGTTCCTAGTGCCGTTTGGCGTGGAGCTGTATGGCATCGCCAGTGAAGCCCGGGAGCAGGCGCCGTTCGTTGAAGTGGCGGCGCTCAAGGACCTGGGGCGTTTGGTGGGTGAGGTCGATTACGTGATCAACCTGCTGCCCAATACCCCGGAGACCCACGACCTGTATGACGCGGCGCTGTTCAAGCAGTTCAAGCCCAGCGGCCTGTTCATCAACGTTGGACGCGGCGTGGCGGTGGTCGATGCGGATCTGGTGGAGGCGCTCAAGGAGGGCCATCTGGCGGGGGCGGTGATCGATGTCTGCCGTCAGGAACCCTTGCCGCAGCGCCATCCATTCTGGACGGCCTGGGGCCTGTTGCTGACCGGCCACAGCTCGGCGCCGACTTCACCGGAGATGATGGTGCGGTTGTTCGTCGATAATCTGCGGGCCTACCAGAGCGAACAGGCGCTGCGCGGTGAAGTGGACTTCAACCGCGGTTACTGACCCGCCCCGGCAGCGGCGACTGTAGCCGCTGCCGCAGGCTGCGCTGGCCCGTTCAAATAACGCGCCAGTGCCTGACACCCCACGGTGTGCATGCCGGCCAGCGCGGCCTCGTGCCTCGGCAGCGGCTACACAACGTGTTCAGAAGGGTACTGGTGTCGATTTACAGGGTGAACTCACCCTCGGCCGCCAGTTCGCGCAATGGGCGGCGCGGGCTTGGCTCTTCGCGTGCTTGCAGGTACTCGGCGAGGGTCGCCTTGTCGCCCAGCTTGCCCACGGCCACGGCCGCGTGCAGGTCATACCCTTCGGGGATCTTCAGTTCCTTGCGGGTCAGTTCCTGGTCGAAACCGGCCATGCCGTGGGTGTGCCAGCCGCTGATGCTGGCTTGCAGCGCCAGGTGGCCCCAGGCCGAACCGGTGTCGAAGGTGTGCCACAGGGCTGGGGTTTCTTCGGTTGCGCCGGGCGCGGTGAAGGTGGTTTTCGAAATCACGATCACCAGGGCCGAGGCGTGTTGCGCCCAGCCACGGTTGAATTCGTTGAGCAGACCCAGGAAACGTTCCCAGTTCGGCGTGTCGCGACGGGCGTAGAGGAAGCGCCATGGCTGCGAGTTGTAGGCCGATGGCGCCCAGCGTGCGGCTTCGAAAAAGCTCAGCAGGGTTTCTTCGGGGATGGTTTCACCGGTGAAGGCGCGGGGCGACCAGCGATCGGTGAACTGAGGGTGGATGGCATATTCGGCGACGCGTGGGTTGGCGCTCATAAAACGACTCCTGACGGACTGTGATAATCGAATGTGGGGTAAACCGGCTGGCGCAGTTGAGCTGGGCGATGAGGTTTTCCTGGCCTTTTGCAACTCACCGGGTGCGACGCGTCGAGCGTTAATGGCACGCGGACATAGGCCGTTACGACGGGCAAAGCTACTGCGCGGCGTATCGCCTGACAAGTCTTGATCTACCGACAGTCGCCAGCGCTTGGCCCCAAGGCCCGCGGGCACTAGACTGGCGGCCTTTTCACTGCCTGATATTGATGCTTGAGCCATGGCCGCCAAAGTAGAACCCTTCTGGATACGCAAGACCCTCGACCAACTCGATCAGGAGGAGTGGGAGTCGCTGTGCGACGGCTGTGGCCTGTGCTGCCTGCAAAAGCTTGAGGATGAGGACGACAACAGCGTCTATTACACGCGTATCGCCTGCAAACTGCTGGACCTGAAAACCTGCCAGTGCACCGATTACCCCAACCGCCGCGACTCGGTGCCGGACTGCATCCAGCTCACCCCGGGCAAGGCCGACGAGTTCAAATGGTTGCCGCCGACCTGTGGTTATCGCCTGGTCAGTGAGGCCAAGGACCTGCCGCTGTGGCACCACCTGGTCTGCGGCGATCGCGATGCCGTGCACCATGAGCGCATTTCCCAATCCGGGCGCATGCTCGCCGAAGGCAGCGTGGCCGAGGACGATTGGGAAGATCATCTGATTTTTCGCGCCGGCTGATGCCCGGTGCCCAGGCCGCGATCGGCGGCCTGCATGAGCCACGAAGGAGTGTGTATGGCTGTTGGGGCAAGGCTGTCGCTGGCCGCGCTGGCGCTGGCGCTGAGCGCGCCGGTATGGGCGGCGAAGAAAGTCGATCTGGATTACCACGTGCGTTTCCTGCCGCAGAGCGATCAGGCCGAAGTGCGCCTGACCCTGGGCGATGGGGCGGCGGTGCGTAGCCTGGACTTCGATCTGGGCCGCAGCGGTGATTACAGCGACTTCCAGGCCGACGGCCAATGGCAGGGCACGGCGCCCCAGGCCGGGGCCGAGCAACGCGGGGTCTGGCGCCCGGCCAGTGGCAAGGCCAGTCTGAGCTATCGGGTACGCATCAGCCACAGCCCGAAAAAGGGCAGTTTCGACAGCCGCATGACCGCCAAGTGGGCGCTGTTGCGCGGTGAAAGCCTGGTGCCGGCGGCCAAGCTCGATCAGCAGGACGGCATCGAGCTGGTTTCGCGGCTGGAGTTTGAATTGCCCAGCGGCTGGAAAAGCGTCGAAACCGCCTGGCCACGCATCGGCAAGAACCGTTTTCGCATCGACAACCCCTCGCGCCTGTTCGATCGCCCCAGCGGCTGGATGCTGGCCGGCAACCTGGGCAGCCGCCGCACACGCCTGGGGGAAACCGAGGTCACGGTCACCTCGCCCCTGAGCCAGGGCATGCGCCGCATGGATGTCCTGACCCTGCTGACCTTTGTCTGGCCCCAGGTGCAGGCGCTGTTTCCACGGCATCCGGACAAACTGCTGATTGTCGGCGCCGCCGACCCCATGTGGCGCGGCAGCCTGGCCGGGCGCGATTCGATCTACCTGCACAGCCATCTGCCGCTGATCAGCGAAAGTGGCAACAGCCCGCTGTTGCGTGAGTTGGTGCAGGTGATTGCGCGAATCAACGACAGCGAGCGCAGCGACTGGATCAGCGAAGGCCTGGCCGAGTACTACTCGATCGAGCTGCTGCGCCGCGCCGGCGGGATCAGCGATGAGCGTTACCAGACCCTGGAGCGTGGGCTGGCCAAGCGCAGCCACGCCGTCAGCAGTTTGCGCGGGGAGCAGGTGAATGAGGCGACGGTGGCCAAGGCGGTGTTGCTGCTGCAGGAGCTGGACCGCGAGATCCGCCTCAAGACCCGCAACAAGCGCTCTCTGGATGATGTGCTGGGCGCGCTGATGCGCCTGGAAAGCGTCAGCACCCAGGAGTTCGTGCAGATCAGCGAAAGCGTGCTGGGAGAGTCGTCGACGGTGCTGGATAACGACCTGTTGCACTGACCTCGCCAAGCCTGAGCCCGGCGCCCACGCGGCAAGCGCGGGTGCCGGTGTCAAGCGTCAGGGTTTAAACCCCGGCTTTGGGGGACTTCAGCGATTCGTTGCCGGTGACTGTCGCGGTGCGGGTCGCCGCCTCGGCATTGGCCTTGAGGTTTTTCAGTTCTTCTCCTGCGCGTTCGATTTTCGCCCGCACGTTGTTCATGTCCTGGCGGCTTTTCTCCAGCAGGCTTTTCGCCGAGCTGTGGCCGGTAATGCCACGAGCCAGGGCGACCCCGCCGATGGCCACCTGAATCAGGCCGAACACGCCACCACGGCGCAGGCCCTTGCCCATCATCACCACGCCACCGGCCAGCGAGCCGATACGCTCCCAGCCCTGGACGTTCTGCTCAGGCAGGGTTTGAAACGGGGTGGAGTCGATGCGTTGAATCCGGTTGCTGTCGCTCATGATCTGTCTCCAGAGGGGGGAATGGATATAAAGCTGACTGCACAAGGGCGTCGCTTGTTCCATTCAATGTGCGGGCGGTGGCTCAGAATTTGGGGCCGGAGCGGGTGTTGTTGCCTTTGGCCAGGCGGTCGTAAAGCACCACGTTGACGGTGGCGGCGAGGTTCATGCAACCGGTGGTCGGGATGTACACCACGTCTTCGCACCAGTCACGGATGTCCTTGTCGAGGGAGCCGTCCTCCGGGCCGAAAATGTACAGCGCGCGGTCCGGGTGCGTGTATTCGGGCAGCGCGCGCGCGCCTTCCACCAACTCCACCGCCACCGGCACGCAGCCCAGAGGCAGGATCTTCTTCAGGTCGTCGATGCCGATCAGCGGGATGTCCTGATGCACCTTCTTGGTGTCGGTGACAAAGTCCCGGGCCCGTTCGTAGCGCTTGCCGGTGTAGAACACCGAGGCGACGCCATAGCAACCGGCGGCGCGCATCACCGAACCGACGTTCTCCGGCGACTTGGGGTTATACAAACCAATGCAGCTGTACCTTTTGTTTGCCACGAGCGGGGAGCCTTCGAGAAAAAGCGCGATTATACGGGGATTGCCCCAAGCCAGGGGGGCGGGATGGCGTGCTGTTTGTGGCGGGGGGGCTTGTTCCCGCCGAAGCCGAGCTGGCACTGCCGCGCGAAGCGGCCGCACACCAGTCGGCGGGATCTTCAATCAACCGTGCGGAGCCGGATTTGCCGCGGTCGCGCAATCGAGCGGGAGCAAGCGCCCTCGCCACCCAACGAATCTGCCGGGCGGCTTACTCGTCTTTCTTCATCAGCCCCGCCAGCGCGGCGAAGGGGTTGTGGGTGGCCTTGGCGATGGTCGGGGAGCTCAGGGAGCCGTCGCCGAAGTACTGCTGGTCGGTGTAGCGCGAGTGCTCGTTGTCGTGGCAGTACAGGCACAGCAGTTCCCAGTTGGAACCGTCCTGCGGGTTGTTGTCGTGGTTGTGGTCGCGGTGGTGCACGGTCAGTTCGCTCAGGCGCTTGCCGGCGAACTCGCGTGCGCAGCGCCCGCAGACGTGGGGGTACATCTTCAGGGCCTTGTCGCGGTAACCCATTTCCCGGTCGCGCTGGGCGTCGGCGAGGATACGGTCCAGTTTGGAGGTGTTGGTCGAACTCATGGGTTCACCTTTGTAGGAAGACTAATGACGGTAATGGACGAAGTTTAGCTCAGCCCTTGAGCTTCTCGGCAATCCAGATGGTGTGCCGGGTGCCCTTGTTGCCATGGGCGAAGACTTGCACTTCCTCGGCCTTGAAGCCGGCCTTGCGCAGCTTGTCGGAAAACTGTTTGTCGGCACTGGCCGACCACACCGCCAGCACGCCCTTGGGCCGCAGGGCCTTGGCGCAGGCCGCGAGGCCGCCGGCCGAATACAGCCAGCTGTTGGCTTTCTGGGTCAGGCCTTCGGGGCCGTTGTCGACGTCGAGCATGATGGCGTCGAAACCCTGGGGTTCGGCTTGCAGCACCTTGGCCACATCTTCCAGGCGGATCACGGTGCGGGGATCGAGCAGCGGGCGCCCGGATTTCTCTCCCAGGGGGCCGCGGTTCCATTCCACGACGCCCGGCACCAGCTCGGCCACCACCACTTCAGCGCTCTTGCCCAGGTGCTTGAGGGCCGAGGCCAGGGTGAAGCCCATGCCCAGGCCGCCAATCAGTACCCGTGAGCCCGGGCGTCCGGCGACCTTGCGGCAGGGGATCTCCGCCAGGGCGTCTTCGGAACCGTGCATGCGCGTGTTCATCAACTGGCCGCCGTCACCGCCCTGGATCTTGATCACGAAATCCTCGCCGTATTCGAACAGGCACAGGGCACCGCCGTTTTCAGGAATCGGGGTGGTGTCGAGCAGAACGAAACGTTTCATGAGGGTCTCATTAGAGGAAGGCAAATCGGCCCGGTTGGGAGTAGCCTGACGGCTGATAATTGCGATGGAGCCATTGATGAAGCGCACTATTCTAACGGTCATTGCCCGCGGCGCGCTCTTGCTAAGTGCGGCGCTGTCGATCAGCGGCCTGCAGGCCGAGGAGCTGCAAAGCGTCCCGGTGACCCCGACGCCGGCCATCGGCGCACCTGGCACTGCCACCCCGACCCCCTACCCGCAGGTCACCCCACCCAGCACGCCCAAGGCCGGGGCCCATGGCGGCGCGCCGTTGCTGCCGCCGATCGACATGCCCAAGCCGCCCAAGGACCAGACCTTGCCGGGCCTTGAGCAGAGCGAGAACAAGAGCAAGACCCCAGGCGGCTAGAACTGTTGCGAGAGCAATTGCCCGTCGGCCATGCGCAGGCGCCTGGACAGCGACACGGCGATGGCACGAATGATCTTGGCGGCGATTTTCGGCGCATCGTTGAGCATCTTCTCCAGGGAGTCCTTGCCCAGGTTCAACAGCTGACAATCGCTGGCGGCGACGCAACTGGCCGAGCGTCGCTCGCCGTCGAGTACCGCCATTTCACCGAACGCTCGGCCACTGCGCAGGGTGGCGATGGTCACGGGCTGGCCGTCGCTGGTGCGTTTTTGTACCGCCACCTGGCCGGAGTGGATGATGCACATGAAACTGCCGGCATCGCCCTCGTGAAAGATTTCTTCGCCCTGGGCGATGCTGCTGATGCTGAAGTAGCCGGCCGCCGCTACGAAGTCGGCGGGCAGGAGTTGATCGAACAGGCCGCAATCCATCAGCCAGTCGCGAATCTCGTTGTTCAATAAGGTCGGTTCAGACATATCGTCACGGTCTTTTTCTTGTGTCTGTAGCGGGTCCGGGCGCGCTTGATCGCGCGAGGAGCCGGCGGTGCAATGTAAGACACAGCCGCCGGCGGGAGTTCCTCAGGCCAGGCCCAGAATCTTCAAAACAAATGCATATTCGAGTGCTACGTCACGCAATCCCTGGTAACGCCCGCTCATGCCGCCATGGCCGGCACCCAATTCGGTCTTGAGCAGCAGCAGGTTGTCGTCGGTTTTGCTGGCGCGCAGCTTGGCCACCCATTTCGCGGCTTCCCAGTACTGCACGCGGCTGTCGTTGTAGCCGGCGATCACCAGGGTCGCCGGGTAGGCCTGGGCCCGGACGTTTTCATAGGGCGCGTAGGCCTTGATCCGATCAAAGACCTCGGGCTCCTCGGGGTTGCCCCATTCGTCGTATTCGGTGACGGTCAGCGGCAACTCGGGGTCGAGCATGGTGTTGAGCACATCGACGAACGGCACCTCGGCAATCGCCGCCTTGAACAGCTCGGGGCGTTGATTGAGCACGGCGCCGATCAGTAGGCCGCCGGCGCTGCCGCCGCTGATTACCAGCTGGGCCGGGCTGGTCAGGCCCTCGGCGATCAGGTGTTCGGCGCAGGCGATAAAGTCGCTGAAGGTGTTCTGCTTGTGTTCCTGCTTGCCGGCGCGGTACCAGGCCTCGCCCAGCTCACCGCCGCCGCGCACGTGGGCGATGGCAAAGGCCACGCCACGCTCGAGCAGGCTCAGGCGGGCGTGGGAGAACCAGGGGTCGAGGCTCTCGCCGTAGGCGCCGTAGCCATACAGGTACAGCGGCGTCGGCTGGCCCAGGGCTTCGCGCTTGACCACCAGGCTGATGGGCACCTGGGTGCCGTCCGCGGCGGTGGCCCACAGGCGCTGGCTGACATAGGCCTCGGGGTCGAACACGCCCAGTACCGGGGTCTCCTTGAGCACGCTCTGGGCGCCGCTGGCCAGTATCAGCTGGCGCACCTGTGCCGGACGGTTCAGGGCTTCGTAGCGCAGGCGGATGCGATCGCTGACGAACTCCAGGCTGTTCTGCACATGCAGGCTGTAGGCCGCATCCGGCAGTTGCACGCGGTAGGCGGGCAGGCCGTCGGGGTGCACCTCGATGATCGGCAGGCCGCCTTCGCGCAGGCTCAGGGTCATGGCGCCGGCGTTCAGGCTCAGGCCATCGAGCATCACCGTGTCGCTGTGGGGGATGAGTAGTTGCCAGTCGGCTTCTTCAGGCGCCTGGCCCAGGTCCGGGGCCTGGTACAGGGCGTAGTTGATGCCGTCGCGGTTGCTGCGGATAAACCAGGTCCACTGGCCGTCGAGCAGGCCGTGGTCGACATCGTATTCATGGTCCTCGACCCGTGGCGCCAGGCAGGCGAAGGCCTCTTGCGGCCGCGAGGCATCCAGGGCCCAGACTTCGCTGGTGGTCTTGCTGCCCAGGGACAGCAGCAACTGGCGCTCGGAACTCGAGCGGTAGCAGTGCAGGAAAAAGCGCCCGTCCGGCTCGTGGAACACCTCTTCGGCCGCGGTGCCGTCCAGGCGATAGCGGTACAGCTTGTGTGGGCGATGGGTGTCGTCCAGCTCGCCGAAAAACAGGGTCAGGCTGTCGTTGGCCCAGGTCATGCTGCCGTCGCAGTCCTCGAACGCCAGCTCGCTGAGCTTGCCGTTGGACAGCTCCTTGACGAACAGGGTGTAGACCTCTTCGCCGGTGGTATCGAGGCTGTAGGCCAGGCGCTGGTGGTCGGGGCTGATGCTGAAGGCGCCCAGGGAAAAGAACCCGCCGCCGGCCAGTTCATTGGGGTCGAGCAGCAGTTGTTCGGCGCTTTCGTCGACGCTCAGGCTGTCGTCGGCCGGGCGCGGGCAGCGGTAGTGCCGCGCGTACTCGTCGCCGGCGGTGGTGCGGGTGTAATACAGGTAGGGGCCCCAAGGCGAGGGCAGGGACAAGTCGGTTTCGAGGATCCGGCCCTTGATCTCCTGGAACAGGGTCTCGCGCAGCGCGGCCTGGTCGGCCAATGCGCTTTCCTGGTAGCTGTTTTCAGCCTTGAGGTAGTCGAGCACCGCGTCGGTGTCGCGTTCCTGCAGCCAGGCGTACGGGTCAGAACCTTCGGCCTTGTGGGCGATCGGGGCGCTGGTGGCGTTGGCGGATAGGGGCATGAATGGCTCTCGGGGGATGACAAATGAGGGCTTGGCAGACGGCGTTGCAGCCTGACATGCGAAAAGCCGTTATCATAAGCGCCTCTTTGCCTGCCTTGCCATGGACACCATGACCGAGAACGACTATCTGATCGCCTGGGGCCTCTACGCCTTTGCCGCCTTGGGCTGCCTGCTGGTGTGCATGCGCATGACCAGTTGGATGTGGCGCTGGCTGCGTGAACCGCTACGGGTGCTGGTGGCGGTGCTGCTGTTCAGCCCGACCATCATTGACCCGGTCAAGGAAAAGTACGCTCCGGCCGTGGCCATCACCGCCCTGGACCTGGCGTTCAAGGTCGGCAACAACGCCTGGCGCGCGGTTTCCGACCTGTTGATGTACGGCATGATCGCCTTTGGCCTGTACCTGGTCTTTGTGCTGATCCGCTGGCCGATCGAACGTGCATCCGCTGCACGCAAGGAACGCAACGAAGCCGCCAAGGCCGCTGCCCAGGCCGCCGAGCGTGATGATGATCAACCCTTTGGCGGCGCCGGCGACGATCGTTATGGTCGCCCTCCGGTTTCCGGCAGTCCCCAGCGGTCGCGCGTCGAACCGCGTTTGTAAGCCTGTACCGGCATTGAAGCGAGAGTCCGAGCATGTGTGAGTTATTGGGCATGAGCGCCAATGTCCCGACCGATATCGTGTTCAGCTTTACCGGGCTGATGCAGCGCGGCGGCCGTACCGGTCCGCACCGTGATGGTTGGGGCATCGCTTTCTACGAGGGCCGCGGTCTGCGCCTGTTCCAGGATCCGGCGGCCAGCTGCGAGTCGGAAGTGGCCAACCTGGTGCAACGCTATCCGATCAAGAGCGAAGTGGTGATCGGCCATATTCGCCAAGCCAACGTCGGCAAGGTCTGCCTGTCCAACACCCATCCCTTTGTCCGCGAGCTGTGGGGGCGCAACTGGTGTTTCGCCCATAACGGCCAGTTGGCCGACTTCCAGCCGGCGCCGAGTTTCTACCGCCCGGTGGGCGATACCGACAGCGAAGCGGCGTTCTGTGACCTGCTCAACCGCGTGCGTGCCGCGTTCCCAGAGCCGGTGGAGGTCGAGGAACTGCTGCCGTCGCTGGTGGCGGCCTGCGCCGAATACCGCAGCAAGGGCGTGTTCAACTGCCTGCTCAGCGACGGGGACTGGCTGTTCTGCTATTGCTCGACCAAGCTTGCGCAGATTACCCGGCGCGCGCCTTTCGGCCCGGCGCGCTTGAAGGATGTCGATGTGATCGTCGACTTCCAGGCCGAGACCACGCCCAATGACGTGGTCACGGTGATCGCCACCGAACCTCTGACCGAAAACGAAACCTGGACCCGTTACGAACCGGGCCAATGGAGCCTGTGGCGGCGCGGCGAATGCGTCAGCCACGGCCAGACCGAATAAGGACATCCCCTATGTTGCTCAGTTATCTGCGGCTGGTGTTGTTTGCAGCGGGCCTGTTGATTGGCGTGCAAGTGCCGGGTTTTATCAGCGATTACGCCAAGCGCGTCGAAGCCCACCTGATCGAGGCGCAAACCGGCCTGCAAGGCTTCCAGGGCACAGCCCAGCAGTTTTTCAAGGGCGACCTGCAAGCCCTGGTGGCGCATTACCGCGCCAGTGACGACCCGGTGTTCCGCAGCGATGCCGACAGCCTGAGCGCGATGCTCAACCGCCAGTTGGCGCTGGACAAGCAGTTCCAGGCGATGCAGGGCCCGTGGTACATCCGCGTGCTGCAGGTGGCGCTGGCGGCCGATCCGGATATCCGCCAGGAAACCTGGAACGGCTACAGCTATCAGATCCTGCTGACCCCGGAGGCGATGATCTGGGGCATGAGCGGCGCCTTGCTGCTGTCGTTCGGCATCGAGTGCCTGTTCCGCCTGATCGACTGGGTGGTGCTCGGTGGCAAGCGCCTGCGCCAGAGCCGGCCGATCGAAGAGCGTGACTTGCGCGGTCTGTAAACCTGCGCAGCCGGGCGTCGCCTCCGCGGCGCCGGTTCACTCGGCCAGGACCATATGCTCCGGGCCCACCTGCCGGGCGTAGCGCTGCACCACCTGCTGGCACAGTTCGACCACGCTTTCGGCCAGCTCCACCCCGATCCGCCACGACACCACCACCTGCAAGTTCGGCGGCCGCTGCTCGATCGGCAGCAGGGTCAGCTCGCCGCGGGCCAGTTCTTCGCTGACCAGCACCGGCGGCAACGCGCCGATACCGAAGCCATCACGCAGCAGGCGGGTGATCGCCGACACCGAGTTCACGCAGTTGAGCCGTGGCGTCAGCACGCCATTGGCCTGCATCAGGCTCAGCACATCCTGGTGCGGCAGGGAGTTTTTCGAGTAAGTGATGATCCGTTCCCGGGCCAGTTCGGCGACGCTGGCGTACTCGCGGTTGTAGATTGAATGGCTGGCGACGATCCAGCCCACCGGGTGGCTGGCCAGCTCCAGGCTGCGGATGCTTTCCTGGCGCAGCAGGTCGGTTTGCAGGGCCAGGTCGAGAAAGCCTTTTTGCAGTTGATCGCAGAGGTTCAGCGAGGTATCGGCCACCAGTTCGATTTCCACCAGCGGATAACCGTCCATGATTTCCGCCACCAGGGGGCTGAGCCAGGTGTGGATCACGGTGTCCATGACCCCGATGCGGATCCGCCCGACCTTGCTCGACGGCGCCTCGATCGACTGCTTGAGCGACTGCATGGTGTCGAGCATCTGTTCGGCGTAGTCCAGCACCTTCAAGCCGTCGGGCGTCAGGCTCACCCCACGCGAATCGCGCAGGAACAGCTTGACCCCCAGTTCGCCTTCGAGCACGGCGATACGGCTGGAGATCGAAGCCTGGGTGGTGAACAGTTTGTCTGCGGTCAGGCGAAAGCTTTTCAGCCGTGCGACCCAGACAAAGGTTTCGAGAAACTTGAGGTTCATGCGATCAACTTTTTCTTATGCCATGAGGCGGTTTTTATTAGTTGGACGGGTAGGGCGCCTGCGTCGAAGAATGCGTCCAGCCCACGATAGGCGTCGTTGTGGCGCACAACAATACCAATAAAATCGACAGGGAGATTTGCCATGAGTGCTTCCGACACGCCCGTCGCCAGCCAATGTTGGCACCGCGCCATTGCGCCCCCGCAAGCCACGCCAGGCTGCTAACTGATAATCTGCGGAGCGCCGTACCCCGCAGTCAAAAGAATAAAACCCCACAGGAGCACCGACCGTGAGCCGCCTGTTATTGAATTGCGACATCGGCGAAAGCTTTGGCAACTGGACCCTGGGTCTGGACGCCGAAGTCATGCCGTTTATCGATTGCGCCAACATTGCCTGCGGCTTCCATGCCGGGGACCCGAGCATCATGCGCAAGACCGTGAGCCTGGCCCTGGCCCATGGCGTGCAGATCGGCGCCCACCCGGCGTACCAGGACCTGGCCGGTTTCGGCCGGCGCTCCATGGCCTACAGCCCGCAGGAAATCCGCGACCTGCTGCACTACCAGATCGGTGCCCTGGATGGCATCTGCCGGGCCCAGGGCAGCCGCGTGAGTTACGTCAAACCCCATGGCGCGATGTACAACGACATGATGGCCAACCCGGCCCAGCTGCGGGCAGTGATCGAGGCGGTAGCGGCCTACAACCCGGAGCTGCCGCTGATGCTCATGGCCACCCGCGACAACAGCGCGGCCCAGGCCCTGGGCGATGAATATGGCCTGACCCTGTGGTTCGAAGCCTTCGCCGACCGCGCCTACGACCACGCCGGGCACCTGGTGTCGCGGCAATTGCCGGGGGCGGTGCACCATGACGCGCAAACCATCATCCAGCAGGCACTGACCATCGCCCGGGGCGACGAGCTGCAGGCCAGTGATGGCAGTGCCTTGCTGTTGCGCGCCAATACCCTGTGCGTGCACGGCGACAACGCCAGTTCGGTGGCGGCGGTGCAGCGCATCCGCGAGGCCTTGAACCAGCAGAGCCCGGCATGAAGGCGCGGGTCGAAGTGGTGGCCATCGATTGCCTGATGGTGCGGTTGTTCGACGTGATCGCCGAACCCAACATGCCGTGGATGCTGGCTGCCAGCCAGCGTCTGCGGGCCAGTTTTGCCGGGCACCTGATCGATCTGGTGCCGTCCTACACCACCCTGATGGTGCATTACGATCTGCGCGCCTTGAGCCCCTCCCAGGCCCGCGAGCTGATCGACACCGCGTTGACCGATCTGCAACCCGATGCCCAGGCGGGCGGGCAGTGCCATGTGCTGCCGGTGTGGTACGACCTGAGCGTCGGGCCGGAGCTGAGCCTGTTGGCCCAGCGCAGTGGCTTGTCGGTGGCCGAGGTGATTGCTCGGCACAGCGGGCGTGAGTACCAGGTGTTCGCCCTGGGTTTTGCGCCCGGGTTTGCCTTTATGGGGCTGGTCGACGAAGTGCTGGCGGCGCCGCGCTTGAACACGCCACGCAAGCGCGTGGCCATGGGCAGCGTGGGCATTGCCGAACGCCAGACCGCGGCGTACCCGGTGGTGTCCCCCGGTGGCTGGAACCTGATCGGCCGTACCCCAAGCAAATTGTTCGACCGCGAGCGTGACGGCTACAGCCTGATGCAGCCTGGCGACAGTGTGCGTTTCGAAGCCGTCGAACACGCCGAGTTCATTCGCCTCGGCGGGGATGATCGGCCCCTGGAGGTGTCGCCATGAGCCGCCTGACGATCGAGGCCAGCACCCCGTTGTGCCTGTTGCAGGACGCCGGGCGTTTTGGCGTGCGCCACCTGGGGGTGACCCAGGGCGGGGCGCTGGATTGGGTCTCGATGTCCTGGGCCAACTGGCTGCTGGGCAATGCCCTGGATGCGCCGGTGATCGAGGTGACCCTGGGCGGTTTCAGCCTGCTGGCCGAGGACTACTGCGTTCTGGCATTGGCCGGCGCGGACCTGACGGCCAGCATCGATGAGCGGCCGATCAGCCCGGGCCGCAGTTTTATTCTGCAAAAAGGCCAACGCCTGCACCTGACCCAGCCGGTGCTGGGGGCTCGGGCCTATCTGGCGGCGCCCGGGGGCTTTGCTGCGGCGCAGGTGCTGGGCAGTTGCGCCAGTGTGGTTCGTGAGGAGCTGGGCGGGCTGGACGGCTTTGGCCGGCCATTGGCGGCAGGCGCGAGCCTCGGCTATTCGGGGAGCGCGACCCGCTTGCGGGAGCTGACTGCCGAGCAACTGCCGGACCTGCAATCGGCAGCGCCGCTGCAGGTGATCCTGGGGGCGCAGATCGGCGAGTTCAGCGGGCAGAGCCTGTTCGATGTCTTCAATCTTCCCTGGACCCTCGACAGCCGTGCCGACCGCATGGGCATGCGCCTGCTGGGGACGCCGTTGCAGTACCAGGGGCGGCCGATGATCTCCGAGGGCATCCCCCTGGGCGCGATCCAGGTGCCGCCGGACGGTCAGCCGATCGTCTTGCTCAATGACCGGCAGACCATCGGCGGCTACCCGCGCCTGGGGGCGTTGACCCCGCTGGCCCTGGCGCGCCTGGCGCAATGCCTGCCCGGCCACCAAGTGCGCCTGGCCCCGGTGGTGCAGGAGACGGCGTATCGGCAGCAGGTGGCGTACCTGCGCAAACTTGAGGGGCAGTGACACGCGGTGACAGGTCGCCTGTAGCCGCAGCCTGCGGCAGTGGCTACAGGCTCCTCGGCTCTACTTGGAAAGAAACCGCATGCCTTCTTCCAGACCGCGCAGGGTCAGGGGGAACATCCGGTCTTCGATCAGGTCGCGCACGATGTTGGTCGAGGCGGTGTAACCCCAGGTGTCCTTGGGGTAGGGGTTGATCCAGATGAGTTTCTTGTACTTCTCCATGAAGCGCTGCATCCACACATAGCCGGCTTCTTCGTTCCAATGCTCGACGCTGCCGCCGGCCTGGGTGATTTCGTAGGGGGCCATGGCGGCGTCGCCGATAAAGATCACCTTGTAGTCGGCGCCGTATTTGTGCAGCAGGTCCATGGTCGAGGTGCGTTCCGAGCCGCGACGCAGGTTGTTCTTCCACACCGATTCATAAATGAAGTTGTGGAAATAGAAGTACTCCAGGTGCTTGAACTCGGTCTTGCAGGCCGAGAACAGCTCCTCGCAGATCTTCACGTGGGCGTCCATCGAGCCGCCGATGTCGAACAGCAGCAACAGCTTGATGGTGTTGCGCCGTTCCGGGCGCATCTGGATATTCAGCAGCCCGGCATCGCGGGCGGTGTGGTCGATGGTGCCATCGATGTCCAGCTCGTCTGCCGCACCCTGGCGGGCAAACTTGCGCAGGCGGCGCAGGGCCACCTTGATGTTGCGCGTGCCCAGTTCCACCGAGTCATCGAGGTTCTTGTAGTCGCGCTGGTCCCAGACTTTCACCGCCTTGCCCTGGCGCTTGCCGGCATCGCCGACGCGGATGCCTTCCGGGTTGAAGCCGCCGGAGCCGAAGGGGCTGGTGCCGCCGGTGCCGATCCACTTGTTGCCGCCGGCGTGGCGTTCCTTCTGTTCTTCCAGGCGCTTCTTGAACTCTTCGATCAGCTTGTCGAGGCCGCCCAGGGACTGGATCTGCGCCCGTTCTTCATCGCTCAGGGAGCGTTCGAACTCCTTGCGCAGCCAGTCTTCGGGGATCAGCGCCTGCAAGTGGTCGTCGAGCTTTTCCAGGCCATTGAAGTAGGCCCCGAAGGCACGGTCGAACTTGTCGTAGTGGCGTTCGTCCTTCACCAGGATCGCCCGGGCGAGGTAATAAAACTCGTCCATGTCGGCGAAGGTCACGCGCTGCTTGAGCGCGTTGATCAGGTCGAGCAGCTCGCGCACCGACACCGGGACCTTGGCGGCGCGCATTTCATTGAACAGGTTGAGCAACATGGCAGCAGCCTCTTAGCGGGTGCCGCGACGGCTCATGAACGCCAGGCGCTCCAGCAACTGCACGTCCTGCTCGTTTTTCACCAGGGCGCCGGCCAGGGGCGGAATGGCTTTGGTCGGATCGCGCTCGCGCAGCACCGCTTCGCCGATGTTGTCGGCCATCAGCAGTTTCAGCCAGTCCACCAGTTCCGAGGTCGAAGGTTTTT
This sequence comes from Pseudomonas sp. CF161, assembly GCF_000416215.1. Classification (NCBI taxonomy): domain Bacteria; kingdom Pseudomonadati; phylum Pseudomonadota; class Gammaproteobacteria; order Pseudomonadales; family Pseudomonadaceae; genus Pseudomonas; species Pseudomonas sp. CF161. Next base: position 94,475 of record NZ_ATLP01000126.1, read on the forward strand.
TCTTCAGGCCGGGTACCTTGCGTACGTCGAAAAACACGTCCAGGGCTTCGCTGACCAGGTCTTTCTTGATGTCCGGGTAGTGCACGTCGACGATTTTCTGCAGGGTGGCGCGGTCGGGGAAGGCGATGTAGTGGAAGAAGCAGCGGCGCAGGAAGGCGTCCGGCAATTCCTTCTCGTTGTTGGAGGTAATGATGATGATCGGCCTCTGCTTGGCCTTGATGGTCTCGTCGATCTCGTAAACGTAGAACTCCATCTTGTCGAGTTCTTGCAGCAGGTCGTTGGGGAACTCGATGTCGGCCTTGTCGATTTCATCGATCAGCAGGATCACCCGCTCTTCGGATTCGAAGGCTTCCCACAGCTTGCCCTTCTTCAGGTAGTTGCGGATGTCATGGACCTTGTCCACCCCCAGTTGCGAGTCGCGCAGGCGGCTGACCGCGTCGTACTCATACAGGCCCTGGTGGGCCTTGGTGGTGGATTTGATGTGCCAGGTGATCAGGCGTGCGCCGAAGGACTCGGCCAGTTGTTCGGCGAGCATGGTCTTGCCGGTGCCCGGTTCGCCCTTGACCAGCAGCGGCCGCTCCAGGGTGATGGCGGCGTTGACCGCCAGCTTCAGGTCATCGGTGGCGACGTATGCACGGGTGCCTTCGAACTTCATCTGCAATTCCTCGAACGGTAACGCCGGGCTGCCACAGGCAGGCCGGAACAATAAACGGGATGGCCGACTATAGCGCGGCGCCCGGTCGACTGTGAACGCAGACGCCCCATTCAGTCTCTGAATGGGGCGTCACTTGATGACTCGGTCAGGGCAGGCTCAGTCTGCCGACGGCTTGGGTTGCTCGTAGCGGGCGTTGAACGCCTGGACAAAGCCATTGCGCAGGATCTGCAAAAACGCCTGGAACGCGCTGATGTCCTGCTGGTGCACGTTGCCGCTGAGCTCGACCCGGGTGGCGAACTGGTTTTTGCTCTGGTTCTTCAGCACGGTCTCGCTGGCGCCCACCAGGGCCTCCCAGACCGAGCGGAAGATGCTTTTGTTCTTGTTCTCCACATCCTGTTGCCAATTGAACACTTCGACGTCGCGCAGCAGCGGCTTGATATAGCCCTTGAGCTGGCCCTTGGTGGCTTCGGCCTCGATCACCACATCGCCGTGACCGGCATTGAAGTCGAACTTGCCGTAGGCCGAGGCGAAGTCGTTGAGGCGCTTGAGTTCGATGTCCTTGGCCCGCAGGCGGAACTCGAAGTCTTCGAAGTTGCTCAAGGGGTCGAAGGTGGCGCTGCTTTCCAGGGGCGCGTGGCCCAGCAGCAGGGCCTTGCCTTCAAAACTGGCATCGCGCCGGCCTTTGACGTCGACCACGTTGGTCAGGTTGTACAGGCTGGCATTGACCTGGGTCGCGTTCATGTTGACCGGTGGCTTGGAGTTGAAATTGCGAAAGCTGATCTTGCCGTCGTCGATCCGCACTTCGTCGAGGGTGATCGGCAGCAGCTTGCTCAATTGCGCGCGCCAGTCGGTGCCCTGACCGGTCTGCGACGCCTGTTTGTTGGGGCCGCCGTCGACGAAGTTCAGCTCGGGATTGACGAACTGCACCTTGGCCACCACGGCATGGTCGTACCACAGCGAATGCCAGCTCACCGCCAGGTCGATCAACGGCGCATCGACGAACGGCACCGGCACCTTGCCGTCGACCTTGACGATCTTCAGCCCGTTGATCCGATACGCGCCGCGCCACAGCGCCAGGTCGACGTCGGTGACCTGGCCCCGGTAGTCGCCCATGTCCGCCAGCTTGTCGTTCAGGTAGTCGCGTACCAAGTAGGGCAGGGCGATGTGCAGGGCCACCAGCAGCACCACCACTGCGGCCAGGGTCCATAGCGGCCAACTGTAACGACGTTTCATGAGCGTGAATCTCCATCTGTCATTAAAGGGATTGACTGCCACGGCTCGCAGTCGTTCGAAGCAACTGTCGAGGCATGGACGCCGGCCGGCTTTTGTACGATGGTCGGCAGCGCTGTCGGGCCTTGTCTTTCGCCAAAGAAGGTAATTATGGATACCAGGAAGCTGCGTCATGTTCTGGGGCTGGTGGAGCACCTGACCTTCAGTCGAGCCAGTATCGAGGTCAACCTCAGCCAGCCGGCGCTGTCGCGCAGTATTGCCTCGATCGAGGCCGAGCTTGGGGTGCAGTTGTTCGATCGCAGCCCGGCGGGGGTCGAGCTGACGCCCTACGGCCGGGTGTTCACCGAGCGTGCGCGCAAGGTGCTGGCCGAACTCAACGAACTGCGGCGCGACATCGAGTGGGTGCGGCGCGGCGAGTATGGCGAGATCGCCCTGGGCTTCGGGCCGACGGCGGCGGCGCTGCTCAAGGCGCCGCTGCTCGAACATTTCGCGCGCACGGCACCGCGGCTGCGGCTGACGGTCAAGGGCGGCACCTACGAGGAGCTGTTGCGGCTGTTGCTGGAGGAGCGGATCGATATCTTCTTTGGCGATGTGGCGCTGCTTTCTTATCGCCATGACCTGCAGGTCGATCCCTTGCCGTGCTGGCGCAGCGGGTTTTTCTGCCGTGCCGGGCACCCCTTGTTGCAGGGCGAGCCGGTGTCGCGGGCACAGCTGCTGGCGTATCCCCTGGGCAGCATCCAGTTATCGGCCTGGGCCATGGCGGATCTGGAGGCGTATTTCGAGTGTTCGATCGAGACGGCCCTGCGCTTTCAAACCGACCTGCTGAGTGATCTGGAGGCCTTGGCCCTGGCCGGCAACAGCGTGGTGTTCGGCAGCCGGCCGGCGTTCTGGCAGGCGCTGGGCAGTGGCCGCTTGTGCGAAGTGCCGCTGGACCCGCCCTTGCAACGCAGCGCGCGCTTCGGCTCGGTGAGCCTGGCGGGGCGCACCCTGGCGCCGTCGGTGGAAAGCGCCAAGGCCGAGGCGCAGAAGATCTTTGCCGGCTATGCGAGCCAGTTGGCGCTGCCGGTTTGATCAGTCTTGGGCGGCGGCCAAGCGCTGCAACTCCTGGAGCAGTGGGTCGATGTAGCGGTTGGCGTGCCAGGTGTAAAAGCCGGTGACCACGACGCAGAACCCGTACAGGCCGACCCCGACCAGGATTCCGCTGGTCACGCGTGACTCGCCGGACAGCGGCAGGGTCAGCCAGTGCGGGACAAACGCCACCAGCAGGATAAAACCGAAGTAGGCGCCCAGGGTCAGCAGGCTCAGGCCCAGGCTGAACCGTGCGCGCAGTTTTTTCAGGCGACGCAGCAGGTGATCGGAGTGGCGGGCGGTGCTGGACATGGCAGTTTCCTCGTTGGCAGTCAGGGTTCAGTGGGCCACGGCGGCATGGGTGTTGATGCCGGTCAGGGAGCGGTAGTGCTGGGCGTCGAAGCGCGCACGCTCGGCCGCGCCCGAGGGGCTGTGATCGGTGACCGAAGCCACCCAGGCGGCAAGGAAGGCCAGGCTCATGGAGAACAGGGCGGGGTTGGAGTAGGGGAAGACCGGCGCCGCATGCCCCAGCACCCCGACCCAGATCGCCGGCCCGAGTATCAGCAGGCCCACGGAGCTGGCGAGCCCGCAGAGGCAGGCGGCGACCACCCCGCGCGTGGTCAGCCAGCGCCAGAAGATCGACAGGATCAGCATCGGGAAGTTGGTGCTGGCGGCAATCGCGAACACCAGCCCGGCGAGGAAGCTGATGTTCAGGTGCTGCACCCATTGCGACAGCAGCAGGGCGACGACAATCAGCGTGACACTGGCGATCCGGGAGATCTTCAGCTCGCGCTCGGGGTTGCTGGTGGGCTGACGGAACAGGTGGGTGTAGATATCGTGGCCGACCGCCGAGGCGCCGGAGATGGTCAGCCCGGCCACCACCGCGAGGATGGTGGCAAAGGCCACGGCCGACATCAGGCCGAGGAACAACTGGCCGCCAAAGAAGCTGCCCAGGTGCATGGCTGCCATGTTGTTGCCGCCGATCAGGTCCTGGCTGCCGGCTTCGACAAACGCCGGGTTGCCGAGGACGAAGATCGCCGCCCCGGCGCCGATCACCAGCAGCAGGGTATAGAAGTAGGCAATGATGCAGGTCGCGTAGAACGCCGATTGGCGGGCGGCGGCGCCATCCTTGACGGTAAAGAAGCGGATCAGGATATGGGGCAGGCCGACCATGCCGAAAATCAGCGACACGCCGAGGGAAATGGCGTCCACCGGGTCGGCGATCAGCTTGCTCGGGGCCAGCACCGACAGGCCCTGGGGATGGGCCTGGATCACCCGGTCGAGCAACTGGTTGGCGCTGAACCCCACGCTGCGCAAGACCATGAAACACAGGAAACTGCCGATCGCCAGGATCAGCAGCGCCTTGATGATCTGCACCCAGGTGGTGGCCAGCATGCCGCCGATCAGCACGTACAGCAGCACCAGGACCCCGACCATGGCCACCGACGCCAGGTACGGCGTGCCGAACAGCAGCTGGATCAACTTGCCGGCGCCGACCATCTGCACCACCAGGTAGAACAGCACGATGACCAGGGAGTTGGCGGCGGTCAGCAGATGCACCGGGCGTTTTTGCAGGCGGAACGAGACCACGTCCGACAGCGTGTAATGCCCCAGGTTGCGCAAGGGCTCGGCCACCAGAAACAGCAGGATCGGCCAGCCGACCAGGGTCCCGACCCCGTAGATCAGGCTGTCATAGCCATACATCGCCTGCATCGCCACCGCGCCAAGAAAGGTCGAGGCCGACATGTAGTCGCCGGCCAGGGCCAGGCCGTTCTGCCAGGGCTTGATACCGCCGCCGGCGTTGTAGAAGTCTCCAGTGCCGCGGCTGCGGCGACCGGCCCAGCGGGTGACGGCCAGGGTCAGGCTCACCAGCAGCAGGAAGGGCACCAGGGTGTGCCAGTTGGCGGCATAACTGGTGCCGGAAGCCGCCTGGGCGGAGGGTGCCAGTAACAGCAGGGGCAGGCAGGCGAACAGGGTTCTGGGGTTCATGGCGGCTTCCGGGCTGGCGCGTTGTTGTTGTTGTTGTTGTTGTTGTTGTGTCAGGCCGCGAGGCGCAGGCGTACCAGTTGCTCGAACATGGCGACGCCAATGCCGGCCACCTCGTCGTTGAAGTCATAGTGCGGGTGATGGCACATGGGGCCGTCCTGCCCCAGCAGGAAATGGCAGCCGGGACGGGCCTGGAGAAACACCGACACATCGTCCCCGGCCATGATCGGCGCCACGTTTTCAATCAGGTTTTCCGGGCCCACCACCTGCTGCGCCGCCTGCACCACGTAGCGGGTCGGCTGCGGGCTGTTGACCACTGGCGGGGTGCTGTTGGCCAGGCTCATGTCGATCTGGCAGCCATGGGCCAGGGCCAGCCCCTGGCAGACCTGCCCGATGTGTTCGACCACCTGCTGCCGAACGGCGGTGGACAAGGTGCGAATGGTGCCGTCGAGCACAGCGAATTCGGGGATCACGTTGTTGGTTTCCCCGGCCTGGAAGCGGCAGACGCTGATCACCGCGTTTTCCAGCGGGTCGATGGTGCGGCTGACGATCCCTTGCAGGGCGCCGACCAGGGCCGCGCCGATCACGATCGGGTCGACACTCAAATGCGGCATGCCGCCGTGGCTGCCAACCCCGGTGATACGGATCGAAAAGAAGTCGACCGACGCCAACTGGGCACCGACCCGCACGCCGATGGTGCCGGCCGCCAGGGTCGGGTGGTTGTGCAGGGAATACACCTCGTCGAAGGGGAAGCGCTGCAACAAACCGTCTTCGAGCATGGCCAGGCTGCCCTGGATGATCTCTTCGGCGGGCTGGAAGATCAGCACCACCTGGCCGCGGAACTGGCGCTGCCGGGCCAGCAGGCAGGCGGTGCCCAGCAGGATGCTGGTGTGCCCGTCGTGGCCGCAGCCATGGAACACCCCGTGATGCTGCGAGCGATAGGCGGGCTGGCCCTCCTCGACGATGGGCAGGGCGTCCATGTCGGCGCGAAAGGCAATGCTCGGGCCGGGGCCAAGGGCACCCTGAATCACCCCCACGACCCCGGTCTGGCCGATGCCGGTATGGGTTTCGATGCCCCAGGAGCGCAGCAGGGTGGCGACCAAGTGGGCGGTCTGGTGTTCGTTGAAGGCGATTTCCGGCTGGCTGTGGATCTGCTGGCGCCAGGCGCGCATATCGTCGGCCAGGGACTGGATTTCAGGGGCAATAGCCATCTGCATGATTCCTTTGACGGGGCGGGTAGGGGAGCTGGCCAACTCTTGGGCGGCATCATGGCCCAGACCCGATTGGCCCGACCAATGCGAACTTCAGTCCTGGCTATGCGTCTCTTGCATAGCCCCGGCCCGGGTTTTGCGCGGCCTGTGGCTACGACTGGACGCTCATGGGCCCGAGGCATACCCTTGAGCACTTCTTCAATGCTGCATAAGGACCCAGCCATGAGCCGCATTTTTGCTGACAACGCCCATTCCATCGGTAATACGCCCTTGGTGCAGATCAACCGCATCGCGCCCCGTGGCGTGACCATTCTGGCCAAGATCGAAGGGCGCAACCCGGGCTACTCGGTGAAGTGCCGGATCGGCGCGAACATGATCTGGGACGCCGAAAGCTCGGGCAAACTCAAGCCGGGCATGACCATTGTCGAGCCGACGTCGGGCAACACCGGTATCGGCCTGGCGTTTGTCGCGGCGGCGCGAGGCTACAAGCTGATGCTGACCATGCCGGCCTCCATGAGCGTCGAGCGGCGCAAGGTGCTCAAGGCCCTGGGCGCCGAACTGGTGCTGACCGAGCCGGCCAAGGGCATGAAAGGCGCGATCGACAAGGCGGCGGAGATTCTTGCCAGCGACCCGGCCAAGTACTTCATGCCCCAGCAGTTCGATAACCCGGCCAACCCGGCGATCCACGAGAAAACCACCGGACCGGAAATCTGGAACGACACCGACGGCGCAGTGGATGTGCTGGTGGCCGGCGTGGGCACGGGCGGCACCATCAGCGGGGTGTCCCGTTACATCAAGAAGACCCAGGGCAAGCCGATCATCTCGGTGGCGGTGGAGCCGGCAGGTTCGCCGGTGATTACCCAGAAGCTCGCCGGTGAAGAAATCAAGCCCAGCCCCCACAAAATCCAGGGCATCGGTGCCGGTTTCGTGCCGGGCAACCTCGATCTGTCGATGGTCGACCGGGTCGAGCTGGTGACTGACGAAGAGTCCAAGGCCATGGCCCTGCGCCTGATGCAGGAAGAAGGGATCTTGTGCGGCATTTCCTGCGGTGCGGCGATGGCGGTGGCGGTGCGCATGGCTGAAACCCCGGAAATGCAGGGCAAGACCATCGTCGTGATCCTGCCGGACTCGGGCGAGCGCTACCTGTCGAGCATGCTGTTCAGTGACCTGTTCACCGACCAGGAAAACCAGCAGTAACTCCGTCCTTCCCGGGGGCGGGCCCGCCGCGAACCGGCCAGCCGCCATGCCAATGTGCTGATCCACATCAGCCGAGGTTTGGCGGCCTTATGCTAATTAACGCTTTGTTGCGCGACCGTTAACGCTGATTGTTCGGTTGCGCGGGTTTTTCCAGGGCCCAGGAGTGTTTATCATGGCCGGCTGCCAGGTCGGGTGAACGCAACCCCGCAGGTGCCTATTTTCAAGGAGTTGTTGCATGAGCTTTTCCTTCGCTGCCAAGTTCGGGGTGCTGCTGGTGTTTATCGGCAGCACCCTCTACGTGCATTTGCGCGGCAAGGCGCGTCTGCCGGTGTTGCGCCAGTTCGTCAACCATTCGGCGCTGTTCGCCCCTTACAACGCCTTGATGTATCTGTTTTCCGGCGTGCCTTCCAAGCCGTACCTGGACCGCAGCAAGTTCCCGGAGCTGGACGTGCTCAAGGACAACTGGCAGGTGATCCGCGACGAAGCCATGCACCTGTTCGACGAGGGCTATATTCGCGCCGCCGAAAAGAACAACGACGCCGGCTTCGGTTCGTTCTTCAAGAAGGGCTGGAAGCGTTTCTACCTCAAGTGGTACGACAAACCCCTGCCCTCGGCCGAAGCGCTGTGCCCGAAGACCGTGGAGCTGGTCAGCCGCATTCCCAACGTCAAGGGCGCGATGTTCGCGCTGTTGCCCGGCGGCAGCCACCTCAACCCGCACCGTGACCCGTTTGCCGGCTCCCTGCGTTATCACCTGGGCCTGTCCACGCCGAACTCCGACGCCTGCCGGATTTTCGTCGATGGCCAGGAATATGCCTGGCGCGATGGCGAAGACGTGATGTTCGATGAAACCTACGTGCACTGGGTGAAGAACGAGACCGAGCAGACCCGGGTGATCCTGTTCTGCGACATCGAGCGTCCGCTGAGCAACCGCCTGATGACCCGCGTCAACCGTTGGGTCAGTGGCCTGTTGGGGCGCGCCACCGCGCCGCAGAACCTCGACGACGAGCGCGTCGGCGGGATCAACCAGGCCTATGCCTGGAGCAAGAACTTCAGCGATCGCTTCAGTGGCGTGGTCAAGCAATGGAAGCGCCGCAATCCCAAGCTGTACCGGATCATGCGTCCGGTGCTGGCGGTGGTAGTGCTGGCAGCCCTGGGTTACTGGTTGTTTGGATAAAGCGTTGCAAAGGCTATCGAGCGCTGGTTATAGTCGGCGCTCGGTGCATCAGACGATTCACCATCCCTCTTAAGAAAGATCTGCACATGCCCCTTTCCCCGATCAATGCGGTAGTCGATTCAGCGGTCAACGCTGGCGTCGTGCCGTGCGGGAATCAGCAGCCTGCGCAGATCAGTCACTACCCCCCACCTGTCAGTAGCACGCCGGTGTACGCCGTCGTATCACCGCCGGGCGTTGTTGTCCGGGGCTGATCAGCACTTACTGCTGCGCCCTGTACCCGCCAGAAAAAACTACTGAATTTCAGCCTCGGCTGAGTTGGCTTTTTGCCTGATTACAGGTGGTCACCATGTTTGTCATTTCGAAAAAGTCCGCGCTTGCGGCGGCCTCCACGAGCCTGTTCGTCCTGCTTTGGAGCAGTGGCGCGATCTTCTCCAAATGGGGCCTGGCCCATGCCTCGCCCTTTGCCTTCCTGCTGCTGCGTTTCGCCATCGCCCTGTGCGGGCTGGTGCTGTTGATTCCATTGCTCAAGCTCAGGCTGCCCCGTGGGCGGCAGTCGATGCTGTACGCGGCAGCCACCGGGCTGGTGCTATTGGGGGCCTATCAGATCTTTTACCTGCTGGCGCTGGACTTGAAGGTCACCCCCGGGGTCATGGCGACCATCATGGGGGTGCAACCGATCCTCACCGTGGTGCTGATGGAGCGCCAGCGCTCCTGGAGCCTGATGTTCGGCCTGGCACTGGGGCTGGCCGGCCTGATCATGGTGGTGTACCAGGGCATCGGCCTGGCGGGGATGTCCCTGGCCGGGATGCTGTTCGGCCTGCTGGCGCTGGCGAGCATGACCCTGGGTTCGATCATGCAGAAGCGCATCACCGACAACCCCCTCGGCACCCTGCCGGTGCAGTACCTGGCCGGCTTGCTGTTGTGCGGGGTGTTCGTGCCATTTCAACCCTTCCACTTCGAGCACTCGACGGGCTTTTTCGTGCCGGTGCTGTGGATGGGCCTGGTGGTTTCGGTGCTGGCGACCCTGTTGCTGTATCGCCTGATCGCCCGCGGCAACCTGGTCAATGTCACCAGCCTGTTTTACCTGGTGCCGGCGGTGACGGCGGTCATGGATTACCTGATCTTCGGCAATCGCCTGGCCAGCCTGAGCATCCTCGGCATGCTGCTGATCATTGTCGGGCTGGTGTTCGTCTTCCGTAAAAGCGCCTGATCCCAGGCGATGACGCTCCTTGCCTGCAACGGGCAAGGAGCGTCGTGGATTGGCACAGGGTCTGCTCGGAAAACATTATCGGTTTCATCGTTTCGATGAAATTAAATAAGACAAACCTGAAAGTTAAAGTGTCCGCCTAAGCTGACGACATAGTAGCTACACACGGAGGGCACAGCATGAACGCAAACCACCTATCGGCAGCCGTCGGGTTATTTTTCGGAATCATTGGCCCGACCTTCGCTGCAACGTCCTCGTCTCAAGGGGTGATCCACTTCTACGGCAGTATCGTTGAATCCCCTTGCTCACCCGATACCCATTCAGTCCATAACGATAACGGTGCCACCTTCAGCCTGAGCAAGTGCCCGCAGTCCGCACGCGCAGGTTCGCTCGGCGTGCGCAGCGTGCAACCCGTTGCCACGGTGGCGGCGCTGTCGCCCTCGGCGGTCAAGGTCAAATTGGTAGCCGACAGCGGCCAGTCCGGGCGCTACTACAACCAGCAATACGCCCTGGTCGATACCGCAGGAAAGGCCGTCAACAGCGGCGCTTACATCATCACCATGACGTTGCCCTGAACCCTGCCGATGCTGAGCCGGAGGTCTTCGCCAAGCCCTAGGGCCGCGCTCCGGCTTGCTCGACCCGCACCGAGTGCATGAACGCCTGCATGGCCGATGACTGGATGCGATGGCGCCGGGTAATCAGGCCAAAGGGCGGCAGGCGCGCTTCGAAGCTGATCGGCAGCACCGCCAGCAGATCACGCCCCGGGTAGTCCTCGACCACCGAGACCGGGGTCACGCCAATCATGTCGGTCTGCTGCACCAGTGACAGCAGGGTCATGATCGAGGTGGTCTCGACGATGCTGCTGGGGATGTCGACCCGGGCATTGTGAAACACCTGGTTGATGATCGAGCGCATGGGGCTGGGGTGCTGTTGCAGGACCCAGGTCTCGTGTTGCAGCTCGGCCCAGCTCAAACGGGTGCTTTGCGCCAGCGGGTTTTGTGCGCCCGCGATCACACACAACGCCTCTTCGCCCAGGCTGTCGAACAGCAGCTCTTCGGCCCGCGCGCCCGCCGGAATCCGCCCCAGCACAATGTCCAGTTGATCCTGCAGCAAGGCCTGCACCAGCACGTCGCTGGTGTCGACCTGGATGCTCATGGACAACCGTGGGTGGCTTTTTTTCAGCGTGGCAATAGTGCGCGTCAGCAAGCCTGAGGCCAGCGCCGGAATGGCGCCGATCGTCACCCGCCCAAGGTTCCCCGACTCCAGCGACACCAGTTCTTCGCGCATGCCAGAGAGTTCGGCAAACACCATGCGCGCGTAGTAAATCACCGTCTCGCCAAAGGGCGTCGCACGCATCCCCCGCGACAAGCGCTCGAACAATTCGACCCCGAGCAAGTTCTCTGTTTCGTGGAGCATCTTGGTGGCCGCCGGCTGGGTCATGCCAATTTCCTGGGCTGCACGCCGCAACGAGCCGAACTCATCCAGGGCCAGCATCAGGCGTAATTGCCGCAGGCGCAGGCGACTGTGGATCAGGTGGGCATCGGGAATGCGGCTCATCGAAAACGCTCAGGGCTGGCGAAGGAGGGCTAAGGCTTACAAGAAACACCGGGCTTGCCAAGGGGCATCGGTGAAATGAACGGTGCCTGGCAAATGGGCCTTGGCAGGCGGCTAAGGCTGCTGGGGCGGGCGGGGCTGTGGCTGCCTTGGCCAACCGAGCGATAACCTCAGCGAATAGCCCTATCAGCATCTTTGATTAGACGGTTATCGCTCCTTCCTCGATAGTTCGCCTCACCAGAGATTCGCCATCGTTGATCGGACGAACACTGATAAAAAGAACAATAACCGAGGTACCTGTCATGGCGCGTTCAATTGCCTCCAGCTGTCAGTTCCCCGCACCAAACCCTGTAAAGAGGACCCCCGCATGAGCCTGCCTCGTATCGCTATTGTCTTGGGTGACCCCGCCGGTATCGGCCCTGAGCTGATCGCTCGTCTGCTGTCTGACCCGGCAGCGCGAGCCCAGGCCAGGATCGTGCTGATCGCCGACGAGGCCCTGATGCTGCGCGGCATGCACATCGCTGGAAGCCGCTTTCCCTATCGCACCATCGCCAGCCTGGACCGGTTGGATTTCAGCGATGACACGCCGCTGTTTTTCCCTTTTCGTGGGGCCACCGACGGTGATTTCGCCAGCGCCCAGGCCACCGATAAAGGCGGGCGTTACAGCCTCGATACCCTGGAGCAGGCGGTCCGCCTGACCCACCAGGGCGCCACCGATGCCTTGCTGTTCGGGCCGCTGAACAAGACCTCGTTGCACATGGCCGGAATGAACCACAGCGATGAGCTGCACTGGTTTGCCGAGTTGCTGGCGTTTGACGGGCCCTTCTGCGAGTTCAACACCCTGGGCAACCTGTGGACCTCTCGCGTGACCTCCCATGTGGCCCTGGCCGATGTGCCAAGACTGCTCAGCCACGACAAAGTGGTGCAAGCCATCGAACTGATCGACACCGCGCTCAAGCGCAGTGGGCTTGAACAACCGCGCATCGGTGTGTGTGGCCTCAACCCGCACAACGGCGACAACGGCAGTTTTGGGCGCGAAGAGATCGACATCATCGGCCCGGCAGTGCAGACCGCGCAGAAAATGGGCATGAATGCCCAGGGACCCTTTCCCGCCGACACCATCTTTCTCAAGGTTCAGGGCGACGCCAAGGCCTTCGATGCGGTGGTGACCATGTACCACGACCAGGGGCAGATCGCGATCAAGCTGATGGGCTTCTCCCGCGGGGTGACGGTGCAGGGGGGCTTGCCGATTCCCATCACCACGCCGGCCCATGGCACGGCCTTCGATATTGCCGGCCAGGGCAAGGCCGACCCGGGCGCCATTGGCCAGGCGTTTGCGATTGCCTGCCGCATGGGGCTGCGGCGTCACTAGTCATTCCCGGTGTTGAGGTTTCACCCGTAGCGTTTCCATAAAAAAAATAACAAGTGGGATCAGATCATGAAGAGCAGCACATTAACGATCGCCAATTCCCCGGCGATCCTGGATCAGCGGTGGCTGAGGGTTATTCCACCGATCCTGATCACCTGCATCATTTCCTATATGGACCGGATCAACATCGCCTTCGCCATGCCCGGTGGCATGGCGGCCGAACTCGGCTCGTCGGCGAGCATGATCGGCCTGGCCGGCGGGATCTTTTTCATCGGCTACCTGTTTTTGCAAGTGCCCGGCGGCAAGCTGGCGGTGCATGGCAGCGGTAAAAAATTCATCGGCTGGTCGTTGCTCGCCTGGGCGCTGATTTCCATCTTGACCGGGCTTGTCACCAACCAGTACCAGCTGCTGTTTCTGCGCTTCGCCCTGGGGGTGGCCGAGGGCGGCATGCTGCCGGTGGTGCTGACGATGATCAGCAACTGGTTCCCGGAGAAGGAGCGTGGCCGGGCCAACGCCATGGTCATCATGTTCGTGCCCCTGGCCGGGATCATCACCGCGCCGTTGTCCGGTTGGATCATTGCCATTCTTGACTGGCGCATGCTGTTCATCATCGAAGGGCTGCTGTCGGCGGTGGTGATGGGCTTGTGGTTGCTGACCGTGAGTGACCGTCCGCAGGAAGCCAAGTGGATTTCCGAGCGAGAGCGCGACTACCTGATCAACACACTGCGTGCCGAACAGGAAGCGATCCGTGGCACGCAGGTGGCCAATGCCTCGCTGAAAACCGTACTGCGTGACCGCACGATGTGGCACTTGATCGGGCTGAATTTCTTCTACCAGGCCGGCATCTATGGCTACACCCTCTGGTTGCCGACCATCCTCAAAGACCTGACCCACAGTGGCATGGGCAAAGTGGGCATGCTCGCGGTCCTGCCGTACCTGGGGGCGATGTTTGGCATGCTGCTGTTCTCCAACCTTTCCGATCGCAGTGGCAAGCGCAAGCTGTTCATCGCACTGCCCCTGAGCTGTTTTGCCCTGTGCCTGATGCTGTCGGTGATGCTGCGCGAGAACATCTGGCTGTCGTTTGCCGCGCTGGTGGGGTGTGGGGTGTTCCTGCAATCGGCAGCCGGAGTGTTTTGGACCATTCCGGCCAAGCTATTCAGCGCCGAAGTGGCCGGTGGTGCCCGTGGGGTGATCAATGCCCTGGGTAACCTGGGGGGCTTTTGCGGACCTTACATCGTCGGTGTGCTGATCACTCAGTTCGACCAGAACATCGGCGTCTACAGCCTTGCCCTGTCGGTGGCGATCGCCGCGCTGCTGGCGATGATCCTGCCTGGCAAATGTGACCGGGCCTGAGCCTGGGGCAAACCAACGAACAATGAGGAGTCAAACCATGAGTCAGGAAATTCTCTTGCTGGTGCAAAAGTGCGCCCACACCTTCAGCTTCTACGACGTCGCCACCGGTGAAGCGATCAGGCACATCCGCCTGCCGGACTTCCCCCACGAGTTCGTGGTGGATTCGCAGAACCGCTACGCCTACGTCGGCCACTACGGTATCGAAACCTCCAGCCATCAGGGCGAGGGCGGTTGCTCGGTGTTTGTCATCGACCTGGAGCGGGGCGAGCATGTGCGCACCCTGAGCATCTGGCCGTATCGGCGTCCACACGGCCTGGCAATGGACCAGCAGGACCGCCTCTATGTGCTCAGCGAAGGTGATTCCACGCTGCTGATTTTCGATGAGCCGCACCTGCGCGACGTACCAGACCGTGCCGTGCCTTCAGGTGGCTACAAGAGCCACCTGGTGGCCCTCACCCGTGACGGTGAAACCGCCTTTGCCTTGAACCTGTTGAGCAACACCGTGACCCGCCTCAAGCCCCAGGACCCAACGGTTGCGCCGCTGCCTCTACAGCCGGGCAGCCAGCCTGAAGGCAACTGTTTCAGCCGCGACGAACGCATCTTGTATGTGACCACCCGTGGCGATAACAGCATCGTCGCGGTGGATGTCGAGACCCTGCAAGTGATTCATCGCGGCCGCACCGGGGCCGACCCGACGCGCATCTACCGCGACCGCCAGGACCGGCTCTACGTGACCAACTATGCCGAGCATTCGATCTCGGTGTTCAACAGCGACTTGCAGGAGTTGCGCCGGGTCGAGCTGGACAGCAACGCGATTGCCATGAGCCTGCACCCGACCCGTGACCTGGCATTCGTCACCCTCAAGGATCAGCGCGTGGGCATGCTCGACCTCAACACCTGGACCTTCGAGCGTTACTTCGAAACCCTGCTCGAGCCGGATGTGTCCCAAGTCATCGTGCGCTGAGTCGCCGGGAGAGCCGCATGATCGCCAGCCTTCGTGAGCGTCAGGGCCTTGGGAACGAGGCCCAGGGCCCTGCGCCGATCACCTTGATCGACGCGCACCATCACCTCTGGGACCTGGACCGCCACCGTTACCCCTGGCTTGAGGAACCTGGGCACGCGGACTTTTTTCTGGGCGACTACGCCAGCCTGCGGCGCAGCTACCTGCCGCCGGACTACCTGGCCGACAGTGCCCGGCATCGCGTGCTGGCGACCGTGCATTGCGAGGCCGAGCACGACCGCAGCGACCAGGTGGCCGAAACCCGTTGGGTGCATGAACAACATGCGCGTTACGGCTTTCCGAATGCGGTGGTGGCGCATGTGTGGTTCCACGGCGCCGAGTGCGAGGAGGTACTGGGGCGCCACCTCGAGTACCCACTGCTGCGCGGTATTCGCAGCAAACCTGTGACCGCGCCAGACCCGGCCTCGCTGCAGAGTGTGCGTGGCCTGCCGGGCAGCATGCAGGACGAGGCCTGGCTACGCGGCTTCAGCCTGCTGGCCGAGCATGGGTTGTCCTGGGATTTACGCGTGCCGTATTGGCACCTGGAGGAGGCCGCCGAAGTGGCGGCGATGTTCCCTCAGGTGCCGATCGTGCTCAACCACCTGGGGTTCCCCTGGGACCGCAGTGCCGCCGGCCTCGCCGGTTGGCAGCGGGGTATGCAGGCCCTGGCGGCGCAGCCGAACGTTTCGGTCAAGGTCTCCGAGCTCGGGCTGCGCGATACGCCCTGGACGCTGGCCGGCAACCGCGGCGTGATCGAGCAAACCCTGGCGCTGTTCGGTATCGAGCGTTGCCTGTTTGCCAGCAACTATCCGGTGTCACGCCTGCGCATCGGTTATGACGATTGGGTCCAGGCCATGGACCAACTGCTGGACGGTTACGACGCCGGTCAACGCGAGGCGTTTTTTTGGCGTAACGCGATGCGTTTTTACCGCATTGAACTGCCGTGACACACACCTCCCACACTTAAGTGAAGGGTTGAATATGAACGCACTCACTGAGCGCTTGCAGCCGGCGTCTGTCCCGCTGCTGCACTTCGAAAATGTCTGCAAACGGTTTGGCGGCACCCAGGCGGTCAATCAGGTCGACCTGCAAGTCGAGGCCGGCAGTGTTTTGGCCTTGCTGGGGGAGAATGGGGCCGGCAAGTCGACGCTGATCAAGCTGCTGGCGGGCGTCCACAGCCTGGACAGCGGCCGCATTCTGTTCAACGGGCGCCCGGTGGAAAACGAGGCCGACCGTCGAGGCATCGCCTTTATTCACCAGGACCTGGGGTTGATCGACTCCCTCAGCGCCGCGGAAAACATTGCGTTCAGTTGCGGCTTTGCGCGGCGCTTCGGCCTGATCGACTGGGCCAGCGTGCGGCGCAAGGCGTGCCAGGCGCTGGCCCTGGTCGACGACAGCATCGACCCGCAAACACCGGTCGGGGAGCTTGAACGTACGCAAAAATCCCTGGTGGCGATTGCCCGGGCATTGGCCATGGACGCCCGCTTGCTGGTGCTCGACGAGCCCACCGCTAGCTTGCCGGCCGACGATGCCGAGCGTCTGTTCACGGTGCTCAAGCGCCTGCAGGCCAACGGCGTGGGCATGATCTATGTCTCGCACCGTTTGGACGAAATTTTCCGTGTGGCCGACCAGGTGGCGGTGATGCGCGATGGGCGTCTGGTGTGCCGCAAGGCGATCGCCGACACCGACCCGCAAGACGTGGTCCGCCAGATCGTCGGCCGCGAGCCCGAGCAGTTGTACCGCGCGGCGCCCGCCAGCCACGGGCGCTTGATGTTGTCGGTTACGGGGTTGCGCTCCGGGTCCTTGCAAGGCTTGTCCTTTGAGCTGCATGCCGGGGAGATCCTCGCCTTGGCCGGTTTGCGCGGCGCCGGGCAGGAGCAGGTGGGGCGGGCCTTGTTCGGTTTACAAGCGATTGAAGGGGGTGAGGTGTTGCTTGAAGGCACTGAGCTGCGTACCACTTCGCCAGCGGCGGCGATGCAGCGCGGGCTGGGCCTGGTGGCCGGAGACCGCTGCGCCGAGTCGCTGCCGATGTCGATGTCGGTGCGCGAAAACCTCTTCCTCAACCCACTGGCCAGCGGCCTGGGCCTGTTTGGCTGGATCTCCCCGGAGCGCGAGCGCCAGCAGGCCGATGAGCTGGTGCGACGTTTCGACGTGCGCCCCTGTGCCACCGAATGTGCGATTGAAACCCTCAGCGGCGGTAATCAGCAAAAGGTCGTGATGGCGCGCTGGCTGGAAATCACCGAGCGGGTGCTGATTCTCGAAGAGCCCACCGCCGGGGTCGACGTGGGGGCCAAGGCCGACATTTACCGGCTGGTGCAGCGCGCGCTGGAAAAAGGCCTGGCGGTGCTGTTGATCTCCACCGACTTCGAGGAGGTGGCGAACATCGCCCACCGCGCCCTGGTGTTCAGCCGCTCCCAGGTGGTGGCGGACTTGCCCCAGGCTCAGCTCTCGGTCAACAGCCTGTTGCAACACGCGTCGGCCGGCGAACCGCTGGGCTGATCCCAGGGCTGGCTGCCTGTCGGCAGCGCGCTGTGCATGTGTCAATAACGATAATAAGGAATGCCATGAACGCCGATAATTCTGCCCCGGTCGTCAGCCCTAGGGCGCTGTCCAGAGACTTCTCACGTGTGCTGCCGATCTACGGCATGCCGGTCTTGTTGTTGCTGCTGATCGGGTTTTTTTCGCTGCTGCTACCAGACACCTTCGCCACCTTGCTCAACCTCAACTCGATCCTTGGCGACAAGGTGATCATCGCGATTCTGGCCTTGGCGGCCATGGTGCCGATGCTGACCAATAAAATCGATCTGACGGTGGGCTACGGCATCGTCTTGTGGCACATCCTGGTGATCAGCCTGCAGACCCGCTACGGCTTTTCCTGGCAAGCCTCGGTGCTGCTGGTGTTGGCGGCGGGCCTGGTGTTTGGCTTTCTCAACGGCTTGCTGGTGGAGATGGCCAAGATCGATTCGTTTATCGCCACCCTCGGCACCGGCACCGTGGTGTATGCCGTGGCGCTGTGGCACAGCGGTGGGCGCCAGGTGTTCGGCGAGTTGCCCGAGGGCTTCCTGCTGCTCAATGGCGCGACGCTGCTGGGGTTGCCGATCTGCGCGTTTTACGTGTTGGCCCTGGCTGTGCTGCTGTGGATCGTCACCGAGTTTTTGCCCATCGGGCGCTTTCTGTATGCCATTGGCGCCAACCCGCGCGCGGCACAACTCAACGGCATCGCGACGCGGCGTTTTGTGATTGGGGCGTTTATGGGCTCTGGTGTGCTCACCGCGTTTGCCGGGGTGTTGCTGGCCTCACGCTTGCAAATCGGCCAGGCCAGCGTCGGCCTGGAGTTCCTGTTGCCGGCACTGGTGGGGGCGTTTCTGGGCTCGACCACCATCCGTCCGGGGCGGGTCAACGTCTGGGGCACCTTGATCGGCGTGGGCGTGCTCGCGGTGGGCATCGCCGGGATCCAGCAACTGGGCGGGGCGTTTTTTGTCGAGCCGCTATTCAACGGCGTCACGTTGCTGCTAGCCATCGGCATTGCCGGTTATGCCGGGCGCCGGCGTACTCGAGTGCGTAACGCACCGGGCAAATCCTGAGTCGTCCACCCCCTTTTGCCGTGCTGTTGGAGAATCTAACCATGACCATGAATGTTCCTGGGCGGGCCCTGCTGCTTGCCGTGCTGACCTTGGGTTGCGCGAGTTACGCGCTTGCCGATGAATTTGTCGATCAGGCTCGGCAGCGCATCAGCGCGGCCACTCAACCCTGGGCCACCTGGGAGGGGCCAACCACTGGCCCGGTGGCCCAGGCCGACAAGCAGATTGTTTTTGTGGCCTCGGACCTGCGCAACAGTGGGGTGCTGGGGGTCAGTGAAGGGGTGCAGGCGGCGACCCAGGTGATGGGCTGGAAGCTGCGGACCCTGGATGGCCAGGGCAGTGTTTCAGGGCGTACCGCCGCGCTGAACCAAGCCATTGTGCTCAAGCCCGATGGCATCATCCTCGGCGGCTTTGATGCCCGCGAGCAGCTCAGCACCATTGCCAAGGTACGCGCCGCCGGCATTCCGCTGCTGGGCTGGCACGCCGGGCCCAAGGCTGGGGCGATGCCGGAGGAGGGGCTGTTCGTCAACATCACCACCGACCCGACCGAAGTGGCCAAGATCGCCGCCTACTACGCCGTTGCGCAATCCCAGGGCACGGCCGGGGTGGTGATTCTGACGGACTCGTTGTACGCCGTGGCGACGGCCAAGTCCGATGCCATGGCCGAGGTGATCAAACAGTGTGCCGGCTGCAGCCTGCTGGCCCTGGAAGACTCGCCGCTGGCGGAAACCTCGTCGCGCATGCCGCAACTCACCACCTCGCTGTTGCAGCGCTTTGGTGAACGCTGGAATTACACCCTGGGCATCAACGACCTGTACTTCGACTTTATTGGCCCGGCCTTGAGTCGCCTGGGGCGGGCGCCGAACCAGCCGCCGCTGAGCCTGTCGGCCGGCGATGGCAGCGAGTCCGCCTACCAGCGTATTCGCCAGTCGCGCTACCAGGCCGCGACAGTGCCCGAGCCGGTCCAGCTACACGGCTGGCAGTTGGTTGATGAACTTAACCGCGCGTTCGCCGGCAGCCCGCCGAGCAATTACGTGACCGCCGTGCACCTGGTGACCGCCGATAACATCAAGGTCGACGGTGGCCCGCGTAACACCTTTGACCCGGACAACGGCTACGCCGCGGCCTATCGAAGAATCTGGCAGCGCTGAGGGCCTCCTCCATGACTGATATCGAGATGTTTGACCCGCGCATGCAGCAGATCCTAGGCCCCAATAGCCAGCTGCAACGGCTCTATACCGGGGCTGAGTGGGGCGAGGGTCCGGTCTGGCTGGCGGCGCAGCAGAGCCTGGTCTGGAGCGACATCCCCAACAACCGCATGCTGCGTTGGTCCGCTGAGACGGGGGTCGAGGTGTTTCGCCAACCTTCGAATTTCAGCAACGGTAACAGCCTGGATGGTGAGGGCCGCCAGGTGACATGTGAGCATGGCCGGCGTTGTATTTCGCGCACTGAACACGATGGCCAGGTCAGGGTGCTGGTCGACCGCTACCAGGGCGGGCGCCTGAATTCGCCCAACGACCTGGTGGTCAAGTCTGACGGCAGTATCTGGTTCAGCGACCCGGCCTACGGAATCATGAGTGACCGCGAAGGCTACAAGGCCGACAGCGAGCAGGACGGTTGCCATGTGTACCGCTTCGACCCCGCCAGCCAGGAACTGAGCCGGGTCGCCACGGATTTTGAAAAGCCCAATGGCCTGGCGTTTTCCGTGGACGAGTCGCGGCTGTATATCTCGGACACCTCGGCCTCGCACGACCCGCAGGGCTGCCATCACATCCGCGTGTTCGATGTACTGGAGGGCAGCCGCCTGGCCAATGGCCGAGTGTTCGCCGTGATTGAACCCGGGCTGCCGGACGGCTTTCGCCTGGATCAGCAAGGCTGGCTGTACGTCAGTTCCAGCGACAGCATCCAGGTGTTCGACGCCGAGGGCTGTCGACTGGGCAAGATCCATGTGCCGGAGAAGATTTCCAATTGCACCTTTGGCGGGGCGTTGAGTGATGTGCTGTTCATCAGCGCCTCCACCTCGCTGTACAGCATCGCGCTCAACACCCGTGGCGCACCGCGACCGACGGCTTAGCGTCCCCGCTGCGCCTGCGGTAACGGTTGGTTCGGCGCCTGTCAGTCAGGCGTCGGACCCATGGCCTATAACAATAAAAGCGAGCCAGACATGTTACGAATTCTTTGCCGCGTGGGTTCAGGCGTGATCCTGGGCACCGTCGGCCTGTTGCAGGGCTTGAGCCCGGTGTTGGCTGGCGAGCCCGCGCTGACTACGGCCCAGGCCACCGCGCTGGTCGAGCAGTACCGGGCACGCCCGGTGCAGCCCTGGCAGATACCGGACAGCAAGGCACTTGATCAGCACCCGCAAGCGGCGCTGATCCGCCAAGGCATGGCCTTGTTGCAACAGACCACGCGCCTGGCCGGCCCCCGCGTCGCGGACCCCAGCCAGCGCTTGGCGCGCAACAATCTCAATTGCGTCAATTGCCATGAGGCCGGCCCCTCCGGTTTGCCGGGCAGCAAGCCCTACGCCTTGCCGTTGGTCAACGCCGTCAACGATTACCCCAAGTTCGACCCCAAGAGCATGCAGGTCATCAGCCTTGAGCAGCGGATCGCCGGCATGTTCGGCAAAGGCGAAGTGGCGCTGACCCCCGATCACCCGTACATGCAGGCTATTGTTGCCTACCTGCGCTGGCTTGGCAGCGAGGCCCAGCCGGGTAAACGCATGCTCGGCGCGGGCCTGGCGCCACTGACGCTGCCGGCCCGTGCCGCCAACCCGCAGCAGGGTGCCCAGTTGTTCGCTGCCCAGTGCGCGCAGTGCCACGGCGCCAGCGGCCAGGGCATGCCGGCGGCGGACTTCGCCACGGGCGGCGGGTATGTGTTCCCGCCCATTGCCGGTGATGACAGTTACGACGACGGTGGCCATATGTACATGGTGCCGCTGTTGACGCGTTTCATTCACGCCAACATGCCGCTGGGCAGTCGCGCCGACGCGCCGTTGCTGAGCGTGGAGCAGGCGTATGACATCGCCGCCTACGTCAACAGTGAGCTGGCGCGACGCCACGCGCCGCAACGTGTCGGCGCCTACCCGGACCCGGCATTGCGCCCAGCCGGCTTTGCCATTCCCGAGCACTTCCCCAATGACCCTGAAGGTTATCGGCGTGCCCGTTTCGGGCCCTTTGCGCCGGCCCCCGAATAACCCGGCAAGGCCGGCCTGGTCTCCCCTCGCTGAGCGGAGAACCGCCCACCGGCCGCCGCCCTGATTCACGCATTTTCATGCCCCACTGTTTGCGGGCATGACCTCGGCTGCTCGGCAGCCACCCCAATGCTGTGCTGTTTCCGGGTGCCCTTGCACCCGGGCGGCAAAGCTGTGCCCAAAACAAGGAGACAACCACCATGCTCACCTCATCCCCTGTGCGCGGTCATCGCGTGCCCGCTCTGGTTTCACGCTGCTTCTTGGGGGTAGCCCTGATCGCGCCGCCCTGGTGGGCGAGTGCTGCCGGGCAGGGTTTTGTGGACGGTGCGACGGCCAACCTGCTGCTGCGCAATTACTACTTTGACCGTGACTTCCGTGACTCGGGTGCCACTCAAAGCCGGGCAGCGGAATGGGCCCAGGGTTTTATCCTGGATGCGCGCTCGGGTTACACCCAGGGCCTGGTGGGGTTTGGCCTGGATGTCAGCGCCATGGCCGGCTTCAAGCTCGACAGCAGCCCGGACCGCACCGGCACCGGTTTACTGCCCAGGCACGATGACGGTCGCGCGGCGGATGACTATGGTCGGGCCGGGCTGACGCTCAAGGCCAAAGTGGCCGACACCGAACTCAAGCTCGGTGAGCTGCGCCCCGATGTGCCGGTGCTGCGGGCCGATGACGGGCGCCTGCTGCCGCAGACCTTCGACGGCGCCATGTTCACCTCGCACCTGTTCGATGGCCTGACGCTGCATGGCGGGCAAATGCGCGCGGTGACCCTGCGCAACTCCTCGAATGAGCAAGACATGTCGGCCGCACGCTACGCCGCTCAGGCCACGGACCGCTTCAACTACCTTGGCGCCGAGTACCGTTTTAATAGCGAACGCACCGTGGTGGGGGTGTGGCAGGCCGAACTGAAAGACATCTACCGCCAGCGCTATTTCAACCTGACCCAGCGCCAACCTGTGGGCGACTGGACCCTGGGCGCCAACCTCGGTTACTTCATCGACAGTGACGTGGGTGCTGCGCGGGCGGGGCCACTCCAAAGCAAGGCGTGGTCCGGGCTGTTCTCGGCCAACCTTGCCGGGCACACCTTCTACGCCGGTTTACAGCGGGTCAGCAGTGGCACCGGCTGGATGTCCCTGACCGGCACCAGCGGCAAGAGCCTGGCCAACGACATGTTCAACAACAACTTTTCCAATGCCGATGAACGCTCCTGGCAACTGCGCTACGACTACAACTTTGTCGCACTCGGTCTGCCGGGCCTGACCAGCCTGGTGCGTTACAGCCGTGGCTCGGATGTCGACACCGCGACGCTGGGCGATGGCCGAGAATGGGAGCGCGACCTGGAGCTGGCCTACACCGTTCAGAGTGGCCCGCTGCGCAACCTCAACCTGCGCTGGCGCAACTCCAGTGTGCGTAGAAGCTTCGCGGAAAACTTCGACGAAAACCGTCTGATCCTGGCTTACAACTTCAACCTGCTCTGAGCCAAAACGGCAGGCCGTGTCGCGTGTTTATCCGATAACCCCGAGTGGGACTAAAGCGCTTTTACCTATCACCTGGGGTTATCGCCGGATACGCATAAGTGATTAGCCGCTGCCCGCAGCGCTGGCTAAAGTCGCCTCCATTACGCGACACGACATTCACCCACAACGGCGTCCAGCGCTCACACCAGCCCAGGTTGGCTGAACACTACCCAAGCCTTAGCAAGGAACTGTATCCATGAAAATAAAAACAATCCGTACCCGCGTTTTCGAATGGAAAGGCAAAGTCGTCCCGCCTCAGGCGCACTTTTGCACCAACGCCAGCGACATCCTGTTCGAGCGTGGCGATGCCATGGGCTCGTTCCGTTTCCACGGCTGGCTGGTGGTTGAAGTCGAGACCGACACCGGCCTCGTTGGTATCGGCAACTGCGCCCTGGCGCCGCGGGTGGCCAAGGAAATCATCGACACTTACCTGGCACCCATTGCAATCGGCGAGGACCCGTTCGACAACGAATACATCTGGCAGAAGATGTACCGCCAGAGTCACGCCTGGGGCCGCAAGGGCATTGGCATGGCGGCGATCTCGGCCATCGATATCGCCATCTGGGACATCATGGGCAAGGCGGTGAACAAGCCGGTGTTCAAGCTGCTGGGCGGGCGCACCAAGGAAAAGATCTGGACCTACGCCTCCAAGCTGTACGCCAACGACAACCTCGACCTGTTCCTGGAAGAGGCCCAGGGCTATCTGAACCAGGGTTTCACCGCGCTGAAAATGCGCTTCGGCTACGGCCCCAAGGACGGCCCGGCCGGCATGCGCCGCAACATCGAGCAAGTGCGCGCCCTGCGTGAGCTGGCCGGCCCGGACATCGACATCATGCTGGAGTGCTACATGGGCTGGACCCTGGAATACGCGCGCCGCATGTTGCCCAAACTGGCCGAGTTCGAGCCGCGCTGGCTGGAAGAGCCGGTGATCGCCGATGACATCGAGGGTTATATCGAGCTGAAGAAGATGGGCATCATGCCGATCTCCGGCGGTGAGCACGAGTTCACTTCCTATGGCTTCAAGGACCTGCTGGAGCGGCGTGCGGTGGACGTGATCCAGTACGACACCAACCGGGTCGGCGGCATTACCGCGGCACGCAAGATCAACGCCCTGGCCGAAGCCTGGTCGGTGCCGGTGATCCCCCATGCCGGGCAGATGCACAACTACCACCTGACGATGTCCACCACCGCCTCGCCGATGGCCGAGTTCTTCCCGGTGTTCGACGTCGAAGTCGGCAATGAGTTGTTCTATTACGTGTTCAAGGGCGAGCCGCAGCCGGTCAACGGTTACATCCAGCTCGACGACCACAAGCCGGGCCTGGGTCTGGAAATTTCCGACGACTACCTGGGTGACTTCAACATCATCGAGTAGGCCGCCCGCTCGTGCGCACCTGTCGCCGCGCCCAGGGCGGCAGGTTCAGGGCTTTTTCAGCGCCGTGGGTTGCAACACCAGCCACAACGCCGCGCCGATCAGCGCCCCGCCATAGAGGTGGGCCATGGACAGCGGCTCATCCAGCAGCAACGCCCCCCACAACACCCCGAACAGCGGAATCATGAAGGTCACGGTCATCGACTTGACCGGGCCCACCGAACTCAGCAGGCGGAAGTAAAGAATGTAGGCCAGCGCCGTGCACACCAGGCCCAGGCCCAGCAGCGACAGCCACACGCTCCAGCCGCCCCAGCTGGCGGGCGGTTGGGTGAAGGTGCTGTAGGCGAACAACGGCAGCAGCAACAAGGTGGCGCCGAGCATGCTGCCCAGGGCGGCAAGACGGCTGTCGAGGCCACCGGCCTGGTCCAGCCAGCGCCGTGCCAGAAAGCCGGCAAAACCGTAGCAGGTGGTGGCCAGCAGGCAGGACAGGGCGCCCAGCAGCAGTTGCAGGTCAAAGGCCATGGGCCCGGCACGGGTCAGGATGCCGACCCCGAACAAGCCCAGGCAGACCCCGGCAATCTTCGCCAGGCTGAGTCTTTCATGGAAGAACAGGCCACCGATCAATACGCCCATCAGCGGCGTGGTGGCGTTGAAAATGGCCGAGTAACCGGCCGGCAGCACCTGGGCGGCCACGGAGTACATGGTGGCGGGGATGCCCGAGTTGATCATCCCGAGCAGCAGGACGATTTTGAACTTGCCGCGAAAATCCCAGCTGATGCGCATCAGCGCCAGGATCACCAGCAACCCGCCGGCAGCGATCGATACCCGAAAAAACGCGGTGGGCACCGTGCCCAGCACGGGCGCGATGATTCGCATAAACAGGAAGCTCGCGCCCCAGATGGCAGCTAATGACAGCAGGCGCAGGATATCGACAGGGCTCACGGCAAACTTCTCACCTAATGGGGGCGAGAGTGTGCCGAGAGGCCCTTGGCCTTGCAAACCCTAATCGACCCTTTACAGCACGAAACGCGTTACCAGGCCGTTGAGGTCGATGGCCAGGCGCGACAGCTCCTGGCTGGCGGCGGAGGTCTGGGTGGCGCCGGCGGCGGTCTGGGTCGAGAGGTCGCGGATGTTCACCAGGCTGCGGTCGACGTCGCGGGCCACCAGGGCCTGTTGCTCGGCGGCGCTGGCGATCACCAGGTTGCGCTGGCTGATCTGGGAGATCGCGCTGGTGATTTTCTCCAGGGCACTGCCCGCGCTATTGGCCCGTTGCAGGGTGTGCCCGGCCTGCTCGGCGCTGCTTTGCAGGGCGCCGACCGTGGTGTCGGTGCCTTGCTGGATGCGGGTGATCATCTGTTCGATTTCTTCGGTGGAGTCCTGGGTACGCTGGGCCAGGGAGCGCACCTCGTCGGCCACTACCGCAAAGCCACGCCCGGCTTCCCCGGCCCGCGCCGCCTCGATGGCGGCGTTGAGCGCCAGCAGGTTGGTTTGCCCGGCGATGCCGCGAATCACCTCCAGCACCTTGCTGATGTCCTGGGCTTGCAACGCCAGGCCCTGGGCCTGGGCCGAGGCACCGAGCACCTCGTCCACCAGTTGCTGGATCGAACTGATGGTTTCACTGACCTGGTAATGGCCGTGCTTGCTGTCCTCGTCCGAGGCTTGCGAGGCCTCGGCGCTGGACACCGCGTTGCCGGCCACTTCATCCACCGCCGCGCTCATTTCGGTGACGGCGGTGGCGGCCTGTTCGGTCTCCATGCTCTGTTGCTGGATACCGGCGTTCGACTCGCGGGTGATGGCGCTCATTTCCTCGGCGGCGGAGGCCAGCTGGGTCGAAGAGTCGGCGATATGGCGGATGGTCGATTTCAGGCTGTCGAGCATGGCCTGGGTCGAGTTCTGCAAATCGGTGAGTTCATCCTGGCCGCTGACCTCGACCTGGGCCCGCAGGTCGCCTTCGGCGATTTTCTGAGTGGTCGCCAGCAACAGGCGCACCGGGTGGGTGATGCTTTTGGTGAACAGGGTGGCAATCAGGATGGTCATCAGGATCGCGACGATGATGATCGCCGCCGTCAGGGTGATGCCGGTGTTGAACTGATCGCCGGCCAGGGTTGCCGATTGGTCGGCCCCACGTTCGTTGACCTGAATCAGCTCGTCGACCGAGGTTTGCAGGGCGAGGGCCAGCGGCACCGTGACCTGGTTGACATAGGCGGTGGCCTGTTCGGCGCTGTTGAGGGTGCCGGAATCAATCAATATCGAGAGTTTGTCGAGGTAGCCCTGGGCCCCTTGCTTGACGCGTTCGTAGCTGGCTTTTTCTTCAGGGCTGGAGACCAGATGCTCGTAGTCCCGGATGTCCTGGGTCAGGGTTGATTTGAGGCTGTCGAGCTTGTCCCGCGAGGCGCCTTTCTGGTCCGGATTTTCAGTGACGTAGTGCAAGGCTTCCAGGCGCACGCGCAAGGTGGCCGATTCGATTTTCGTGGCCTGCCTGACGCTGGGCAGCCAGTTGGATTGCAAGTCGACCGCTGCGTCGTGTATCTGCCCCATCTTCCACAGTGCAATTGCCCCCATACCGATCAACAACATACAGATGGCGCCAAAGCTCAGCAGCGCCCTTGAAGTCAGCCTAATATTTCTTGTCACCATAAAAGCACCTGCTGGTTGGAGTGATACCGCCGCTTTCGACTCCTTGTCGCGCTGATGTCACTGTGATCTCAAATAAGTGAAAAATCTGTAGATATGTAAAAAAATATTTCTTTGTTTTCACGGGTTCAGCAAGGCGACAGCCGAGAGCGCTTTATTCGATCCTAAAGCCCGATCATTTCCTTGGGCTTGACCTTTATCAAAGCCCTGCGCCGACGGCTCAGGCATGCTGTAAAGCTGTCAATTTCGAAAAGGACCCGCCCATGAATGCGCCTGTTGCCCAAGCCCCCGAGACCCCGGTGCGCCTGCCGGTGGGGCTGTTGATCGCGCTGCTGGCGATGGTCACGGTGTTGCTGCTGCCCCTGCCGGCCGACCTGCCGGTGGCGGGGCAGCGGATGCTGGCGATCCTCGCGTTCGCGGTGGTGGTGTGGATCAGCGAGGCGGTGTCGTACGAAGCCAGCGCAATCATGATCACTTCGCTGATGGCGTTCCTGATCGGCACCGCGCCGACCCTGCAGGACCCGACGCAGATCTACGGCAGTTCGGCGGCCATCAGCCTGGCGCTGACCGGGTTTTCCAACTCGGCGCTGGCGCTGGTCACCGGCGCGCTGTTCATTGCCGCCGCCATGACCCACACCGGCCTCGACCGGCGCATCGCCCTGATCACCCTGACCCGGGTCGGCACCAGCACCCGGTTGATCCTGGTGGGCGCGGTCGCCGTGACCATCCTCCTCAGCCTGCTGGTGCCCAGCGCCACGGCGCGCAGTGCCTGCGTGGTGCCGATCATGATGGGGGTGATTGCCGCGTTCGGCGTCGACAAGCGCTCCAATATCGCCGCCGGCCTGATGATTGTGGTGGCCCAGGGCACCAGTATCTGGAACGTCGGGATCCAGACCGCCGCCGCTCAGAACCTGCTGACCGTGGGTTTTATGGACAAGATGCTCGGCGAGCGGGTGAGCTGGCTCGACTGGCTGATCGCCGGGGCGCCCTGGGCGCTGATCATGTCCGTGGTGCTGGTGTGGGTGGTGCTCAAGCTGTTGCCGCCGGAAACCGACAGCATCCCCGGTGGCAAGGAAGCGGTGGCCCAGTCCCTGGTGGACATCGGCCCCATGACCGGCCCGCAGAAGCGCCTGCTGAGCGTGTCGCTGTTGTTGCTCCTGGCCTGGGCCACCGAGGGCAAGCTGCACAGTTTCGACACCACTTCCACCACCTATGCCGGGCTGGTGATCCTGCTGCTGCCACGGATCGGCATCATGACCTGGAAGGACGTGCAGTCGCGGATTCCCTGGGGCACGGTGATTGTGTTCGGGGTCGGCATCAGCCTGGGTTCGGCGCTGCTCACCACCCACGCCGGGCAATGGCTGGGCGGGCAGGTGGTGACCCATACCGGGCTCGATCAAGTGGGCGCGCTGGCGGTGTTCGCGATCCTTGCTGCCTTCCTGATCCTGATCCACCTGGGCTTTGCCAGTGCCACGGCCCTGACCTCGGCGCTGCTGCCGATCCTGATCGCGGTGTTGCAGACCCTGCCCGGCGAGTTCAACCGCCTGGGCATGACCATGCTCCTGGGCTTTGTGGTCAGCTACGGGTTTATCCTGCCGATCAACGCCCCGCAGAACATGGTGTGCCTGGGCACCGAGACCTTCAATGCGCGCCAGTTCGCCAAGGTCGGCCTGATCGTGACCCTGGTCGGCTACCTGCTGATGCTGGTGTTTGCCGCCACCTGGTGGAAGTGGCTCGGCTGGATGTAGGCCGCTCGGGCGGGCGGCAGCTCAAGGCCTGCCGCCTTCAACGGGGCTAGGCCGGCTCCCGGGCATTGAGCAGCAGGGTGCCGAAAAACACGCTCTCCACCGGCCCCGCCAGTCGCACCTTGCCCTGGCCATCCCAGGTCACGCTGACCGGCCCACCGTCGCACAGCACCTTGACCGGGCTGTCGAGCAAGCCGCGGCGGATGCCGTTGACCGCCGCCGCGCAGGAACATGAGCCCGAGCCCAATGGAATCGCGCCGTTGCGCTCCCAGATGCGCAGGCGGATGGTCTGGCGGTCGATGACCTGCACCAGGTGCACATTGGTTTTCTGCGGGAACAGCGGGTGCTGCTCCATGGGCGGGCCGAAGCGGGCCAGGTCGATCTGCTCGACCTCAGTCACAAAAAAGCTGCAATGGGGGTTGCCCATGCTGCACGCTGCCGGCGCGCCGTCGATGGGCAGTTCCAGGGTGTCGTGCTCGGCCGCCAGGGGCACATCCTGCCAGTCGAACAGGGGCACGCCCATCTCCACCGACACCGAGTAGTCGGCCAGGCGTTCACAGTGCTGGAGGCCACGCTCGGTGTGCAGTTCGATGGAGGTGGCGCCGGTTTCCCGCATCAACAGGTCCGCTGCGCCCCGGGTGGCACTGCCGCAGGTGCTGAGCGGGGTGCCGTCGGCATTCCAGAAGGTCAGTCGGGCGTCGGCCTCGACGCTGTCGCTGAGCACCGCCAATTGGTTGAAGCCGATGCCACGGTGGCGATCGCCGAGTTGGCGAGCGATCTCGGAGTTGATCGGCTGGTGGCGTCCGCGAAGGTCGAGGAGCACGAAGTCATCGCCGTTGGCATGCATTTTTCGAAAGCTCAAAGGCTTCATGGCGCGGGGTTCCTCAAGGTGCACGGGTTGCGCCGGGTTGCGGCCAGAGCGCTATTTGCCGTGCATGAGGCGGTGGCGTCAAGGCATCCGTGGGTTTACAGCGGTTGATAGTGCAGGCTGAACCCCAGTTCGATGGATTGCCCCTGCGCCAGCAGGCGCAGCCCCGGGTGCCCGGGCAGGTGGTGGGCGTTGACCGGGTGGCTGACCGGTTCGAAGCAGAAAAAATCCTTGCCGGGCGGGCAGTACAGCAGGAAGTAATCACAGCCGCTGGCCTGGCAGTGCAACTGATAACCGGCCTCTGGCTCGATAATCAGGCATTCGCCGTCCCAGCCGCTGAAGCCGTTGTCCACCAGTGACTCGGGCAGGCCCTGGGGCTGCCGGAAATCCCAGGCTGCGGGCAGGTCGGCCAGTTGCGTGGGCAGGCGCGACTCATCGCAATGCCACACCTGCCGCGCCCGGGCCTGCAGGCGACTCTGGGCGCTGCGGGGGAAATAGGGGTGCAGGCCCAGCCCATGCCAGGCGGGTTCTGGAGCCAGGTGAGTGACCTGCAGCTCGATGCTTAGGCGCCCCTGGTCGAGGCGGATCCGCTGCCGGGCGCGGTAGGCGAAGGGGGTGTGGCTGTCCAGTTGCAGCAGCACTTCGTTGGGCCGCTGTTCCAGCACCTGCCAGGGCTGCTGCCAGGCGCTGCCGTGAATCGGTCGGGGGTCGGTCAGGGTGTTGGCCTCCAGGGCCAGCCAGCCGTCGGGGCATTGGAAGCCGCCCTCGGCAATGCGGTTCGACCAGGGCGCCAGGGCGTAGCAACCGAGCTTGCCCGGCAGGCCGCTGGCCAGTGCCGCTTCATCGCTGTGGCGCAGCAGGGCCTGGCCGCTGGCAGACACACTCCAGTTGACCAGGCTGGCGCCGATGTCCGGAGCCAGGGTCAGGCGGGTGATTCCATCGTCAAGGGTGAGCAGGGTGGGGAGCATCAGCGGCACCAGGGCAAAGGGGTTTGAGGGGCAAATGCCGCCCGTCGTCGACGGGCGGCGACCGTGGTTTACAGCACCAGGTTTGGCAGCCACAGCGACAGCGCGGGGATGTAGGTCACGGCCATCAGCACCAACAGCAGAACGCCGTAGAACGGCAGCAGCGCCTTGACCGTGCTTTCGATACTGACCTTGCCCACCGCCGAGCCGACAAACAGTACCGCGCCCACCGGTGGCGTGATCAGGCCGATGCCCAGGTTGACCAGCATGATCATGCCGAACTGCACCGGGTCGACGCCGATGCCGACAATCACCGGCAGCAGGATCGGGGTCAGGATCAGGATCAGCGGCGCCATGTCCATCACCGTGCCGATCAGCAGCAACATCACGTTGATGCACATCAGGATCACGTAGCGGTTGTCCGACAGGGTGAGGAACGCGGTGGTGATCTTCGCCGGAATCTGCATCAGGGTCATGATGTAGCCGAAGCTCGCGGCGAAGGCGATCAGGATCATCACGATGGAAATGGTGCGCACCGTGCGGTGCATCAGCTTGGGCAGGTCGCGCCATTTGTAGTCGCGGTAGATGAACATGGTGACGAAAAACGCCCACAGCACAGCGATCGCCGCCGATTCGGTGGCGGTGAAGATCCCGGACAGAATCCCGCCGAGGATGATCACCATCGCCATCATGCCCCACAGGGCCTCACCGCAGATTTTCAGCGCCTGCCTGAGGGGGATCACCTGGCCCTTGGGGTAGTTGCGCTTCTTGGCGAAGATCAGGCACAGCACCATCAGGCTTGCGCTCATCAGCAGCCCCGGCACGATCCCGGCCATGAACAGCGAGGCAATCGACACCGTGCCGCCGGCCGCCAGGGAGTAGAGCACCGAGTTATGGCTGGGCGGGGTCAGCAGGGCCTGCACCGAACCGCTGACCGTGACGGCGGTGGAGAAGTCCCGGGGGTAGCCCTGGCGCTCCATTTCCGGAATCAGCACCGAGCCCACCGACGCGGTGTCGGCCACCGACGAACCGGAAATCGCGCCGAAAAAGGTCGAGGCCATGATGTTGACCAGCGACAGCCCGCCGCGCACGAACCCCACCAGCACCCCGGCGAACGCCACCAGCCGCCGCGACATGCCGCCCTCGGCCATGATCGCCCCGGCCAGGACGAAGAAGGGAATGGCCAGCAGCGAGAACTTGTTGACGCCCCCGGCCACCTGGATCATCAGGGCCTGGAACGGAATATCGATCCACCAGGCGCCGATCAGCGCCGACAACCCCAACGCATAGGCGACCGGCATGCCGATCAGGATCAAGCCGATAAAACTGCCCAACAGGATCAGAGCGTCCATTTATGCGGCCCCTTCGTTTTCTTCGACCAGGTCGAAACGCACCACGCGGCGCTGGCTCTGGTCACCCAGCAGGAGTTTTTCCAGGACAAAGATCAGGGTCAGGAACCCGCCCACCGGGATCGGCATATAGGTAATGCCCACCCGCAGGGTCGGCAGGGCGCTCATGAACTGGTTCCAGGTCGACAGGCAGAGCTTGGTGCCCCAGAGGGTCATGAACAGGCACATGCTGGCCATCAACAGTTGCGAAACGATCGAGGCCGCGGACTTGACCGGGGCCGGCAGGCGGTCGGTGAGCATCGCCACCGCCATATGGGCGCCGGCGCGATAGCTGGCGGCGGCGCCGATAAAGGTGAAGACCATCATCAGCAGGATGGCGGTGGGCTCCGGCCAACTGGCGCCCGTGCCGAGGATGTAACGGGCGAACACGCCCCAGGGGATGATCAGGGAAATCGCCAGGATCGACAGCCCGGCGACCCAGATGCAGGCCATATAGAGCCTGTCATTGAGGCGCAGCAACAGATTTTTCATCGGGTTTCACCGTAACCGGGCCGGCCCGGGGCGCAGGGCCACGGGCAGACAGGGCCTTCTATAGGAGGAGACGCGGGGTCACTCGACGGCTTCGATACGGGTCATCAGCTCGGCGTAAGGCGCGCCGTACTTCTGGCGAATGTCGGCGGTGGCGTCATAGAAGGGCTTTTTGTCGACCACGATAAATTCCACCCCGGCGGCCTTGAGCTTGGCTTCGCTGCTGGCGGACTTGGCATCCCACAGTTGGCGCTCTTCAAACTGCGCGGCCTTGGCGGCCTTGGTCACCAGGGTCTGCTGCTCGGGGGTGAGCTTGTTCCAGGTGGTCTTGGACATCACCAGGGGTTCCGGGAGGATCAGGTGCCCGGTCAGGCTGTAGAACTTGGCATTTTGGTAGTGGTTGTGTTCCAGCATGGTCGGCGGGTTGTTTTCCGCGCCGTCGATGACCCCGGTCTGCAGGGCGCTGAAGATCTCGCCGGTGTCCATGGCAATGCCGTTGCCGCCCATGGCATTGATGGTTTCGATGAACATCGGGTTGCCTTGCACGCGTATCTTCATGCCCTTGAGGTCGGCCAGGCTGCGCACCGGCTTCTTGGTGTAGAGGTTGCGCGTGCCGCCGTCCATCCAGGCCAGGGCCACCAGGTTGAATTCGGACTGGGTGATCTTGTCGAGGATTTCCTGGCCGATCTCGCCGTCGATGATCTTGCGCATATGGGCCTGGTCGCGGAACACGAACGGCATGTTGAACACGTTCACGTCCGGCACCACCGGGCCGACAATGCCGAGGCTGACCCGGGCCATCTGGATCGCTCCGACCTGGGCCTGTTCGATCACTTCCTTCTCGGAACCGAGCACGCCGCCGGCGAACATCTTGAAGGTCAGCTGGCCATTGCTCTCCTTGACCAGGGTCTTGCCCATGTTTTCTTCGGCGACCACGGTCGGGTAGCCGGCGGGGTGAATATCGGCGAACTTGATTTCCAGGGCCTGGGCCAGGGTCGAGACACTGAAGGCCAGGGGGAGGGCGACGACGAGCAAGGTGCGTTTGAAATTCATGGTGGATCTCCGTTTTGTTGTTTTTATTCAAAGAGCAGCGATGCGGTAAACAGGGTGCGGTGCCTGGCCCGGGTTCAGCCGGCCAGGCCCTTGAACAGCGGTTCGGCCAGGCCCGTGACCCCCGGGTTCAAGGCAAACACGCCGCCGGCCAGGGACTGGGGGTCCAGCTCGTCGCCGGGGCGGATCGAGGTCACGAACAGGGTGTCCAGGCGGCTGCCGCCAAAGGCGCACATGCTGGGTTTCTTCACCGGTACGCTGAGGGAGCGATCCAGGCGGCCGTCGGGGGTAAAGCGGTGAATCAGCCCGGCGTCGTTGGCGCAGATCCAGTAACAGCCGTCGGCGTCCACCGCGGCGCCATCCGGGCGCCCGAGAAAGCGCTGCATGTCGACGAACAGCCGGCGATTGGAGGGGGTGCCACTGTCGGTGTCGTAATCGAAGGCCCAGATCTTCTGCACCAGAGGATGGGAGTCGGAGAGGTACAGGGTCTGCCCGTCGGGGCTGAAGGCCAGGCCGTTGGGCACGATAAAGCCTTGCAGTTGCGCGGCCAGCGGGCCTGCCTGACCGGCCTGGTAGCGATACAGCGCGCCATCGGCGGCATTGGCGCCCATGTCCAGGACCATGCTCCCGGCCCAGAAGCGCCCCTGGCGATCACAGCGGCCATCGTTCAGGCGCATGTCCGGGCGGGCGTGGGCCACGCTCGGCAAGGGCTCGCTGTCGAGGCTGCCGTCATTGTGGGGGTGCAGGTGAAAGAACCCGCTCTGCATCCCCGCCACCCAGCCGCCGTCGCTGTGGCGGGCGATGCAGGCGAGCATTTGCGGGGCGGTCCAGGTATCGACCTGGCCGCTGTGGGCACTCCAGCGTTGCAGGCCGCCGGCGGCAATATCCACCCAGTACAGCGCCTGCTCCTCGGCGACCCAGACCGGGCTTTCACCGACGGCGTTGCGTGCATCGACAATCAACTCTGCTTGCATGACGGCTCAGTTCCCTTGATGACGTTATGGGCAATGCGTGGCGCTGTGGATCAGTCGTCGAACGGGCCGGACGCGACAAACGCGCCGCCCTGGTAGATCCGCGCCGGGTCGTCGGCCGCCGGCAGCGGCAGGGCCTCGACCTTGGCTCGGAACACTTCGGAGCTGTCGCGGGGGGCGTACCCCAGGGCACTGGCCAGGTGGTTGTCCCACCAGACGTTGTGGTTGTCGGACACGCCATAGACCACGGTGTGGCCGACATTCGGCGTGTACAGCGCGCATTCGAGGAGTTGGGTGAGGTCGCCAAAGCTGAGCCAGGTGCTCATCATCCGGCGGTTCTGCGGCTCGGCGAACGAGGAGCCGATGCGGATGCTCACGGTCTCGATGCCGTAACGGTCGAAGTAGAAGCTGGCCATGTCTTCGCCATAGGACTTGGACAGGCCGTAGTAGCTGTCCGGGCGGCGCGGGGAGTGGGCGTCGAGCTTCTGGTCCTGCTGGTAGAAACCGATCACGTGGTTGGAACTGGCAAAGACCACCCGCTTCACCCCATGGCGGCGCGCCGCTTCATAGATGTGAAACACCCCGCAGATATTGGCCCCGAGAATCTCCTCGAACGGGCGCTCCACCGAGACCCCGCCAAAGTGCAGGATCGCGTCGACGCCTTCGACCAACTGATGCACGGCCTGCTTGTCTGCCAGGTCGCAGCGCACCACTTCTTCCTCGGGGCCGGCAGCCGGGGCCATTTCGCCGATGTCCGACAGCCGCAGGACTTCGGCGTAAGGCCGCAGGCTTTCGCGCAGGACCTTGCCCAGGCCGCCGGCGGCGCCGGTGAGCAGCAGGCGATTGAAGGGTTTGCGCGGGGAGGGGGTGCTGTTCATGGAAAACCCTGATCAATGATCGTTGCTTGAAATTGTTGTAGGTTGTCGTATGACTTTTCGGAGTTTCGTTATCCCAGGGGGCCTTTGTCAACGCCTGATCGCGAAAAAGCTGTGGCCTTTTGTTACCTGCCGCCGCTGCAACCGCTGCCGCAGGCTCGGGCCGCGTTCGGACGCTGCCCCTGAAAATCGCCGTATTTCTCCCGGGTGTATGGCGGCGCATTCAAGGGCCAGCGCAGCCTCGTTGCTCGGCAGCGGCCACAGCTGTCTTTCTCGATCTTTCCGCGTTTTAGAGCAGGGAGAGCGGGTAACTGATGAATATCCGGTTTTCGTCGAACTCGTTGGTGCTGTAGTCGCGGCGGATGCTTGCGTTGCGCCATTTCAGGTTGAGGTTCTTCAAGGCGCCGCTCTGCACGGTGTAGGCCAGTTCCGACTCGCGGCCCCATTCCTTGCCGTCGGTGATGGCTCCGGTGTGCACGTTGTCGCCGCTGATGTAGCGATTCATCAGGGTCAGGCCGGGCACGCCGAGGGCGGCGAAGTTGTAGTCGTGGCGCAGTTGCCAGGATTTCTCCCGGGCGTTGTCGTAGCTGGCGTTGTAACTGTCGTTGGCCAGGGTGCCGCCGCTGGTGCCATTGACCCGCATCCAGGCGCTGTCGCCGGTGAGCTTTTGCAGGCCGACATAAAAGGTGCTGCCGCCATATTTGGCCGAGAGCAGGGCGAACGCGGTCTTGTTGTCGAGGTCGCCGGCCAGGGCACTGCCGTCTTCCTTGCCGATGAAGTAGCCGAGGTTGGCCCCCAGGGTCCAGTCGCCCAACGGCTGGGTGTGGGTCAGGTTGAGGTACTGCTGCTGATAGATATCGGTCAGCTCGGCGTACCACAAGCCGACCTGGGTGCGTTTGTCGTTGAAGGTGTATTCGCCGCCGCCGAAGTTGAAGCGGTCCGAGGTGAAAGCGGTTTTGCCCTGCATGAACATGTCTTCCATGCTCGAGTCGTTGCGCGGGCTGTTGCCGCGGAACTGGCCGCCGTACAGCGTCAGGCCGTCGATTTCCCTGGAGGTAACCTGGCCGCCGCGGAAGGTCTGCGGCAGTGAGCGACCATCGTCGGAGCGCAGGATCGGCAACACCGGCATCCATTCCCCGACCTTCAGTTCGGTTTGCGACAGCTTGGCCTTGAGCGCCACGCCCAGGCGGCCGAAGTTGTCGGCCGGACGCCCGTCACGGTCCAGGGGCAGCAACTGGGTGCCGCCAGTCCCTTTGCCGCCGTCGAGCTTGACCGAGTACATCCCCAGCACGTCCAGGCCGAAGCCGACGGTGCCCTGGGTAAACCCGGACTTGGCGTCGAGGATAAAGCTCTGGGTCCATTCCTCGGCCTTGCCCTGGGGGTAGGCGGGGTTGGTGAAGTTGCGATTGAAGTAGGCGTTGCGCAGGTTCAGCGTGGCCTTGGTGTCATCGAGAAAACCTTCGGCCTGGCTGCACAGGGGCATCGCCAGGGTCAGGGCGGCGCAGCTGTACAGGGCGAGGGTCTGGGGCGTGGGCGAACGGGCAAACAGACGGGCGAGTGTCGTCACAGGGGAGGCTCCGTTTTATTGTTATTGTTGGCATTGTCATACGTTGTCGTACGACATGGGCGGATTATTTACAGCGCTTTGCCGGCTTGTCAACGGTCAATCCGAGTTTCGAAGGGGCGCTTGAAGGAATAGCGGGGTTGCCGAGGGCCGGAGATGCATCTGACGAAACCCTGGCGTTTTCGAAGGCCAGCGCAGCCTCGTGCCTCGGCAGCGTCTACAGCGCCGATTTGTAGCCGCTGGCCCACAAAAAAACGCCGAGGTACTTGCCAGCCTGCGGTGCTTTTGCGGCACACTGCCAGGCAATTTCCGGCTTGATCGAGTCACCCATACGCCCGCACAAGGCCATTGAATGGATCACTACGTCCCGCGCAACTGGCAGCCCCACGAAAAGCCCAGCTTGCCCGGCTCGCCCTCGACACCGCTGCACTCCAACCGCAAGCGCCTGGCGTATGCCCTGGTCGGTTTGCTGGTGGCGCTGACCGGTGGCCTGGGCAACTCCCTGGTGATCGCCAACCTGCCGTACCTGCAAGGCGCCCTCGGTGCGACCACCGCCGAAATGGCCTGGCTGCCCACGGCCTACGTCATGACCAACGTCTCGATGAACCTGCTGCTGGTGAAGTTTCGCCAGCAATTCGGCCTGCGGGCCTTTACCGAGGTGTTCCTGGTGCTCTACGCCCTGGTGACCTTCGGCCATCTGTTCGTCAACGACCTGAACTCGGCCATCGCCGTGCGCGCGGCCCACGGCATGGTCGGCGCGGCCCTGAGTTCCCTGGGCCTGTACTACATGATCCAGGCCTTCCCCGCGAAGTGGCGCCTCAAAGCCCTGGTCCTGGGCCTGGGCACCTCGCAGCTGGCCTTGCCCCTGGCCCGGCTGTTTTCCGAAGACTTGCTGCAAATCGCCGAATGGCGCGGGCTGTACCTGTTCGAGCTGGGCCTGGCCCTGACGTCGCTGGGCTGTGTGCTGCTGCTCAAACTGCCGCCGGGCGACCGCTTCAAGACCTTCGAAAAACTCGACTTCCTGACCTTTGCCCTGCTGGCCAGTGGCGTGGCGCTGCTGTGCGCGGTGCTGTCCCTGGGGCGCATCGACTGGTGGCTGGAAGCGCCGTGGATCGGCGTCGCTTCGGCCGCCTCCATCGTGCTGATCATGGCCGGCCTGTGCATCGAACATAACCGCAGCAACCCGATGCTGATGACCCGCTGGCTGGGCAGCGGGGCGATTATCCGCCTGGCCCTGGCGGTGATACTGATCCGCATGGTGCTGTCGGAGCAGTCCACCGGTGCCGTGGGCTTTCTGCAGGCGCTGAACATGAGCAGCCAGCAGATGCGCATGCTCTACGGCGTGATGCTGCTGGGCAGCATCGCCGGGCTGGCCACCAGCGCCCTGACCATCAACCCGGCGCACCTGCTGATGCCGCTGATCATTTCCCTGGCACTGATGGCCACGGGCTCGGTGATGGACAGCTTCTCCAGCAACCTGACGCGCCCGGCCAACATGTATTTCAGCCAGTTCCTGCTGGCCTTTGGCGGCACGTTTTTCCTCGGCCCGACCATGGTCCTGGGCACCCGCAACGTGCTGACCAACCCGCGCAACCTGGTGAGTTTCTCGGTGCTGTTCGGCATCTGCCAGAACCTCGGCGGGCTGATTGGCGCCGCCTTGCTCGGCACCTTCCAGATCGTGCGCGAGAAGTTCCACTCCAGCCATATCGTCGAACACCTGACCCTGCTCGACCCCCGGGTCCTGGCGCGGGTGCAAAGCGGCGGCTCGGCGGTCGGCGGGGTGATCGCCGATCCCGACCAGCGCACCCTGCAGGGCATTCGCAGCCTGGCCACCGCCGCCACTCGCGAGGCCAATGTGCTGGCCTATAACGATGTGTTCATGCTGATCGCGGTGATTGCCGTGCTGACCATGATCTGGATCTTCATTCGCAGCCTGTGGCTGATAAGCACCACCAAAGCCGCCGCGCCCGCCGGCCCGGCTCCCGTTCAACCCAACGGTGCCCCTTCTTCATGAGCGAACCGACCACCACGACCACCCATGCCATCGCCTCGACCCCGGAAGGCACGGCGCCGCCGTCGACCCCGGCCACCGAGCCGCGCTCGTTGCGGGTGCGGATCATCTCGTCCCTGGGCTTTGCCGCCATCGCCATTGTCGGCGTGGCGATCGTGCTCTATGCCTGGCAGTTGCCACCGTTCGGCAGCGCCGTGGAAACCACCGAGAACGCCCTGGTGCGTGGCCAGGTGACCATCATCGGCCCGCAGTTGAGCGGCTATGTGTTCGAAGTGCCGGTGCAGGACTTCCAGTTCGTCAAGGCCGGCGACCTGCTGGTGCGCCTGGATGACCGCATCTACCAGCAGCGCCTGGATCAGTCCCTGGCCCAGCTGGCGGTGCAGAAAGCCGCCCTGGCCAATGTGGTGCAGCAACGCAACAGCGCCGAGGCCACCATCAAGTTGCGCCAGGCGGCCCTGGCCGACAGCCAGGCCCAGGCGCAAAAAAGCGCGGCCGACCTGCGGCGCAACCAGGCCTTGGTCAGCGACGGCTCGGTGTCCCAGCGCGAGCTGGACGTGACCCGCGCCGCCAACGCCCAGACCCTCGCCGCCGTGGCCCAGGCCCAGGCGTCCCTGGAAATCGCGCGCCAGGACCTGCAGACGGTGATCGTCAACCGTGGCTCGCTGGAGGCGGCGGTCGCCAGCGCCGAAGCGGCGGTGCAACTGGCGCGGATCGACTTGTCCAATACCCGGATCCTCGCCCCGCGCGACGGCCAGTTGGGGCAGATCGGCGTGCGCCTGGGGGCCTACGTCAATTCCGGCGCGCAGTTGATGGCGCTGGTGCCGAACCAGCTGTGGATCATCGCCAACATGAAAGAAACCCAGATGGACAGCGTGCGCATCGGCCAGCCGGCGAGTTTCACCGTGGACGCCTTGAACCACCGTAAATTCACCGGCCGGGTGCAGCGGATTTCCCCGGGCACCGGCTCGGAGTTCAGCCTGCTGCAAGCCGACAACGCCACCGGCAACTTCGTCAAGATCGCCCAGCGCGTGCCGGTGCGCATCACCGTCGACCCGGACCAGGCTGAAAGCCAGCGCCTGCGCCCGGGGATGTCGGTGGTGGTGAGTATCGATACCTCGGTCACGCCCTGAGAACCTGTCCCCGTGCGGCCCATGGGGCGTTAAAAGCCGCCGGGAGCGTGAACGGAGTGCGCGGCCTACAGCGCCTGCATCGGCGGCAGGGTGCCCAACAGGGAAACAGCCGCCACGGCCGCCACCCCCAGCAGCCACTCCAGCAGCACGCTAGTGCGCAATGCCCCCAGGCGCTGGTCGCAGCCAGCCAGGCGCAGGCGGTGCAGCAGCGCCAGCCCCAGCATGGCCGACACCAGCAGTGCCTTGATCAGCAGAATCAGGGCAAAGCCGCTGAACAGCGGCGTCGGCCACCAGTGCCCGGTCAACACCCGGACATTGATCAGGCCACTGAGCAGCAAGCCCGCCACCAGGGCGTACCCCACGCCGCTGAAGCGCCTTAAAACCGCTTCCATCGCGCTGGGGTTCGGCTGCAGCAACAGCAACGACAGCAGCATCAGCCCGCCGAGCCAGACCCCGACACAACTCAAATGCACGATCTGATTGAGAATCAGCAACTGGCCCGCCAGCCCATCGAGCATGGCGCCGTGGCCCACCGGCGCCAGGGTTGCCAGCAGCAGTGCGGCGAGGCTCAGCTTGAGCGGAAAACGAGTGCGCAGGGGGCTCAGCAGCACCCCCAGCAGCAGGGCATTGAACAGCAGGTGCCAGGACCAGACCTGGCCGAAAAAGGTCTTGCCCAGCACCAATTGCACGGTTGCCGGGTCCAGCGCCGCCGACCAGGAATCGGCCATGCTGGCGGTGATCAGCAGCAGCCAGCAGACCCCGCTGAGCAGCGCCACGGTCGTCAGCCCGGTGCTGAGGCGAGCGACGCGCTGATGCAGCACCGGGTGCCTGTCGCCACGGCCCAGCAGCAGGGGGGCAAAGACCCAGGCCCCGAACAGCATCAACACCATCGTGAAGTGCACAAACCGGCACAGCACCAGCAGGCTCGACATGAATTACTGGCCGACCTTGAAGCTGTAGCTGCCGGCGCTCTTATGGGTGTCGACCGACACCGCGTGCCAGTCGACCTTGTAGGTGCCTGCCGCCAGCGGGGCGGCCGGGGTTACCACCAGGGTCTTTTTGTCCGCGCCTTCGGTGGCCAGGCCATTGAGCGCCACCGGTGCGCCGTCCCGGCTCAGGCTGACCTGGGTGAAGCTGGCCTCGACGCCCTCGGAAAACACCAGGCGCAAGGCTTGCGGTGGCGTCACCACCGTGTCGGCGGCCGGGGTACTGGCTTGCAGATGGGCGTGGGCGAACACCGAGGAAGCGGCCAGCAGGGAAGCCAGCAGGGCGCTGGCAGTGAGGAGTTGTTTCAGGCGCATCGTGGGATACCTTCGAGGAAGACGACGGGTGCTCACTAGAGCACGAAGCGGCCGGCGAGTGAAACGCCGGCCAGTGGTTTTTCAACGCTGCGCCAGGCGCATATGGATGATCGGAAAGGGCCGGCCCTCGCCATCGGTCGGCGAGCAGCCGATGTCTTCGAAGCCGTAGCGCCGGTAAAAGCCGTGGGCCTGGGGATTCTGCTGGTTGACGTCGACACTCAGGCTCGGGTGCCCGGCGCGCACGTAATCCAGCAACTGGCGGCCGATGCCCTGGCCGCGTTGCGCCGGCTCGATAAACAGCATTTCCACCTTGTCGCCCGCGGTGGCGATAAAACCACCCGGGCTGCCATCGGGGTTTTGCCAGAGCCAGGTCTTGAGGGCCGGCAGATAGGCGTCGCGCACCAGGGGGTAGAGCAACTGGATATCGTCTTCGCTGAGGAAGTCGTGGGTGGCGCGTACCGAACGCTGCCACAGGTCGGCAAGCGACTGGTCGTCGGCAGCGTTGCGTGGGCGAATAGTCATGGAGGTTCCATCGGAAACAGGACAGATGGCCGGCGATCGGGCAGGGCCGGCATTGGTGCAGAGGGAGCGGGTGCCCGGGTCGCGAATCAACGTCTGGACGGGGCACTGCGGCAGCGTCTGCCAATGAATGGGAGGGCGATCCTACCCAATCGCGCCTGTTGTGGCGAGAGCGGCGGTTGCGCTGCCGAGCAGGCCTCGCCCCGCTCTGGAGCGGATGCTAGTCTTGAGCCACGTTGTCTTCAGGGAGCCCTCATGGGCAATCACAAGATCGAAATCCGCCGCAGTAACGTTGAAAAAATCCTCCTCGCCGCCGAGAAAGTCTTCGCTGAAAAGGGTTATGGCGGCACCGCCATGGCCGACATCGCCGAAGAGGTGCAACTGCCGCGTTCCAACCTGCATTACTACTTCAGCACCAAGAGCGAGCTGTACAGCGCGGTGCTGTTCGACCTGCTGGAAGTGTGGAAACAGGATGCCCTGTGCTTCGAGATGTTCGATGACCCG
This sequence comes from Pseudomonas sp. CF161, assembly GCF_000416215.1. Taxonomy (NCBI): domain Bacteria; kingdom Pseudomonadati; phylum Pseudomonadota; class Gammaproteobacteria; order Pseudomonadales; family Pseudomonadaceae; genus Pseudomonas; species Pseudomonas sp. CF161. The sequence continues at coordinate 137,147 of NZ_ATLP01000126.1, forward strand.
CGGGTGGTCCTCAGCAGCTACATCCGCGCCAAGATGAACCACTCCCGCAGCCGGCCCTACGGTTCGAAAGTCTGGGCCAACGAAATCATCCACGGCGCACCGACCCTCGGCGAAGCGCTGGATGCCAGCCTGTACGACTGGGCAAAAATGAAAGAAGCGAAAATCCGCCAGTGGGTCGAAGACAAACGCATCCTGCCGGTGGAGCCTTCAAGCCTGCTGTACATGATCTGGGCCTCGACCCAGCACTACGCCGACTTCGACCACCAGGTGATGATCCTCAACGATCACCAGCCACTCTCCGACATGCAATTCGAACGCGCCCTGCAAACCGTCACCAGCGTCATCCTGCGCGGCATCGGCCTCGAACCTTAGAGGCAGCGGCAGGCTGCAAGCTACAAGCTGCAAGTGGGCTCCAGGCTTGCCACTTGCAGCTTGTAGTTGCTGTTACTACTTGCCGCTTGCCGCTGCTTCCCTGTAGGGATTGCGCGGGTCGTGCAGCCAGTCGAGGAAGGGTTTGCCGGTTTCCTGGGGGATCATTTCGATGCAGTCCTGCACCGGGCAGGTGATCTGGCACAGGTTGCAGCCCACGCATTCGTCGTCGATCACCTCATATTTATGGGTGCCGTCGGCCTGCCGGATGCTGGCGATGGCCTGGTGCGAGGTGTCTTCGCAGGCGATGTGGCAGCGCCCGCAACCGATGCACGCCGCCTGGTCGATCTTGGCGATCACCTGGTAGTTGATATCCAGGTACTTCCAGTCGGTGGTGTTGCCCACGGCCTTGCCCGAGAACGCCTGCAGGCTGCTGTAGCCCTGGCTGTCCATCCACCGCGAGAGGCCGTCCTTCATCTCCTCGACAATCCGAAACCCATGCAGCATCGCCGCTGTGCACACCTGCACCGCACCGCAGCCCAGGGCCACGAATTCCGCCGCATCGCGCCAGTTGCCAATGCCGCCAATGCCGCAGATCGGCAAGCCCCGGGTCTGCGGGTCACGGGCAATTTCCGCGACCATGTTCAGCGCAATCGGCTTGACCGCCGAACCGCAATAGCCGCCATGGGTGCTCTGGCTGCCGACCATGGGGTGGGCCACCATGCGCTCCAGGTCGACGCTGGTGATGGAGTTGATGGTGTTGATCAACGACACCGCATCCGCCCCTCCACGGTGAGCCGCCCGTGCCGCGAGGCGGATGTCAGTGATGTTCGGCGTGAGCTTGACGATCACCGGCAACGAGCAATAGGTCTTGCACCAGCGGGTCACCTGTTCGACGTATTCCGGCACCTGGCCCACGGCCGCGCCCATGCCCCGTTCCGGCATGCCGTGGGGGCAGCCGAAATTGAGCTCGATGCCATCGGCGCCGGTGGCTTCTACCAGGGGCAGAATGTGTTTCCACGACTCTTCAACGCAGGGCACCATCAGCGACACAATCAGCGCCCGGTCCGGCCAGTCCTTTTTCACCTGGGTAATTTCCCGCAGGTTGATGTCCAGGGAACGGTCGGTGATCAGCTCGATATTGTTGATGCCCATCACCTCGCGGTTGGGCCCGAAATGCGCCGAGTAGCGCGACGAGACGTTGACCGCCGCCGGGTCCTCGCCGAGGGTTTTCCAGACCACGCCACCCCAGCCGGCCTCGAACGCGCGCACCACGTTATAGGCCTTGTCGGTGGGGGGCGCTGAGGCCAGCCAGAATGGGTTGGGGGCTTTGATGCCGGCGAAGACAATCGAGAGATCGGCCATTTACGCAGCCTCCACATTGAGCATGAGTTGGGCATGCATGGCTTCTGCGGCCAGCTTGCCGTGTTGCACCGCCTGCACGGTGAGGTCCTGGCCGAGGCTGACGCAGTCGCCGCCGGCATAGACCCCGGGGATGCTGGTGCGCAGCTGGGCGTCGACCTCGATGCGCTCGCCCGCGCGCTTCAGTTCCCGGGCCAGGGGGTCGCTCAGGGCCGCGCCGTCGAAGGCCTGGCCGATGGCCTTGAAAATCCCGTCGGCGGCCAGTTCAAAGGTCTCGCCGGTGGTTTGCAACCGACCCTCCACCAGCTGGGTCCGGGCGAAGCGCATGCCGCGCACTTGCCCCTGTTCATCGAGCAGCACCTCCTGCGGCGTGGCCCAGGTCAGCAGGCGCACCTGATTGGCCTTGGCGATGTCCTGCTCGTGTTCGGTGGCGCCCATTTCCTCGAGGCCACGGCGATACACCAGGTTCACATCCCGCGCCCCGAGGCGCGCCATCTGCACCGCCATATCGATGGCGGTGTTGCCCGCACCGAGCACGATGCAGCGGTCAGCCAGCGGCAATTGGCCGAGGTCATCGGCCTGGCGCAATTCGCGGATGTAGTCGGTGGCAGCGAGCATGCCCGGCGCGTCTTCATGGGCCAGCCCCAGCTGTTTGCTGGCGGCCAGGCCCAGGCCGAGAAACACCGAGTCGAACTGCTGGTGCAGCTCGGTCAGGCTCAGGTTGTCACCGAGCTTCTGCCCATGGCGGATTTCGATGCCGCCGATACCCAGCAAAAACTCCAGCTCCCGCTGGGCAAAGTCATCCACCAGCTTGTATTTGGCGATCCCGTATTCGTTGAGGCCGCCGGCTTTTTCCCGGGCCTCGAAAATCACCACCTCGTGCCCATGCAGGGCGCTGCGGTGGGCGCAGGCCAGACCCGCCGGGCCGGCGCCGACCACGGCAATGCGCTTGCCGGTAGCCGCCGCACGCTGGAACGGGTGCTGGCTGAAGTGCGCGTTGTCCACGGCATAGCGTTGCAGCAGGCCGATCAGCACCGGCGCGCACTCCTGGGCGTTGTTGCGCACGCAGGCCTGCTGGCAGAGGATTTCCGTCGGGCAGACCCGGGCGCAACTGCCGCCGAGGATGTTGGCCGAGAGGATTTTCTGCGCCGCACCCTGGACGTTATCGGTGTGGATATTGCGGATGAACGACGGGATATCGATCTCGCTGGGGCACGCATTGACGCAGGGTGCGTCGTAGCAGTACAGGCAGCGCGACGCTTCCAGATGGGCTTGGCGCGCGTTCAGCGGCGGCGCCAGATCGGTGAAATGACTGGCCAGGGTGGCGTTGTCTGCGAGGGGGTGGGGCAAGTGGTTCAAGGTCTTGATCACGGTTTAGGCCTCACGGTTTTGTCTCGATTGCCTCTGACGGGCATTGTTTTTTCACAGCGCTGTGGCAAAGGCGCTTGCAGTGGCCGGCGAACGCACTGTGGTCAGCGCGTTCACCGTGGCGAGGGCGCTGCTGTGGCAAGGAAGCTTGCTGTGGCGAGGGAGCTTGCTCCCGCTCGGTTGCGCAGCAACCGCAATAGCACCGGCTCCCCACCACAACGCAACCTCAGCGCTCTACGGCCGTCGCCTTGCTGGCTTCGGCGCGCTTGCTCAACAGGTCGAACACCGCGGGGTAGGGCGGGCGTTCCACGTAGCGCCCGGCGCCGCGTTCGGCCCGCAGGTCGCCGTCGACCCACAGCAACTTGCCCTGGCTGATGGTGTGGCTGGGCACGCCGCGCACGGTCTTGCCTTCGAAGATGTTGAAGTCGATCTGCTGGTGGTGGGTCTTGGCGGAAATGGTGCGGGTGCCTTGCGGGTCCCAGAGCACCAGGTCGGCATCGGCGCCGACACGGATCGCGCCCTTGCGTGGGTAGAGGTTGAAGATTTTCGCGGTATTGGTGGAGGTCAGGGCCACGAAGTCCTGCATCGACAGGCGGCCGGTGTTGACCCCTTCGTCCCAGAGCACGGCCATGCGGTCTTCGATACCGGCGGTGCCGTTGGGTATCTTGCTGAAGTCGTCGCGCCCGGCGGCCTTTTGTTCGGCGCAGAAGCAGCAGTGGTCGGTGGCGGTGGTGTGCAGGTTGCCCGATTGCAGCCCATGCCACAGCGCCTCCTGGTGGCCGCGAGGACGGAAGGGCGGGCTCATCACGTAGCCGGCAGCGGTCTGCCAGTCCGGGTGGCGGTACACACTGTCGTCGAGCAACAGATGCCCAGCCAGCACTTCACCGTAGACCGGCTGGCCTTTGCTGCGGGCATAGGTGATTTCGTCGAGGGCTTCCTTGGTCGAGACGTGCACCAGGTACAGCGGTGTGCCCAGGGTTTCGGCGATGCGAATGGCGCGGCTCGCGGCTTCGCCTTCGACTTGCGAGGGCCGCGACAGCGGGTGCGCTTCCGGGCCGGTAATGCCCTGGGCCATCAGCTTGCGTTGCAGGTGATACACCAGCTCGCCGTTCTCGGCATGCACGGTGGGCACCGCGCCCAGTTCCAGGCAGCGTTCGAAGCTCGCCACCAGGGTGTCGTCGGCGGCCATGATCGCGTTCTTGTAAGCCATGAAATGCTTGAAGCTGTTGACCCCGTGCCGGCTCACCAGCTCGGCCATTTCTTCGCGCACCTGTTCGCTCCACCAGGTAATGGCCACGTGAAACCCGTAGTCGGATGCCGACTTCTCGGCCCAGCCACGCCACTGGTGGAACGCTTCGAGCAACGACTGCTGGGGGTTGGGAATCACGAAGTCGATGATCGACGTGGTCCCCCCCGCCAGGCCCGCCGCCGTGCCGCTGAAAAAGTCTTCGCTGGCCACGGTGCCCATAAAGGGCAATTGCATGTGGGTGTGGGGGTCGATGCCGCCGGGCATCAAGTATTGGCCGCTGCCGTCGAGCACCTCGACGCCGGCGGGAATATCCAGGTTATTACCGATGGCCTGGATTACGCCATCGGCGCACAAGACATCAGCCTTATAACTTTCATCATGGGTAATAACGGTGGCGCCACGGATCAACAGAGACATTCCGAGTTCCTCGCAGGCATGACCGACTTATGCCGGTTCTAAGTGTTTTATATCGAGCGTGCTGCGCAAGTTTATTCCTGTCAGCGGTGTCAGGAATAGAAACTAGCTGGTGTTCCTGGAATGAGCAAGATTATTTTTTATAAGCTTATATCAATATTAAGTTATTGAATTTAAACGAATAAATATCAAAAACTGCAAAATGGTGCAGCCCCTCACCATTTTGACGCACTTGACAGGATAGAAATATGGTCAAGATTTCCTATGTGAAATCAGCCGCTTGAAGGGGGCGTATGGCCTGAACAAAAGTGTGCAATAAAGTTTCAGTGCACCAGATTGAGTCCTGACGCTACGGTCAACTTGCCGAACAGTTAGCCTGAGTGAACAGGCAAGTACCCGGGGCTTGATAGTTGATAAGAATAAAACTGATGAACATCAGTTGTTTACATGGATTTTAACGATCGCCAAATACCGTCAATGGATAATCCGGCACGCTTATTGAGTGCCGCCGCTGACAGGTTGGCCGGTCGTTAAAAGTCGTAAGTTCTCCGGCCATCGTCCGGCTCGCGGTCCCGTCCGCCAGCTGCCTGATGAGCAAAAATAATCAAAAAGAACAGTGGAGCGGCCATGCAACAGAACAGATCCCAAGTGACCGAGCGCGCCGGCTTGTATGAGCTGGACGCCGGCAGCGACGTACTCGACAGCCCCCGTTATAACCACGACATCGCCCCGACCAAGGTCCATGAACGCACCTGGAACAAATGGCACATCACCGCGCTGTGGATCGGCATGTCGATCTGCGTGCCGACCTACACCCTGGGCGGGGTGCTGACCGCCTATTTCGGCCTCAGCGTCGGCGAGGCACTGCTGGCGATCCTGCTGGCCAACATCATCGTGCTGATCCCCCTGACCCTCAACGCCTTTGCCGGCACCAAGTACGGCATTCCGTTCCCGGTGCTGCTGCGCTCCTCATTCGGCATCATCGGCTCCAACGTGCCGTGCCTGATCCGGGCCCTGGTGGCCTGCGGCTGGTTCGGCATTCAGACCATGTTCGGCGGGCTGGCGATTCACCTGTTCCTGGGGTCGATCTTCGAGGGCTGGAAGGCCCTGGGCGGCACCGGCGAGGTGATCGGCTTCATGATCTTCTGGAGCCTCAACCTGTGGGTGGTGCTGCGCGGCGCCGAGTCGATCAAGTGGCTGGAAACCCTGTCCGCGCCGCTGCTGGTGGCGGTGGGTATCGGGCTGCTGGTGTGGGCCCTGCCCAACGTGTCGCTCGGCGAGTTGCTGGCGATCCCGCCCAAGCGTCCCGAAGGCGCCAGCGTCACCAGTTATTTCATGGCCGGGCTCACGGCGATGGTCGGGTTCTGGGCCACGCTGTCGCTGAACATTCCGGACTTCAGTCGCTACGCCAAAAGCCAGAAAGACCAGATCCTCGGGCAGATTTTCGGCCTGCCGCTGACCATGTTCCTGTTCGCCGCCCTGGGCGTGGTGATGACCGCCGCCTCGGTGAAACTGGTGGGCGTGACCGTGTCCGATCCGGTGAGCCTGATCGGCCATATCCAGAGCCCGGGCTGGGTGGCCCTGGCCATGGCGCTGATCATCATCGCCACCTTGTCCACCAACACCGCGGCCAACATTGTCTCGCCCACCAATGACTTCCAGAACCTGGCGCCGAAGCTGATCGGGCGCACCAAGGCGGTGCTGCTCACTGGCCTGGTGGGCCTGGCGCTGATGGCTCATGAACTGCTGAAAAAACTCGGCCTGCTGATCTCCGATGTCAGCCTGGAAACCGTGTACTCCAATTGGCTGCTGGGTTATTCCAGCCTGCTGGGGCCGATTGCCGGGATCATGGTGGTGGACTATTTCATCATCAAGAAACAACGCCTGGACCTGGCCGGCCTGTACCGCGATGACGTGTACCCGGCCTGGAACTGGAACGGTTTCATCGCCTTTGCCGTGCCGGTGCTGCTGACCCTGTTGTCCCTGGGCAGCGACGCATTCAGCTGGTTCTACAGCTACGGCTGGTTCACCGGTTCGGCCCTGGGCGGCGTCCTTTATTACGGCCTGTGCAGCCTGCGCAATGCCCAGGTGGTGGCCGCCAAGACCCCGGTTTGAGCCAGCAGCTGTTGGCTCGCGCTGATGCATGAAGCCCAGGCGGCCCGGGTTCGGGCCGCCTCACACAATCAGAAAAAAAGCCTGAGGAGATCACCATGAACGCTGCCGTCGACGTTCTGCAATCCAGCCATCAGCACATCAACCGCGACCGCCTGTGGCAGTCGCTCATGGAACTGGCCAAGCTTGGCGCCACGGTCAAGGGTGGGGTCTGTCGCCTGGCCCTGACCGACCTCGATCGCCAGGCCCGGGACCTGTTCGTGACCTGGTGCGAGGAGGCCGGTTGCACGGTCACGGTGGACGGCATCGGCAACATCTTCGCCCGCCGTCCCGGGCGTAACCCAGGGCTGCCCCCGGTGATGACCGGCAGCCATATCGACACTCAGCCCACCGGCGGCAAGTTCGACGGCTGCTTCGGCGTACTGGCCGGGGTCGAGGTGCTGCGCACCCTCAACGACCTCAAGCTGGAAACCGAGGCGCCGCTGGAAGTGGTGGTGTGGACCAACGAAGAAGGCTCGCGCTTCCCGCCGTGCATGATGGGCTCCGGGGTGTTCGCCGAGAAATTCACCCTGGAGGACACCCTGGCCAAGACCGACGTCGATGGGGTCAGCGTCGGCGAGGCCCTGAACGCCATCGGCTACGCCGGCCAGCGCAAGGTCAGCGGGCACCCGGTGGGCGCCTATTTCGAGGCTCATATCGAACAGGGGCCGATCCTCGAGGACGAGCGCAAGACCATTGGCGTGGTCATGGGCGCCCTCGGCCAGAAGTGGTTCGACCTCAAGCTGCGCGGGGTCGAAGCCCACGCCGGGCCGACCCCGATGCACCTGCGCAAGGACGCCCTGGTCGGCGCGGCGGCGGTGGTCGCGGCCGTCAACCGCGCGGCCCTCGGGCACCAACCCCATGCCTGCGGCACCGTCGGTTGCCTGCAAGCCTACCCCGGCTCGCGCAACGTGATCCCGGGGGAGGTGCGCATGACCCTGGATTTCCGCCACCTGGAACCGGCGCGCCTGGACTCGATGATCGACCAGGTGCGGCAAGTGATCGACAGCACCTGCGAGGAGCATGGCCTGAGCTTTGAACTGACGCCCACCGCCGACTTCCCGCCGCTGTATTTCGACCCGGACTGCATCGAAGCGGTACGCGGCGCAGCCCAGGGCTTGGGCCTGTCCCATATGGACATCGTCAGCGGGGCCGGACACGACGCGATCTTCGTCGCCGAACTGGGCCCGGCGGGGATGATCTTCGTGCCTTGCGAAGGCGGCATCAGCCACAACGAAATCGAAAACGCCGCCCCCGATGACCTTGCCGCCGGCTGCGCGGTGCTGCTGCGCGCGATGTTGGCGGCCTCCGCCACCATTGCCGGCAACCGGCGCTAGCCCTGTGCAATAACTCAACGGCGCCGCCAATGGCCAGCGCAGCCTTCGGCAGCGGCTACAGCACTCACCTGTAGCCGCTGCCGAGCGCGCAAGGCTGCGCTGGCCTTCAATCGCTGATACCCAGCCTCCGAACACTGCCCATGGCGACGGGCAGCGACGACATATTTCAGGTTGCCGTACACTGGCAAAATTTTTCGCAATGGATGCCGAATATGCGCAGGATGGCGATCGGGGTGGCCCTGGTGTTGAGCCTGGGTGGCTGTACTGATTACAAGTGGGGACACAGTTGGAAAGTCGAGCAGCCGGGTGGCTGGACCGACTCGACCCTACCGAATACAGATAATAGCGCCAGCCTCAAGGCATCCTGCGGATCCAGCCCTTTGCTCGTGTCCGTGCGGCGTAATAATTCAGGGTTGATCTTCGCGATATTTATGATCCCCTTTCTTCCCAGCTCAAGCAGCGACGACCGTGTGCAAGTCAGTGTTTCCCACCCTGATTTGAAAGCCTGCACTTGGCTCACACAAAGCCCCTTGGTCCTGAAGATGGACAACCGTGTGGTTCGCGATATCCGCTTGGAACCCGGGTACGGTGATAACCGGTGCGACCTGATATTGCCTAAAGAGACACAGGGTGAACGGTTGTCGATCGAGGTCAATCAAGCCGTGCTGCCCTGCGCCGTGGCCCCGGCAATCCTGAAAAAGAGCCGCTATTTCTGCGTGCGCAATACGAAATTCGGTGGCTCGCCAAGGTGTGATGATTAGCGCCTCGGTGCGTCAGTTGGATGACCTGTAGCCGCTGCCGAGCGCGCAAGGCTGCGCTGGCCCTCAACAACTGACACCGGACACAGCGGCGTGTCGCGGACAACCAGCCTCTGAACGCGGTCCGTGGCGATCGGCAGCGGCGACAAGTTTCAGGTTGCCGTACACTGGCAAAATTTCTCGCACTGGATGCTGACTATGCACAGGATGGCGCTTTGTCTGACCCTGGCCCTGAGCCTGGGGGGCTGTATCGATTACAAGTGGGGCCACGACTGGAAGGCCGACAGCCTCGGCGGTTGGCAGGACGCCAGCACCGGCAAGTACGACGAGGGCACCTCGTTCAAGCTGGCCTGCGGGCCCGAGCCACTCTATGTGAAGGTCACATCCGCCCCGTCTCACCATCTGATGTCGCTGCTGTTCATTCCCCTGGTCCCTGCGGCCACCGGCGATGACAACCACCTGCGCATCAAGGCCAGTTACCCGAGCATCACCGCCTGTTCGGCGGCGCAGAACCCCCTGGTGATCAAGCTGGACAACCGGGTGATCAACACCATCGGCTACCCGGGCGGCAACCAGGCCGGCAGCTGCGAGCTCCGGCTGGACGCGCACGAGCTGCAGGGCGAGCGCGTGTCGATCGAGGTCAATCAGGCGGTGCTGCCCTGTGCCGTGGCTCCGCTGACCCTGAAGAAAAACGGCTTTTTCTGCCTGCGGAAAACCGAGTTCGGTGGTTCGGCGCCCTGTGATCGCTAGGGTCGGTCAGCCACACGAAGCTAAGCTAATGCCTAAAAAGTATTTATTTCCTGTTTGTTAGATCGATTAGCTTTTAGCGACTTTCCTGTCCTCCAGAAGGTCCGCCCCATGCGTCTGCCCTTTGCATTGCGTCGTAGCTTGTCGATCACCGCTCTGGCCAGCCTGGCCCTGGGCATGGCTTTCAATGCTCAGGCCGATAGCGACCTGCGCATCGGTTACCAGAAATCCTCGACCTTGTTGGCGGTGCTCAAGGCCCAGGGCACGTTGGAAAAACAACTGGCGGCCCAGGGCGTCACTGTCACCTGGCATGAGTTCACCAGCGGCTTGCCCCTGGCGGAATCGCTGAACGTGGGCAACGTCGATATCTCCGCCGACGTTGCCGACACGGTGCCGGTATTCGCCCAGGCGGCGGGGGCCAACCTGACGTACTTCGCCAGCGAAACCCCATCGCCGGCCGCGCAGTCGATCGTGGTGCCCAAGGACTCGACCCTCAAGACCCTGGCCGAACTCAAGGGCAAGCGCATTGCCGTGACCAAGGCGGCGGGCAGCCATTACCTGCTGATCGCCGCGCTGCGCAGCGTTGGCCTGACCTTCGCCGATATCCAACCGGTGTACCTGACTCCGGCCGATGGCCGCGCGGCCCTGGAGACCTACAAGGTCGACGCCTGGGTCACCTGGGAACCCTTCGTCGCCAGCGCCGAACGCCAGCAGGGCGCGCGGGTGCTGCACGACGGTCAGGGTTTGGCCAGTTATCGCCGGTATTACCTGGCTTCCAATGATTACGCCAAGGCTCATCCCGAGGTGTTGAACCAGGTGTTTGCCGAGTTGCAGAAGACTGGCACCTGGGTCAAGGCGCACCCGGCGGACGCGGCGAAATTGCTGGGGCCGCTGTGGGGCAACCTCGATGCGCCGACTGTGGAACTGGCCAACAGCCGGCGCACTTACAAGGTGGAAGTGGTGAAACCTGATGCCTTGGGCGAGCAGCAGAAAATTGCGGATGCTTTCTATCAGGAAAAACTTTTGCCCAAGCCTGTGGATGCGCGGGCGGTGCAGCTCTGGAGTCCTAAAGCGCTTTGATACGCGCTGTAGCCGCTGGCGAGGTAGGAGGTTGCGCTGGTCGGTACAGGCGCCGTGATGGGCGTTTTATCGAGGGTCAGCTTTCTTGTGTTGCTCGCCATTGAATGACTTCCAGCACTGCGCATCCTTCCCGGGTTAGCAGGTGCACGCTGCGGGTGATGCGTGTCAGGTCGCAATCGGAGATGTCTTTTAGTGGCAGGCTGGAGAGGCTGTCCATCAGGTCGCGCACTACGGTGAAGCGGTGGGCGGCGCTGCTGGCGAGGTCGCTCAGGGGGGCCTGGGTGTTGATGTAGAACACTGGGTGTTCGGTGTCGTGGGTGTCGACGGGGGTGAAATGGGAAGGGTGATGGTCAGTCATCTGTGTAGCTCCTATAAATTGAGCTACCACCTTTCGCGGCCAAGCGAATTAAGGGTGGCAGCTGTACGCGGGTTGGCCGACCGGCTATAGGAAACCGGCACACCCGAAGGTGTCCCACGCACAGCCGCCATGAGACAAAATTGCAGGCACAAAAAAAGCGCCTGCAATGATGTTTTGGACGCTGATGCGTTCCTATATTCGACCGGCCAAGGTCGTTCGCGGATTTTGCCGCGAGGGCGAACTATAGGGGGGTTGTTAGGGCGGTGCAACCGGGTGTTGAGCGTGATGTTTTAGTGGTTGTGTCGATCTGGCTTCTCCGGTGGTTTGGGGGCATATCCGTTGCTGCGGTAACGGCTACTTAGGGTTTCGCCCTTACGGCGAGGTACTTTTGGCAAACGCCCCAAAAGTACCCCAAAAGTCTCGCCCCGAGCGTACGGCCCTCGCTGCGCTCGGGTTCCCTCGTTCCGGCGTCCCTCAGGGGGCATCGCTTCCAGCGACGTCCTCGACTGCGTCGAGGGGCGCTACGCGCCAATCCCCTGATGAACACCTCCACTCGGCCTGCCGAAGGGGCGGGTGGATCAAGATCAAAAGCAAGGTCAACAGCCAAAGCAAAAGCAAGGCACGCAAGCCGCTGCCGAGGCATGAGGCTGCGCTGGCCAGTAAAGGCGCCGTGATTTCAGGGAGGAGGGACGCGTAGGTGTCAGCCCAGGCCGGCCGGAGGGCCGCCGTCTCGCTCTTGATTTTGATCTAAGCGCCCCGTTAAACCACGATGGCCGAACGCAGGCAGTGAGCCGTGGGCAACCCGGCAGGACGCCGGGTTAGCCGCGCTGGGCCAAGGATGGCCCATCGCGGCGGCCCACGGATCAATGCCGGAGTGAGGGCATGCCGAGCCGAAGCGAGGCACCGAGTGGTGGGGCAAGAGCCCTTTGGTTACTTTGGGGCTTTTCCAAAGTGACCCGCCGTAAGGGCGGAACCCATAGCCGCCACCCCCGCAGCAACGGATATGTACACCCAAAAAATAGCGCACTCAGGCTTTACGACCGCTGCGCCCCGGAGCCCCGGCCGGCCCAGCGGGAGCAAGCTCCCTAGCCACAAAAAGCTTCCTCGGCACACCTAACCCCTGCTGGTTTCAGCCGCTTTTCCACCCCCCACCCAACGCCACCACCAACCCCACACTGGCCTGCAACTCGCGCGTCTGCACCGCCTGCAACCCCCGTTGCGCCTGCAAGGCTGCGGTCTGCGCCGTCACCACATCCAGGTAGCTGACGGCCCCCGCCTGATAGCTGTTCATGGCCAGCAACTGCGTGTGCTGGGCAGCATTGACAGCCGCCTGCTGATCCAGCGCCTCCTGACGCAAATCCCGCAATTGCCCCAGGTTATCCTCCACCTCGCGCACCGCCCGCAGCACCTGCCCACGGTAATGGGCGGCAGCTTCTTCGAACTCGGCATGGGCCTGCCGCTCATTGGCGTTCAGCCGCCCGCCATCGAAAATCGGCAGGTTGACCAACGGCCCCAACGCCCAATAGCGATTGCCCGCCGCCAGCAGATTCCCCACCCCCTGGGTCTGGCCACCGAGCAACCCGGTCAGGCTGAAGTCCGGGTACCACGCCGCGCGCGCCACGCCGATAGCGGCATTGGCCGCATACACCCGGCGTTCCGCCGCCGCGATGTCCGGCCTTCGTTGCAGCAAGGTGCTGGGCAGTTGCGCCGGAATGGCCGGCAGGCTTAGCCATTGTGTCGAGGGGGCGAGGCTGAAGGTGCTGGCCGGCTCGCCCACCAGTTCGCCAATGGCGTGTTCGGTGAGGTTGCGTTGTGCCCGCACTTCGTCCCGTTCGGCCTCGGCGCTGGCCAGTTGGCTCTGGGCCCGGGTCAGGTCCAGTTCCGAGGCGATCTGCCCCTGGTAGCGGTCGCGGGTCAGTTGCAGGGCCTGGGCGTAGTCTTCGAGGGAGCTGCTCAGTATCTGGCTCTGGGCATCCAGGCCATCGAGCCGCACGTAGAGGTTCGCCAACTGTTGTTGCAGGCTCAGGCGCGCCGCCGCCAGGTCATCGCCGGAAGCCTGGGCCTGGGCATCGCCGGCCGCGGCCTGATTGCGAATTCGCCCCCACAGGTCGAGGTCGAAGTTCAGGGAAAACCCGGCCGTGTTGCTGTTGTAGATCGACGGCTGGGTGCTGCCCCGCAGCGGTCGGCTGTCGGACTGACGCTGGCGCAAGGGTTGGGCACTGGCGCTGATCTGCGGGAACAATCCGGCATGCAGCTGGCTGGCATAGGCCTGGGCGCCGTCGTAGTGGGCCAGGGCGGCGGCGAGGTCCGGGTTGGCCTTGAGCAGGCGCTGCTGCAGGTCGTCCAGACGCGGGTCCTGGTACAGCCGCCACCAGTGTTCGGCAATGACCTGGGGCATGGCGGCCGGGTGCCAGGGCCCGTCCGCGCTCTGTTCGCGATACTGCGCCGGCAGGTCGAGGGCGGGCGCCTGGTAGTGGGGCGCCAGCGAGCAGCCGTGCAACCCCAGCAACAACAGCACAGTCAGGGGTTTAAGCCTTGGGTGCATGGGCACCTCCGGTGTCTGCCAGTTGCACCAGGTCGCCTTCACGCAGGGCGTCCGGAGGGTTGTCGATGACCTGGTCGGCGGGCGTCAGGCCCTGGTCGATCACCAGGCGTTCCCCGAGGTCGAGGCCGATATGGATGCTGCGCAGATGCACGTGCCGGGCGCTGTCGATCAGCGCCACCTGGGTGCCCGCGGCGCGGAAAATCAGCGCGCTGGCCGGAATGCTCACACCATGGGTGTCGGCCGGGATCGCCAGGGTCGCCTCGGCATAGTCGCCGGGCATCAGGGCGCCTTCGGGGTTGGCCGCGACAAACTGCGCCAGCAGGGTGCCGGAACGCGGATCGATGGCGGTGGAGTCGCCCACCAGCTGCGCGCTGAAGTGTTGGCCCGGGTGCTCGGGCACGGTCAGTTGGGCCACCAGCCCGGGGTGGATCACGCTGGCGTAGTTCTGCGGGATCGGCACATACAGCCGCAGTTTGTGGGTGTCGGCCAGGTCGAACAGCTCCGGGTCGCTGTCGTTGTCGGCCTTGATCAACTGGCCGATGTCGGTGTGGCGCGCGGTGATGGTGCCGGCGAACGGCGCGCGAATGGTCTTGTAGTCTTCCAGTGCCGACAGCCGCGCATAGTCGGCGCCGGCCGCTTCGGCATTGGCCTTGGCGGCTGCGGCGTTGGAGCGTTTTTCATCGGCCTCCTGGCGTGACACCGAGTGGCTGGCCAACAGGTTTTGCCAGCGCTCGGCGGTGGTCTGTGCCAGCCGCGCATTGGCCTGTTCCTGGATCATCCGCGCCCGGGTCTGGGCCACTTGCTGGTCCAGGTCGGGGCTGTCGATATGGGCCAGCACCTGGCCGGCGCTGACCTTGGCCCCGATGTCCTGGGTCCAGTCTTTCAGGTAGCCGCTGACCCGGGCGTGGATCGGCGCCTTGCTCCAGGCTTCCAGGTGCGCTGGCAGGCGCAGGGTGTCGCCGAGCACATTCTGCTGCGGCTGCAATACCAGCACTTGCGGCACGGCCGCGGTTTCGGTCCAGGCGGTCACGGCCTGCTCGTGCCGGGTGCGCGCGGCCAGACCGTTGGCCACCAGCAGGGCGGCCAGGGTCAGGCCGCCGATGCCCAGCAGCATCAGGCGTTGGCGCGAAGGGGTGTGCTCAGGCGACATGGGTGTTTTCTCCAGCAACAGCGGATGGGGAGAGACGGCCGTGGACCAGGCTGAAGACCACGGGGACAAAGATCAGGGTGGCCACGGTGGCGAGGATCAGCCCGCCGATCACTGCGCGGCCCAGGGGCGCGTTCTGTTCCTCGGACAGGGCCAGGGGCAGCATGCCGATGATCATCGCCAGGGCGGTCATGCACACCGGGCGAAAGCGCGTGTAGCCGGCTTCCAGGGCGGCCTTGAGGGCGTCGCCGTGTTCCGCCAGGCGCTCGCGGCAAAAACTCACTACCAGGATCGAGTTGGCGGTGGCCACCCCCATGCACAGGATGGCGCCGGTCAGGGCCGGCACCGACAGCGAGGTGCCACTCAAGAACAGCATCCACACGATCCCGGCCAGGGCCGCCGGCAGCGCGGTGATGATCACGAACGGATCGACCCAGGACTGGAAGTTGACCACGATCAGCAGGTAGATCAGCACCACCGCCCCCAGCAGGCCCAGGCTCAGGCCGCTGAAGGCCTCGTGCAGGGCGTCGATCTGCCCGTGCAGGCTGACCGTGGCGCCCTTGGGCCGCAGGGCCGCGGCGTCGTCCAGGACCTTTTGCATGTCGTGGGCCACGGCGCCGAGGTCGCGGCCCTGCACGTTGGCGTACAGATCCAGTGTGGGCTGGATGTTGTAGTGGCTGACCACCGCCGGGCTCTCGACCCGGGAGATATCCGCCAGGCCGCCGAGGATCTGCGACTGGCCGTTGCTGCCGGTCACCGGCAGCGCCTCCAGGGCCGGCAGGCTGTCCAGGCGGTACTGCGGGGTGGCGGCGACGATGGAGTAGGACACGCCGTTTTTCGGGTTGAGCCAGAAGGTCGGCGCCACCTGGGAACTGCCAGCCAAGGAGGCCACCATGCTGTTGGTCACGTCGCGCTCGGTGATCCCCAGGCCATTGGCCCGCAGGCGGTCGACCTTGACTTGCAGCGACGGGTAGCCGGTGGACTGCTGGATCCGCAGGTCGGCAATGCCCGGCACATGTTGCAGGCGCCGCTCCAGTTCCAGGGCGAAGGCGCGGTTGGCCGCGTCGTCGGGCCCGGAGACTTTCACGTCCAGCGGGGCCGGGGCGCCGAAGTTGAGGATCTGGCTGCTGATGTCCGCCGGCAAAAAGGCGAAGTGGCTGCCGGGGAAGCTTTCCGGCAGGGCTTCGCGCAGCTGTTTGACGTAGTCGGCGGTGGGGCCGTGGCCGGGCTTGAGGGTGACCTGGATATCGCCGTCCTGGGGGCCGATGGTGCCGCTGTTGCTATAGGCCATGTCGATGCCGCTCAAGGGGATGCCGATGTTGTCGATGATGCTGTCCAGTTGCTCGGCCGGGATCACCTCGCGGATCCGCCCTTCGATGCGGTCGAAGGCCGCCGCGCTTTCCTCGATCCGCGTGCCCAGGGGCAGCCGCACATGCACCGCCAGGGCACCGGCGTCGGTGGCCGGGAAGAAGTCCTGGCCCAGGCTCGGCAGCAGGGCGAACGAGGCCAGCACACAGGCGAGGAAGCCGAGGATAAACACCTTGCGCCGGCCCAGGGCCAGGTGCAGCAGGCCGTGATAGGTGTCGCGCACGCTGGAGAACCGCCGCTCGAAACCCTGCTGGAAGGCCAGCAGGGCACGCACCAGGGCATTGTGCGGCTGGGCGTGCTGCTCGCCTTCGTGATGGTTGATAAAGGCATCTTCCGGGTGATGCCCGGGGCCGGCCTCCGGCACATGGGGCTTGAGCAGGTACATGGCCAGGGTCGGCACCAGGGTCCGCGAGAGGATGAACGAGCTGGCCATGGCGAAAATCACCGCCAGGGCCATGGGCCGGAACAGGTAGCCGGCGATGCCTTGCAGCAGGAACATCGGCACGAAGACGATGCAGATGCACAGCAGGGAAACAAAGGCCGGGCCAACGATCTGCCTGGCGCCGTCGAGGATCGCCACCTTGACCGCTTTGCCCTGTTCCAGGTGCCAGTTGATGTTTTCGATGGTCACCGTGGCGTCGTCCACCAGGATCCCCACCGCCAGGGCCAGGCCGCCCAGGGTCATCACATTCAGGGTCTGGCCGCTGAGGGCCAGCAGGGCAATGGCCGCCAGCACCGCCAGGGGAATTGAGGCGGCGATAATCAGGGTCGAGCGCCAGCTGCCGAGAAACAGCAGGATCATCGCGCTGGTCAGCAGGGCGGCAATGATGCCTTCGCGGGCCACGCTGCCCACCGACTGTTTGACGAAGACCGAGGCGTCCCCCAGCAGCGAAGTCTTGAGCGAGGGCGGCAGGGTTTCATTGATGCGCGGCAGCATCCCGCGAATGCCGTCGACAATCGACAGGGTCGAGATAGTGCCGTTCTTCAGGGCCGGCATCAGCACGGCGCGCCGGCCATCCACGCGCACGATATTGGTCTGCGGCGGCGAGCCGTCGCGCACATGGGCCACCTGGCCGATGGTGATCAGGGCGCCGTCCACGGTCTTGATCGGCAGGTCGTTGAGTTCGTCGATGGCCTTCGGGCTGTTGTTCAGCAGCACCGTGTATTCATTGCTCCCCAGCTTGGCGGTGCCCACCGGGATGATCTGGTTCTGCGCCGCCAGGGCATTGCCCACGTCTTGCGCCGACAGGCCCTTGGCCGCCAGGGCTTGCGGGTCCAGGTCGAGGGTGATCTGGCGCTGCTTGCCGCCCATGGGCGTGGGCATGGCCAGGCCGGGCAGTGAGCTCAGGGGCAGGCGGATGTTGTTCTGCACCAGGTCGCGGATCTTCGCCTCCGACAGGGTCGGGCTGGAAAACGCCATTTGCAGGATCGGCACCGTCGAGGCGCTGTAATTGAGGATCAGCGGCGGGGTGATGCCCGGCGGCATCTGCTTGAGCACGGTTTGTGACACCGCTGTCACCTGGGCGTTGGCGGTGCGGATATCCACCCCGGGCTGGAAGAAGATCTTGACGATGCCCATGCCCGGCAGGGACTGGGATTCGATGTGCTCGATGTCGTTGACCGTGGTGCTCAGGGAGCGCTCGTAGGTGTAGATCACCCGCCCGGCCATGGCCTCGGGCGACAGGCCGTTGTACTGCCAGACCACCGCCACCACCGGGATGCCGATATCGGGGAACACGTCGGTGGGCGTACGCAGGGCCGCCATGGGCCCGATGATGCAGATGAAAATTGCCAGCACGATAAACGTGTAGGGCTTGAGCAGTGCGGTCTTGACCAGCCCGAGCATGCCGAAAACCTCCGAGGGAGTGGGATTGCAAACCTCGGCAGACTGCGGCGACCCACCTAACACGCGGCTTTCGTGAAGATGAAGGAAGATTTACGCGGGGCCTGAAAATCCTTTCATGTGGATTCATTTGTTCAGGGCAGGGCCCGCCCACAAGCTGGACAGGCATCCGGCGAGGCGTGTTATCCGGCTCGTCCCGGCACTGTTTTTTTCACTTGCGAGGGGTTGCTCCATGTCATTCAAACCACTGTTGCTGCTGCCGGGGCTGGGCCTGGTGGGCCTGCTTTCGGCCTGCGCCGGGCCGCTGCCCAAGGCCGATCCAAGCCAGGCCTGGATCGGGCTGGCCCAGGAGTCGCCGAATGATCTGCTGGCCGACAGCGTCGACGGCAAGCGCCTGGAGGATGGGCGTTATTTTCAGGTGAGCCCGGGCGCGCACCGCCTGCAAATGGCGCTGTTGCAAGGCGCCAACGGCAACTCGGCGCAGCCGGAATGCGAGGGACGCCTGGACTATTCGGGCTTCAAGGCGGGCGAGCATTACCAGTTGCTGGAGTCGAGCCAGGGCCCGGAAGTCAGCGCCGTGTTGATGGATGCCCAGGGCCGGCCGCTGGCCCATAGCGCGGACTTCAGCTGCCTGTAGGCGCGCCGCAGAAGCCGACGCAGCTTGTGCCGGCCCCCATGATTGATGAGGTAGTGAGTGATGTCCCGTAGACCGTTGTTGCTGATCCCGATGTTGAGCCTGGTGGCGTTGTTGTCGGCGTGCGCCGGGCCGATGCCCCAGCCCGACCCCAGCGAGGCCTGGATCGGCCTGCAGGAAGAGGCGCCCAATGACCTGCTGGCCGAGCGGGTGGATGGGCAGAAGATCGACGATGGGCGTTATTTCCAGGTCAAGCCCGGCGCCCACCGCCTGGACGTGACTCTGTTTGAAGAGAGCATCGGTGATGCCAACCAGCAAGACTGCGACGGCCATATCAGCTACAGCGCCTTCAAGGCCGGCGAGCATTACAAACTGGTGGAATCGTCCCTGGGGAGCGAGGTGTCGGCGCGCTTGTATGACGCCAAGGGCAAGCAGGTGGCCAGTACCCATGACTTTGCGTGCATGCCGGGCTGACAGGTCTGATTGCGTCGCCGAAATCAGGACATTTCGCTCAGTAGAAATAGACAAGGCTGACTACAGCTTCATGGCGGACCACTGGATGATAGGGACCTGTGTCCTGAAACCGGGCGTGCGTTATGAATCAAGAGACTGAAGCGGCAATGACCTCCACCGACGTGGCATTTGGCGAAGTAGCGCAGATGATCGCCGCCGCGCGGCAGCGGGCGGTGCGAGCGGTGAATACTGAACTGGTGGAACTGTATTGGCAGGTCGGGGCCTATATCAGCCGCAAGATCGAGGCGGCGGAATGGGGGGATGGCGTCGTCCAGCACTTGGCCGATTACCTGGCGCGGCAACAGCCGGGCCTGCGGGGGTTTACCCGGCGCAACCTGTTCCGCATGCGTCAGTTCTATGAGGTTTATCGGGGGGAGGAGAAAGTGTCAGCAGTGCTGACACAATTACCCTGGACCCAGAACCTGATCATTCTTGCCCAAAGCCAATGTGCGCAAGAGCGCGAGTTTTATCTGCGTATGGCACTTCAGGAGCAGTGGTCGACCCGAGAACTGGAACGGCAGATCAAATCGGCCCTGTTCGAACGCACGCTGACCCGCCCGGCAAGCGTCTCGGCCGCGCTGAGAGGCACTCATCCCGAGGCCCTGAAGGTCTTCAAGGATGCCTACATGGTGGAGTTTCTCGATCTGGCCCAGGGGCATGACGAAGCCGATCTGCATCAGGGGCTGGTGCGCCAGCTCAAGGATTTTCTGATCGAGATGGGGCGCGACTTCTGCTTTGTCGCGTCGGGCTATCCCTTGCAGGTTGGCGGGCGGGATTTTGCCCTGGATCTGCTGCTGTTCCATCGAGGGTTGAATTGCCTGGTGGCCGTTGAGCTCAAGGTCGGGCGCTTCGAACCGGAGTACCTGGGCAAGCTGGATTTCTACCTGGAGGCCCTGGATCGCCAAGTGCGCAAACCCCACGAAAACCCAGCCTTGGCGGTGTTGCTCTGTGCCAGCAAGGACGACGAGGTGGTGGAATATGCCCTCAACCGTTCGCTTTCGCCGGCGTTGATTGCCGAGTACCGGACCCAACTGCCGGACAAGAAACTGCTGCAGGCCAAGCTGCAGGAGTTTTATGCCCTGGACACGCAAGCGCGGTGAAGCTGGCGGCAAGCGTGTGCGGGCTGTTCCGTGTGCTGGTGAGTCGAGTGAGCACCCAGGCCGCAGCCGAGCGGTGGCGCGTGCCCCTTGTTCAGTTGCGCAGGCTGCCGAACCCGTCCTCCAGCCGCCCGGCAGCCTGCACCTTGACCTGGGCATTGATATGGGCGGCCACGGCCACTGGGGGATACAGGTTCAGGCCATAGTCGTCGGCTGCGTGCCCGAGGGGCAGAGGTCAATATTTCCCTGGTAGGCGCCGGCTTGTCGGCGAAATAGGCTCAATGGGGCAACAGCCCCAGGGCTCCGGAAGCCAGCAGCAGCGTCGCCAGCATGCCGGTAATGGCGAACAGTTGTTGCAGGCGCGGGCCGGCCAGATGGCTGGCCATTTGTCGGCCCAGTACCAGTCCCACCACTGCGCCCAGGGCAAAGGGCGCGCCCACGGCCCAGTGCATGACCCCGCTGACGCTGGCGCTCACCACGCTGCCCAGGGACACCAGGGCGACCACCGCCAGCGAGGTGGCGACGATGCTTTTGCTGTCCAGGTTGGTGTAGCGGCCCAGGGCCGGGACGATCACAAACCCGCCGCCCACCCCGAGCAAACCCGAGAGCAAGCCCGACAGCATCCCGGTCAGCGTCAGGGCGCGGGCGCAGGGCAGGGTCCAGCGCAGGCGACCTTGCTGCGGGTTGAGCACGCAGGGCAAAAAAGCCGGGCGCGGTGCGGCCTGGCCGTGTTTCAGTTCGCGGCTGGCCTTGAGCAACATCCGCCCGCAGGCGTACAGCAGCACCAGGCTAAACAGCAGTGCCAGCGGTGCGTTCGGCAGCCGATGGGCCAGCCACAGCCCCAGCGGGGTCAGCAGGATGCCGATGCCGGCGACAAACCCTGCCGCGCGGTAGCGCACGATGCCTTGGCGCAGGCCGAGCAGGGCGCCGACGCTGGCCGCCAGGCCTACCGCCAGCAGGCCGACCGGTGCCGCCTCGACCATGCTCAGGCCCAGGCCGAACACCAGCAGCGGCACCGCAAGAATCCCGCCACCGGCCCCGGTCAAGGCCAGGATCGCGCCAATCACCAGCCCCAGGCCGGCGCCGATCAAGGTCACTTCATTCATGCCGGCGGGGTGTCCGTGTTCAGCGTCGGACGGGCCAGCCATTCATGGCCCTTGAGCATGCCGCGCCAATACAGCGGCGGCAGGATCCGCTCCTTCAACCACCAGGCGCGGCGTGTTGCTTTGCGCCCGTCCAGCAACCAGGGGGCGAAGCTCGGTGCGAGTTTGCCGCCGTAGGTGAATTCGGCGAGGACGATCTTGCCCCGTTCCACCGTCAGCGGGCAGGAGCCATAGCCGTCGTACTGCGCCAGGCGCTGCAGGCGCTTGAGGGCCACCAGCACGTTGTTGGCCACCACCGGCGCCTGTTTGCGCGCGGCGGCCGCGGTTTTGGCGTTGCTGGTGTTGGTGGCATCGCCCAGGCCGTGGATATTGGCAAAACCCGTGTGGCGCAGGCTGTAGGGGTCGACATCGACCCAGCCCGCGGCATCGGCCAGGGGGCTGCTGCGGATAAAGTCCGGGGCGGTCTGCGGCGGCACCACATGCAACAGGTCAAAGCGGCGCTCCAGGTGTTCCTGGCGGCCATCGGCCAGGGTCCGGACAAAGGTTGCGCGCTGGGCGGGGCCGTCCACTGCCACCAGCTTGTGCCCGAAATCCAGGTCGATCGCGTACTTGTGCACGTACTCCATCAGCGCCGGCACGTAGTCCTGCACCCCGAACAGCACCGCGCCGGCGTTCATGAATCGGGTATTGATCCGTGGCAGATGGCCGTTGCGCAGCCAGTGGTCGCACGACAGGTACATGGCTTTTTGCGGCGCGCCGGCGCATTTGATCGGCATCGGCGGCTGGGTGAACAGGGCCTGGCCCTGTTTGAGTTGCTGCACCAGCTGCCAGGTATAGGGCGCCAGGTCGTAGCGATAGTTGGAGGTCACGCCATTGCTGCCCAGGGTGGCGCTCAGACCGTCGATGGCGGCCCAGTCGAGCTTCAGGCCGGGGCACACAATCAACTGGTCGTAAGCCAGGACCTGACCGTTGTCCAGCACCAGGGCATTGGCCTCGGGCTCGAAGGTGCTGACCGCTGCCTGGATCCACTTGACCCCTCTGGGGATCAGCGAGGCCATGCTGCGCACCGTGGACTGGGCGCTGAACACCCCGGCGCCGACCAGGGTCCAGCCGGGCTGGTAATAGTGCTGCGGGGCGGGGTCGATGATCGCCACGTCAAGCTGTGCGTCACGCGCCATCAGGCTCGACGCGGCGGCGATACCCGCTGCACCGCCGCCGACGATCAGCACCTGGTGGCTGCCGTCGACGGCCCGCTGCAGGGTGGAAATAGGGCGCATGGCAAGGTCTCCGTGGGGAGTGGAATAGTTATAGGGAATTGAGCGGGATCTTCAGGTAGCGCACACCGTTGTCCTCGGGCTCCGGCAGTTGGCCGCTGCGCATGTTGACTTGCACCGAGGGCAGGATCAGCACCGGCATGTCGAGGGTGGCGTCGCGGGCCTCGCGCATCCTGACAAAGGCCTCTTCATCGATGCCCTGGTGGATATGGATGTTGTGCGCGCGCTGCTCGGCCACGGTGGTCATGTACTGCAACTCGCGGCCGTTGGGCAGGTAGTCGTGGCACATGAACAGGCGGGTCTGCGGCGGGAGGGCGAGGATCTTGCCGATGGAGCGGTACAGGGTCCGCGCATCGGCCCCGGGGAAGTCGCAGCGGGCGGTGCCGTAGTCGGGCATGAACAAGGTGTCGCCAACGAAGGCCACGGTCTCGTCGCCGACCTGCACTAGGTAGGTCATGCACGCCGGGGTATGCCCCGGGGTGTGCAGGGCGCGGGCGCTGAGGCCGCCGATGGCGAACTCGGCGCCGTCGGCCAGCAGCACGTCGAACTGGCTGCCATCGCGGGCGAACGCCGGGCCCTCGTTGAACAGGCTGGCGAACACCTTCTGCACCTGGGTGATGTGCTGGCCGATGGCGACCTTGGCCCCCAGGCGCTGCTTGAGGTAGGCGGCGGCAGACAGGTGGTCGGCGTGGACGTGGGTTTCCAGGATCCACTCGACCTCGGCGTCCAGTTCGCGGACCCGCTCGATCAGGCGGTCGGCGGATTCGGTGCGGGTGCGCCCGGACTTGGGGTCGTAGTCGAGCACGCTGTCGATCAAGGCGCAGCGCCGGGTCGTCTGGTCCATCACCAGGTAGCTGATGGTCCAGGTGTCGCGGTCGAAAAAGGCTTCTACACGCAAGGTGGTGCCGATGATCATGCTGCTCTCCAGACGATGAAGTGACGCCGGCCGGAACGGGCAGTCGTCCCTTGGGGTGTCAATAAACGTGCCAACGTCCAGGGCCGAGTGGGCACGCCGTTTCATTCAATTCAATGGCTTGCAGCATAGACGGGGGGTGCTTCGAGCTGTCGCTGCCAGTTATTTTGGCAGTTAGGTGGCAGTCGATGGCAGCAAGTGGCAGAAACCGCCCCGGTGTTTTAAGCTGCCGCACCCCCGCAGGAGTTGCCATGTCCACCTCGCCCCGCGACCTCGCCAGCAGCCGGATGTCGGCCCTGGTGTCCTACCTGGAGCACGATCCGCAGCCGACCATCGTGCTCGACACCCAGTACAACATCATTGCCGCCAATACCGCCTACCAGCGCCAGTTCGGCGTCGAGGGCCGGCCCCATGTCGGCGCCAAGTGCTACCGGGTGTCCCATCAGTTCGCCGTGCCCTGCGATCAGGCCGGCGAACATTGCCCGATGCGCAAGGCCCACGACAGCCGGGTGCCGGAGCGCATGTTGCACGTGCACCACACGCCACGGGGCCCGGAGCACGTGGAGGTGGAGTTGCGGCCGATCATCGGTGAGAGCGGGGCGGTGGAGGCCTATGTCGAGCGCCTCAACTCGTTGGCCGTGGCTTCGGTGCAACCCCAGCGCAAGGGGCTGGTGGGGCGTTCGCCGGCTTTCAACGAGGCCTTGAGCGCGTTGCTGCGGGCGGCGCCGGCGCCGATCCCGGTGTTGCTGCAGGGCGAGTCGGGCACCGGCAAAGAGCTGTTCGCCCGTGCCCTGCATGACGGCAGCCCGCGCGCCAGTGGGCCGCTGGTGGTGGTCGACTGCACCGGGCTCACCGAATCGTTGCTCGAGAGCGAGCTGTTCGGCTATGAGAAGGGCGCGTTCACCGGGGCCTTGCAGCGCAAGATCGGCCTGGCCGAAGCGGCCCATGGCGGGACCTTGTTCCTCGATGAAATCGGTGAGGTGCCGCTGGCGATGCAGGTCAAGTTGCTGCGGCTGATCGAGTCCGGCAGCTTCCGTCCGGTAGGCAGTTTGCGCACCGTGCATTCGGACTTTCGCCTGGTGGCGGCGACCCACAAGCCGCTCAAGGACATGGTGGCCGCCGGGACCTTTCGCCAGGACCTGTATTACCGCATCAGCGCCTTTCCGATTCGCCTGCCGGCCCTGCGCGAGCGTCGGGATGACCTGCCGCTGCTGATCGACAGCCTGCTGCAACGCCTGGCCCCGGGGGCGGCGCCACGGGTCGACGCCCAGGCCATGGAGCGCCTGCGGGTGTACGCCTACCCGGGCAATATCCGCGAGCTGCGCAATATCCTGGAGCGCGCGAGCCTGTTCAGCGATGACGGGGTGATCCGCGTCCAGGACCTGCCCGGCGAACTGCGCGCCGACACCCTTGCGCCGCCCCCGGCCCCCTCTGAAGCCATCAGCCGCCGACGCCGCAGCCAGGACCTGGAACGCCTGGCCCACGCCCTGGAAGTCTTCGACGGCCCGCGCAGCGAACTGGCCCGCAGCCTGGGCCTGAGCGAACGCACCCTCTACCGCCGCCTGAAAGCCCTGGGGCTGCCTCCGGCGTAGCCGTTGCACCTGACACCCCACGGCACCTAGCAGAGCCAGCGCAGCCGGCAGCCGCTACAGGCTGCGGGTTTTTGGGCACGATGGCGTTGGGCTGTGGTCGTATCTTGCATCCTGTCCCGGCCCGCCCTGACGTCGCGCCGCTTACCTCCGGAGACAACCCTTATGAGCCAAGCCGTACTTGCCACCGAAACCAACCGACGCCAGTTGCAGCAGATTATTTCCGGTTTGTCCGATGGGGTGATTCTGATCGAGGTCGACCAGACCATTCTCTGGGCCAACCAGGCCGCCCTGGCCATGCACGGGGTCAGCGACGTCAGGCAACTGGGGGCCAATGCCGCCGAATATGCCGAACGTTTTGCCCTGCGCTATCGCAACAACCACCCGGTGGCGGCAGACAGTTACCCGATCAACCGGGTGGCCGCCGGTGAGACGTTCAACGATGTGGTGGTGGAGGTCAGGACCGAGATCGATGGCGAGGAGCGGTACTGGGTGCATCGCATCCGCAGCATGATCCTCACCGACCGTAGCGGGGCGCCGGAGTCGCTGGTGCTGATCCTCAGCGATGCCACCGACTGGGCCAGCGCCGAGCAGCGCTTTGAAAAAACCTTCAATGCCAACCCGGCGCCGGCGGTGATCTGCCGCCTCAGCGACTTGCGCTATATCAAGGTCAACCAGGGCTTCCTGGAAATGACCGGCTACGCCCGCGAACAGGTGATCGGACGCTCCGTGTACCAGCTGGATGTGCTGGAAGACGCCGACAACAAGGACCTGGCCATCGAACGCCTGAACCAGGGCGCGACCATCCCGCAGATGCAGGCCGAGCTGCGCCTGCCCGAAGGCGGCAGCAAGCTGGTGATCGTGGCCGGGCAACCGCTGGATATCAACGACGAAGACTGCATGCTGTTTTCCTTCATGGACCTGGAACCACGGCGCAAGGCCGAAGTGGCGCTGCGCCAGAGCGAGGAGCGCTTCGCCAAGTCGTTCCGCCTGACGCCGGTGCCGACCCTGGTCTGCAGCGCCGACAGTCAGCGGGTGGTGGATGTCAACGAAGCCTTTCTCGACACCAGCGGTTACCCCAGTGAAGAACTGTTGGGCAAGACCGTGGACGAGATCGGTTTTATCGAGGGCAGGGAGGCCTGCGCCGAGCTGTTCGCGGCCCTGGAAAAGGCCGGCAGCGTTGCCGGGCTGGAGCTCAAGGTGCGCAGGAAAGGCGCGGAGCTGATCGACTGCGTGGTCTCGGCCGACACCGTGATTATCCAGGACAGCCCGTGCTACCTGCTGGTGATGATGGACATCACCGAGCGCAAGCGCACCGAGCTGGAACTGGTCGCGGCGATCGAAGAGGTGATGCAGGACGCCTCCTGGTTCAGCCAGACCCTGATCGAAAAACTGGCCAATATGAAAAGCACCAGCCCGGCGCAGCGGGCCAGCGCTTCCTTCACCGACCTCACGGCTCGCGAGCGCGATGTGCTGGGGCTGATCTGCGAAGGCCTGGCCGACAAGGAGATCGCCGCGCGCCTGAACCTGGCGCCCAACACCGTGCGCAATCACGTGGCCACGGTGTACTCCAAGCTCGCGGTGCACAGCCGCAGCGAGGCGATTGTCTGGGCCCGCGAACGCGGGTTGTTCGCCGGAGAGCGGCGGCGCAAGGGCTAGGCGGCCGGTGCAAATGCACTAGTTCGCCCGGTGCAAATTGAGCTTCTGCGGCGGGTCGGCGTTTCTTAGTCTGTCAGTCAGCGATGTCCCCGGGCATTGCCCCTCTCACAGTGAAAGGAATGCAAGATGCGCAGCGAACAGATCAAAGGTGCAGTGGACAAGCTCGCGGGCAAGGCCCAGGGCGCGGTCGGTGAACTGATGGACGATCCGCAGATGCGGGCCGCAGGCGCAACGCGCCAGGTCGCGGGCCAGATGCAGCAAAGCTATGGCGAGGCGCTGGACAATGCGACGGATTTTGTCCGGAAAAAACCCCTGGCGACCCTCGCCATCATGGCCGGGCTCGGCATTCTCGCCGGCCTGCTGTTGCGGCGCCGTTGAGGTTGTCGAACATGACCAGCCTCAGCCAGTTGCGCGCGCAGCTGGAACTCAATTTCCAGCCCCTGGCCTGTGATTGCAGCCTCAATGGCGAAGCCTCGCTGACCGTGCGTTTGTACGACCGCGACAGCGGCCGTGTCGACCTGGTGGTCAGCGGTCTCAAGGTGCAGAACCTGAGAACCGCCGAGCAAGTGGCCGCGCTGATCGAGGAGTTGCGCTACGAGCTGAACAGCAACCACCTCGGCCAGCGCCCCGTCCCGGCCAGTGCCAGCGAAGACGGCACCCTGTAGCCCGGCGCGAGGCTGCTGGTGTTTAGGTACGGCCAGTCTGGTACGGCCGGTCTAGGTACGACCAGTCTCGGCAGGGCGAGGGCGGCCCTGGCGCATCAGTTGTCGGCAATCAGGCTGGGGCGGCAGTCCAGGGACAGGCGGGCACCGCCGCGTTCGCTGCTGCCGACTTCGAGTTTGAAGCCGTGCAGGTTGACGATGGCCGCGACGATCGACAGCCCAAGGCCGAAACCGCCGTGGGTGTTGCTGTCGTCGACCCGGTAGAACCGCCGGAACACCGCGCTGCGCTCCGCCTGGGGAATACCCGGGCCGGAGTCGAGCACCTCCAGCCGCGGGCTGCCGCTGTCGTCGAGGCCACGCAGGATCACCTCACCTCCCGGCGGGGTGAATTTGATCGAATTGCTCAGCAGGTTGGCCAGCGCCTCGAACAGCAGGGCGCGGTCGCCGGTCAGCCGGGGCAGGCTGTCGGGCACGTCGAGGGTCAGGGTCAGTTGGCCTTCTTCGGCCAGTGGCAGGTAGAAGTCGTGCAGTTCATGCAGCAGCGGCACCGGGTCCAGCACCAGGAACCCGGATCGGCGTTGCTGATCCTCCAGCTCGGAAATCCGCAGCAACCCGCGAAAGCGCGCCATCAGCGTATCGGTCTCGGCCAGCACCTGATCCATCTGCAACGCCTCGGGCGAGCCGTCGGCGGCCTGCTGCTGAATCCGGTACAGCTGGGCGCGCAGGCGGGTCAGCGGGGTGCGCAGGTCATGGGCGATGTTGTCGCACACGCCTTTGACCTCATGCATCAGGCGCTCGATGCGTTCGAGCATGGCGTTGACGATGGCGGCCAGCATGTCCAGTTCGTCGCGACGGTTGGACAGGGGCAGGCGGTGGGTCAGGTCGCCGGCGACTATGGCTTCGGCGCTGGCCTGCAATTGGCGGATCCGGCGTAGCGGACGGCGCCGCAGCAGGTGCCAGCCGGCGACGCCGGGAATGATGGTCAGCGACACGCCCCAGAGCAGCGCATGGAGGATGATCCGGTTCACCGCGAACAACGAGCCGTTGTCGCGCACCAGGATCAGCCAGCGGCCGTCCTGGGTATGGGTGGCCACCGCATCGCAGCTGTCGCGGGGCAGGTCGGGGTCGTCGGAGTCGATGCAGCCCTTGAGTTCGTGGATCTGCCCATCCAGGGGCAGGTCGTCGGGGATCTCGCGGATCGGCCCGCTCAAGTGCCCGCGCTGTTCGTCGAACAGGCCATAGGCGTCGATGGCGCGCATGTCGAAGGTCATGCTGGTGGTCAGGGCCTCCACCAACTGCTCGCCCTGGAAACGCGAAAACAGATGCTGGCGCTGCATCAGCGAATGCTTGGCCAGGGTTTCCAGGTAGCCGGAGACTTCGTAGTACATGACTCCCAGCAGCAGGCAGCTCCAGGCCACGAACAGCGTACTGTAGAGCGCCAGCAGGCGGCTGCTGGAGGAGCGCCAGCCCTTAGAGGGGTTCAGCAATGACATAGCCCGAACCTCGCACGGTGCGGATCAGCGGAGTCATGCCGGGCGGATCGATCTTTTTGCGCAGGCGGCCGATGTGCACGTCGATCAGGTTGGTGCCGGGGTCGAAGTGATAGCCCCAGACCTCTTCGAAAATCATCATCCGCGACAGAATCTGCCCGGTGTTGCGCATCAGGAATTCCAGCAGTTTGTATTCGGTGGGCAGCAGGCTCAGCAGTTGCTCGGCACGGGTGGCTTCGCGGCTGATCAGGTTCAGCTCCAGGTCGGCCACCCGCAGGCAGGTTTCGAACTCGCGAACCGTGCTTTTGCGCCGCAGCAGGACTTCGACCCGGGCCGCCATTTCGTCCGAGGCGAAGGGTTTGGTCAGGTAGTCATCGCCGCCGGCGCGCAGGCCGCGTACCCGTTCGTCGACATCGGAGAGGGCGCTGATCATCAGGATCGGCGTCGACACGCCAATGGTGCGCAGGGTGGTGACGATGGCCAGGCCGTCGAGCTCGGGCAGCATGCGGTCCAGGGTGATCAGGTCGTAGTCGCCGCTGACCGCGCGCACCAGGCCTTCGCGGCCGTTGTCGACCCAATCCACGTCGAGCCCGTGGCTGCTCAGTTCGGCCACGATCTCGCGGGCGGTTACGGCATCGTCTTCGATGGTCAGAATGCGGGTCATTGGGCTTACCTGATAAGGAATTCATGACACAGGCCGGCATTTTGCCAAGAAACGGCGCCCAGGTTCCTAAAAAAACTTTCATGTTGGCAGCACGGCCCTTGCCGCTACCGCCCAGCTCAACGCGCCAAAGACACTCTAGCCGCCGCAGGCTCGGGCCGCATTCGGACGCTGGCCATCCGCAACACCGTGCGTACATCTGACTGTTCATCCCGGCCAGCGGGGGGCTGTTATGATTCGCGGGTTTTTTTCTCTCGTTCAAGGTTGAACCGATGAAAGTGTGGCCATGGATCAAAAGTCTCGGGTTGTTGTTGCTGGTGTGCCTGGTACTGAATGCGGCGGTGCACCTCTCGTTGCTCCTGCCCTACATCGTGAAGCACGTGCACCTGAGCAGCTCGATCGGCCAGAGGATGCTGATCACCCTGATCATGAAAATCCTCTTCACAACCGTGGCCGCCGTCTTGCTGCCGGCGTTGCTGTTGAAGTTCAACTTTCGCCGCTCCGCCTACGGCGCCATGCTGATCGGCATTCTGGTGTTCATGGACCTCCCTCCAGCCACCGCCCTGAGCAGCCTGTTGCTGATGCTTTGGTTCCTGGCGCTGATACTGTGGCTGGCCTGGTGCAAGCTGCGCGATGTCTATCTCTACTACCGCACCAAATGAATGGACGGCACCGTGCAGAACGCCCGCCGGTAAATGCAGCGGTCGGCAAATTGCACGGTGCTGGCCAAGCTTTTGTTTTATAGGTTTTTGTTTTTAAAGGATTTTATTTGTTGATGCGGTTGGCACGGTGGCTGCAATTCTCCCTTCGAGACATGTAACACCATTTTTCTGCCTGGAGCCGAACAACAATGAATAGATCCTCTGATACCTATCTGCCTGCCGTGGATGAGTCGAGCAGCCGCTCGGGTGTGTCCTGGGGCGCGATATTCGCCGGTGCGGCGGCCGCTGCGGCCTTGTCGCTGATTCTGATCCTGCTGGGCTTCGGCCTGGGCTTTTCGGCCGTGTCGCCCTGGGCCAACCATGGCATCAGTGCCAAGGGCCTGGGGATCTCCACGATTGTCTGGCTGGCGTTGACCCAGATCCTCGCCTCGGGCCTGGGTGGCTACATCGCTGGTCGCCTGCGGGTGAAGTGGGCCAACATGCACGGTGACGAGGTCTACTTCCGCGACACCGCCCATGGTTTCCTGGCCTGGGCCGTGGCGACGCTGGTGACCGCGACCCTGGTGGTCGGTTCGGTCAGCAGCATCGTCAGCGGTGGCGTGCAGGCCGGTGCCAGCGTGGCTTCAGGAGCGGTCAGTGCGGCCACTCAGGCAGCCGGCAGTGCCGCCAGCAAAACCAGTGGCGATGACTATGGCTATTTCGTCGACAGCCTGTTCCGCGATGATCGTCCCGTGGCCGTCAGCGATGACGCCGCCCGTGGCACCGTGACCCGGATCTTCGTCCGCACCTTGGGCAACGACGGGCAGTTGGCTCCCGAGGATCGCAGCTACCTGGCGCAACTGGTGGCGCAGCGCACCAACCTGACCCAGGCCGATGCCGAGCGTCGGGTGGACGAGGTGTTCGCCAAGACCCGTGCGGCCGTGGATGAAGCCAAGCTGGCCGCCAAGCAGGCCGCTGACACCGCGACCAAAGTCGCCGCCTGGACCTCGCTGTGGATGTTTGTCGCCCTGCTGTGCGGTGCTTTCTTCGCCAGCCTGGCCGCCACCTTTGGCGGTCGCCGCCGGGATGCAGTGGTGTACCTCGAAACCGACGCCTACCTGACCACCCCTGTTCGCTGATTGAAGGAGAATTCCCATGCGCTCATTACTCTTGTGGTTCCTCGGTGTGCCGATCCCGGTAATTATCCTGATCGCCATCTTCATGCACTGATGGCCTGACCCGCCTGACACCAGGGCCGCCGCTACCTCCGTAGTTGCGGCCTTGGTGTGTGTGGGGACAGGCATCTGGGTCCACCTGACACTCCACGGCGTCGATCCGGGCCAGCGGCCGAACGCGACCCGAGCTTTCGGCATCTGCTACAGGCAGGCGACGGATGGTCGGAGATGCATCAGATTCGCAACGCCGTGTCTTGGCGCAGATCAATACTTGTGTGGGTAAAACCTTCTAGATTGGGTGCGCTTCAGCCCTGCATGTGCAGCGCCGACGCATGGGCAAACCCTGGCCGCCAGCCGGCCGGGGCGAGCAGCTGCACGATATTGCACGGCATGAGGCTGGCAATCCCTCCTTAATTTTCATGGATGAACGCGCTCATGGGTCCAACAGACCGCACCTTCGACATTCAGCCGCTGCAACAGGCGGACATGACTATCAGCCTCAATGGCCAGCCGGTAAGCGCGGCCATTGGTGAAACCGTGCTCAGCGTGATCCAGTCGCTGGGCCTGCGCCAGGTGGCGCGCAACGATCATGGGCAACTGGCCGGCGCCTACTGCGGCATGGGTGTGTGCCATTGCTGCCTGGTGCAGATCGATGGCCGGCACAAGCGCCGCGCCTGCCAGACCCTGGTCAAGCCGGGGATGCAGGTGCAGACCGCAGTCAACCGTATCGACCAGCCGGAGCACGCGCTATGAGCCTGTGCCCGGTAATTGTCGGCGGTGGCCCGGCAGGCATGGCCGCGGCCATCGAGCTGGCGGA
Organism: Pseudomonas sp. CF161; assembly: GCF_000416215.1. Classification (NCBI taxonomy): domain Bacteria; kingdom Pseudomonadati; phylum Pseudomonadota; class Gammaproteobacteria; order Pseudomonadales; family Pseudomonadaceae; genus Pseudomonas; species Pseudomonas sp. CF161. The sequence continues at coordinate 169,471 of NZ_ATLP01000126.1, forward strand.
GCACGGGGTGCGCAGCATCCTGCTCGACGAGGCGTCGCGCCTGGGCGGGGTGGTCTATCGCGGCCCGCTGCGCGATGGGGTGCAACTGGACTACCTGGGCCCGCGCTACTGCGAAGTGCTGGCCCGGTTGCACGGTGATTTTGCCCGCCAGGCACCGCTGATCGAGGTGCGCCTCAACAGCCGGGTGATCGGCGCCGAATCCACCCGCTCATTGATGGTGCTCGATGCCGACGAGCAACTGTACGAGCAGGCCTACCCGCAATTGCTGCTGGCCGCCGGTTGCCATGAGCGCAGCGTGCCGTTCCCCGGCTGGACCCTGCCCGGGGTGATGTTGCTGGGCGGCCTGCAATTGCAGATCAAAAGCGGCGTGGTCAAGCCCCAGGGGCCGGTGGTGATTGCCGGCACCGGGCCGCTGCTGCCGCTGGTGGCCTGCCAACTGCATGCCGCCGGAGTCGCGGTGGCGGGGGTCTATGAGGCCAGCGCCTTCGGCAAGATCGCCAAGCAGAGCCTGGCCCTGCTGAACAAACCCCAGCTGTTTCTCGACGGCCTGAGCATGCTGGCCTACCTCAAGCTGCACCGCATCAGCCTGCGCTATGGATGGGGCGTGGTCGAAGCGCGGGGCGAGGGCGGGGTGAGCAGCGTGCTGGTCGCGCCGTATTCGGCCGACTGGCAGCCGGACCTGGCCCGGGCCGAGGCGGTGGCCGCCCAGACCCTGGCGGTGGGCTACGGTTTTATCCCGCGCACCCAGCTCAGCCAGCAGATGGGCCTGGAACATGGCTTCAGCGATGACGGCTACCTGCGGGCCACGGCCGATATCTGGCAGCAGAGCAGCGAACAGCACATCCACCTGGCCGGTGATATGGGCGGGATTCGCGGCGGCGAGGCCGCCATGCTCGCCGGGCGGATCGCGGCGGTGTCGATCCTGGTCCAGCGCGACGTGCTGGGCACCGAAGCCGCCCTGCAGCGGCGCCAGGTGTTGCTCAACAAGCTGGCGGCGATTGTGCGGTTTCGCGCAGCCGTTGACCGCTACACCGAGCGTGGCAGTGGTCAGACCAGCCTGCCTGCGGCCGATACCGTGATCTGCCGCTGCGAGCATGCGACCCGGGGCGATATCGACCTGGCGCTGTCCCAGGGCGTGCAGGACATGGCCAGCCTGAAAATGCGCACCCGGGTCAGCATGGGTGATTGCCAGGGGCGGATGTGCGTCGGCTATTGCAGCGACCGCCTGCGCCAGGCCACCGGCCGTCAGGATGTCGGTTGGCTGCGCCCGCGTTTCCCCCTGGACCCGATCCCGTTTTCGGCGTTTTCCCAACCTGGCAAGGATGCTTCGACTCATGAGTAAGTTCTACGACGTGATTATTGCCGGCGGCGGTGTGATCGGTGCCTCCTGCGCTTACCAACTGTCCAAGCGCAAGCACCTCAAGGTCGCGCTGATCGACGCCAAGCGCCCGGGCAACGCGACCCGCGCCTCGGCCGGCGGCCTGTGGGCCATCGGCGAGTCGGTGGGCCTGGGCTGCGGGGTGATTTTCTTTCGCATGATGTCGGCCAATCGCAAGCGCGAAGCGGCGGGCTCGGCGGTGGTGGTCGACTCCAGCACACCGCATATCCTGCCGCAGTCGTTCTTCGACTTTGCCCTGCAATCCAACGCCCTGTACCCGCAGCTGCACCGCGAGCTCAAGGGCTTGCACGGGATGGATTTCAAGTTCGAGGAGACCGGCCTCAAGTTCGTGATCTACGACGATGAAGACCGGCTCTACGCCGAGCACATCGTCGGCTGTATCCCGCACCTGGCCGACCAGGTGCGCTGGCTGGACCAGGCGGCGCTGCGGGCGGCCGAGCCGAATGTCAGCCTGGAGGCCCAGGGCGCCCTGGAGTTTCTCTGCGATCACCAGGTCAACCCCTTCCGCCTGGCCGATGCCTACACCGAGGGCGCGCGGCAGAACGGCGTCGACCTGTACTTCAACACCAATGTCACCGGCGTGTTGCACCAGGGCACCCGAGTCCGGGGCGTGCGCACCGACGAGGCCGGGGTGTTCAACTGCGACACCCTGATCAACGCCACCGGTGCCTGGGCCGCCGAGCTGAGCCGGATGGCCACGGGCCTGAGCATTCCGGTCAATCCGGTGAAAGGCCAGATCCTGCTCACCGAGCGCATGCCCAAGTTGCTCAACGGCTGCCTGACCACCAGCGATTGCTACATGGCGCAAAAAGACAACGGCGAGATCCTGATCGGCAGCACCACTGAAGACAAAGGCTTCGACGTCACTACCACCTACCCGGAAATCAACGGCCTGGTGCAGGGGGCGGTGCGCTGCATTCCGGAGTTGGCCCAGGTCAACCTGAAACGCTGCTGGGCCGGCTTGCGCCCGGGTTCGCCGGATGAGCTGCCGATCCTCGGGCCGATGGCCGGGGTCCAGGGTTACCTCAATGCCTGCGGGCACTTTCGCACCGGCATTCTGACCTCGGCCATCACTGGGGTATTGCTGGACAAACTGGTCAACGACGAGCCGCTGCCGCTGGATATCACGCCGTTCCTGGCCGACCGCTTCGCGCTGCAACCTGAGGTGCAGCCCGAGGCCGTCCTGGCCTGAGGCCGGGGTAGGGGAGGTCGCCAGCGCGGTTTGCCGCTGCTGGCGACCCAGGCTTCAGAGGGCCGGGGTGCTGCGAAACGCCGGCAGTTGCTCGGCGTAGGCACTGAATGCCTGGACCTTGGGAAACTGCGAGGCGTCGAGCTGATCGGCGACCATCATCTGGGTAAAACCCCAGGCCACGGCCAGGGTGATGCCCGCCTGATCGAGCTGGCCATCCTGGGGCAGGGGGTGTTTGTGCAGCTCCTGCTCCAGCTCGCTGTAGGCGGCCTGCAACTGGCCGCCCACCCGTTCCAGCCAGGGTGCGTGCTGCTTGTCGGCGGGGCGCAGTTGTTTTTCATAGACGATCTGCACCGATTTTTCGCAGGCCGCCAGTGCCAGGCCAATCACCCGCAATGCTGAGATACGCGGCTCCAGGGCTGCCGGCATCAGGCTGCGCTGCGGGCCGGCCAGGGCTTCCAGGTAATCGAGGATCAGGGTCGAATCCATCAGCACTTCGCCGTTGTCGCAGACCAGGGTCGGCGCCTTGACCACCGGGTTGATCTTCTGGAACTGCTCGAAGGTACTGAACACCGACACGGCGGCATGTTCGAAGGGCAGATCCAGGCACTTGAGGCTGATGGCAACACGGCGAACGTAGGGCGAGTCGAGCATTCCGATCAGTTTCATCGAGCATTTTCCTTGTGCGAAACAACGCTGGGAGGGAGACCGCCGGGTAATTTAGCGGCTTGCGCCCGGGATTGGCCATGGCAGGCCGAGAAAATGTTGCAGCACCCGCCGACACTCCTCGGCGCCTTTGTGCAGGCCCTCCGCCACACAACCCATCATCTCCGGCGCCCTCAAAGGCCAGCGTCCGAACGCGGCCCGAGCCTGGCGGCAGCGGCTACAGGCGGCTACAGGTCATCAAACTGTCATGGGCGGCTGGCAGGGTGGGCGGCCCGGCCTGCGGGCTGTTTGCGCCACAAGGACGTCATGATCATTGTCACTTCCGGCTCGGCCTATCTGGATATCGATGCCTACGCCTGCTGCATTGCCTATGCCGAATTGCTCAACCGCCAGGGCCGGTCCGCTCGGGCGGTGAGCAGTGCGCCGCTCAACGAAAGTGTGGCCGCCAGCCTGCGGACCCTGGGCCCCGGGCTCGACCGGTACGTGCCCAAGCCCGACGACGAGTTTGTGCTGGTGGATATTTCCAACCACCTGCACCTGGACCCGATCGTTGCCCTGGAGCGGGTGGTGGAGGTCATCGACCATCACCCGGGCTTCGAGGAGTTTTGGGACCGGCGCCTGGCGCAGCGCGCCGATATCCGCCAGATCGGCGCCGCCTGCACCCAGGTGTTCCAGCGTTGGCAAGCCTCGGGCCTGCTGGCCTCGATCAGCCCGGCGAGCGCCACCTTGCTGGCTGCCGGGATCCTCGACAACACCCTGAATTTTACCGGCCACAGCTGCACCGCAGCCGACCGCGAAGCCTACGCCGCCCTGGCCGCGCTGGCCGGCCTCGACCCGCAGTGGGCGCGAGGCTATTTCGGCGAATGCCAGCGGGCGATCGAGGGACAGCTGGAGCAGGCCTTGCTCAAGGACCTGAAAGTCATGGCCCCCATCAGCAACCTGCCGCGCACCTTTGCCCAGCTCACGGTGTGGGACGCTGGCCAACTGCTGCTTCAGCGGCGGCAGATCGAACAGGTGTTGGGGCGCCAGGGCGAGGACTGGTTGCTCAACCTGATCAGCCTTCGCGAGCACAAAAGCTACCTGCTGACCGGCAGCGCCGGCAGTTCGCAGAAACTCGCGCTGCTGGTAGATTGCCCGGCGCAGGACGGTGTGCGTGTGCTGGATCGACCGGTGCTGCGCAAAGAATTGCTGCGCAAGGGGCTGGAGTGGCAGCCGAACAACTGACAAGGCGGGTGGTGATGGAGATTGAAGCGTATTTGCAGGCGGTATGCGATGAACAGAGCTTCATGGCCTTCGTCGATGCGCTGCTGCAAGACCGGCTCCAGGATGCGGCGGCAGCGGCCCAAGGCCAGCCACCGGGCTGGCAGAACCTGAGCATCGCGGACTTTCTCGAAGGCGCCAACGCCTGGGCCCGGGCCACCGGAGTCGGCGCCTCCCAGGGCCTGGCCGAGGCGTCGCCCTGGCAGCGTTTCGCGGTGTTTTTGTACTGCGGGAAAATCTACGAGTAGGCTCCGACAGGTCCGATCGACGCTGCGAGTGAGCCAGGGCTGTTTCAGTCGGGGTCGACGATCAGTTGCGCGACAAAGGCTGAAAACGACGGCGCCAGGCACACCAGGGCGCGCTCGGGCTCATCGTAGTACTCGGAAAAATGATCGCGCCCGCCTGCGCGTCATCGGTGGCGAAGCAGAAGTAGCCGCCTCTGTGCTTCGACCTGGGCAATGGCCTGCGGGGTGAGGGCGTCCTTGCGGTGTTGCAGGTCCATGTCGGTCCCTAAAAAGCTGTACTAGTCGTCGAAGCCGACCTGTTCGTGAATTTCATCCACCTTCAATTCCAGGCGATAGGCCACGGCGATAAACAGCGCCTGGCACAGGCACAGGGTGGCGCTCAGGGAGCGGAAGGCGAACGAGCTGCCCTCATTCACCAGCAACACCGCGTTGGCGCGCTTGGCCAGGGGCGAGAGGTTGCTGTCGGTGATGATCAGGGTCTTGGCCTGGTGGTGCTGAGCAATGCGCAGGCAATGCTGGGTCTCTTTGCCGTACGGGGTGAAGCTGATGGCGATCACCAGGTCGTTGGGGCGGATGCTGCGCATCTGTTCGCGGTAGCTGCCGCCCAGGCCCGACACCAGGTGGATGCGCTTGTTGGTGTGCTGCAGGTTGTACACCAGGTAGTCGGCCACGGCGAACGAGCGCCGCACCCCGACCACGTAGATGTTGTCGGCATTCACCACCAGGTCCACGGCCTTGTCGAACGCCGCGTCGTCGAGCTCCAGCCCCAGGCGCTCGATCCCGGACAGGGTGGCATTCACGCATTCGCGCGCCAGGTCGCCGCCGCTGGCCTTCTGCGACTTGTTGGCGATCATGCTGCGGATGCGCTGCTGGTAGTTCTGCACCGGGGTGGTCTTGTGGGTGTAGGCCTCGCGAAACAGTGCCTGCATTTCACTGAAGCCACTGAAGCCGAAGCGCTGGGAGAAACGCACGATGGCCGAGGGGTGCACTTCGCACTCGCGGGCAATGTCGCTGATGCGGTCGACCATGATCCGGTCGCTCTGCTGGCTCATGTAGCTGGCGATGCGTTTGAGCTGGCGCGGCAGGCTTTCGTATTCATGAGTGATCAGTTGCAGCAGGCGCTCGGCATTGATCGGTGGGCTGGTGAGGTCGCTCTCTGGCGCGCTCTCGGAAGTCGCCGGCTGATCGGTGCGGGACATAGAAAATCCTTCTGACTTGTTCTTACAGGGCCGGCATGGGCATCCGTCCCCTGACAATAGGTGGGCTGTGCGCAGTCTACAGGTTAGGCACGCAGAAAATCTTGAGGCTGATGGCGTCGGGCCGATTGCTGAATCGATGCACGGCCTCTGGAGCGGTGTTTGAAAAGTTTATTGGAAAAAATATTCCATGTAAAAAATTTATAGAAAAAATATTGATTGGCGCCGACAGACGTTTTAGTCTGCATCCACCAAGAGTGTTCGGTGCCGGCAAGAGGGCGAACACAGGCTGATAAAAATAACAGGAGCCAGCATGGGCCAGACTCGTTTTGCCAGTGGGCGTCAATTGGATCTGATCTGCCTCGGACGCCTGGGCGTCGACCTCTATGCACAGCAGGTGGGGGCCCGGCTGGAGGACGTCAGCAGCTTCGCCAAGTACCTGGGCGGGTCGTCGGCGAACATCGCCTTCGGCACCGCGCGCCTGGGTCTCAAGTCGGCGATGTTGAGCCGGGTGGGGGACGACCACATGGGGCGTTTCCTGGTGGAGTCCCTGGCCCGCGAGGGCTGTGATGTCAGCGCGATCAAGGTCGACCCGCAACGCCTGACCGCCATGGTCCTGCTGGGCCTCAAGGACCGCGAGACCTTCCCCCTGGTGTTCTACCGCGAGAACTGCGCCGACATGGCGTTGCGCGCCGAAGACATCGACGAAGCCTTTATCGCGTCGAGCAAGGCGCTGCTGATCACCGGCACCCACTTCTCCACCGACGGCGTGTACCAGGCCAGCGTCCGGGCCCTGGATTACGCGCACAAGCACCAGGTCCAGCGGGTGCTGGATATCGACTATCGCCCGGTGCTCTGGGGTCTGGCCGGCAAGGCCGACGGTGAAACCCGGTTTGTCGCCGACCATCAGGTCAGCCAGCACGTGCAGCAGATCCTGCCGCGCTTCGACCTGATCGTCGGCACCGAAGAAGAGTTCCTGATGGCCGGCGGCAGCGAAGACCTGCTGACGGCGTTGCGCACCGTGCGCTCCCTGACCGCCGCAACCCTGGTGCTCAAGCTCGGCCCCCAAGGCTGCACGGTGATTCACGGGGCGATCCCGGCACGCCTGGAAGACGGCGCGATCTACCCCGGGGTACGGGTCGAAGTGTTGAACGTGCTCGGCGCCGGCGATGCCTTTATGTCCGGCTTCCTCAGCGGTTGGCTGGTGGATGCCAGCGACGAACGCTGTTCGCAGTTGGCCAACGCCTGCGGCGGCCTGGTGGTGTCGCGCCATGCCTGCGCCCCGGCGATGCCAACCCCGGCCGAGCTGGAATACCTGTTCAACAGCCCGGTGCCGATCACCCGGCCGGACCGCGACCCGGTGCTGCAACGCCTGCATCAGGTCAGCGTGCCGCGCAAACACTGGAAGCAGCTGTTTATCTTCGCCTTCGATCATCGCTGGCAGTTGCTGGAGCTGGCGCAAAAAGACGGGCGCGACCCGGCCGCCATCAGCCAGTTGAAACTGCTGTTTATCCAGGCCGTGCAGCGGGTTGAAAGCGACCTGCGCGAGCAGGGCGTCGAGGCCGATGTCGGGCTGCTGGCCGACCAGCGCTTCGGCCAGGATTCGCTGAACGCCGCCACCGGTCGCGGCTGGTGGGTGGCGCGGCCGGTGGAGGTCCAGGGTTCGCGGCCACTGGCCTTTGAACACGGGCGTTCGATTGGCAGCAACCTTATCGCCTGGCCCCAGGAGCAGATCATCAAGTGCCTGGTGCAATACCACCCGGATGACGAGCCGCTGCTGCGCCTGGAGCAGGAGGCCCAGCTCAAGGGCCTGTACCAGGCCGCGCAAGTCAGCGGGCATGAACTGCTGCTGGAGGTGATCCCGCCCAAGGACCACCCTTCGGCCCACCCGGACGTGCTCTACCGCGCGCTCAAGCGCCTGTACAACCTGGGCATCTTCCCCGCCTGGTGGAAGATCGAAGCCCAGAGCCGCGAACAGTGGCAGCAGCTCGACGAACTGATCGAGGAGCGCGACCCGTACTGCCGTGGCGTGGTGCTGCTGGGCCTCAATGCGCCGGCGGCGACCCTGGCCGAAGGCTTTCGCCAGGCCAGCCAGAGCCGCACCTGCCGTGGTTTTGCCGTGGGCCGCACGATCTTCCAGGAGCCGAGCCGGGCCTGGCTGGCGCAGGAAATCGACGATGAAACCCTGATCCGGCACGTCCAGGCCACCTTCGTCGAACTGATCGACGCCTGGCGCCAGGCTCGTGACTGATTGATGAACACCGCCATTGCTTCAGGTGCATCAACGGCGATCAGTCGGGCCAGCGCAGCCTCGTTCCTCGGCAGCGGCTACGACGCCTGATCATCCAACCCTGTAGCCGCTGCCGAAGGCTGCGCTAGCCAGCATCAACAGCGCTGTGTCGCAGATGCACGGACGACGCTTTCCAGCCCAACCGCTCAACGATTTTTGACGAACACCACTAAAAGGTAGCGCCATGCCCAGTATCAGAATTGGCATCAACCCGATTTCCTGGAGCAACGACGACTTGCCGTCCCTGGGCGGTGAAACGCCGCTGAGCACGGCCTTGAGCGAAGGTCGCGAGATCGGCTACGAAGGCTTCGAGCTCAACGGCAAATTCCCCAAGGACGCCAAGGGCGTCGCTGATGTGCTGCGGCCCTATGGCCTGGCGCTGGTTTCGGGCTGGTATTCGAGCCAGTTGGCCCGGCGCTCGGCGGCCGAGGAAATCGACGCCATTGCCAGCCATGTCGAGCTGCTGGCGCAGAACGGGGCCAAGGTCCTGGTCTATGGCGAAGTCGCCGACTCGATCCAGGGCCAGCGCATTGCCCTGGTCGAGCGCCCGCGCTTTCACAGCCAGCAGGCCTGGCAGACCTACGCCGACAAACTCACCGAGCTGGCGCGCTTCACCCTGTCCCGGGGCGTACGCCTGGCCTATCACCACCACATGGGGGCCTACGTCGAATCCCCGGCCGATATCGACCAGTTGATGCAACTGACCGGCCGTGAAGTCGGCCTGCTGTTCGATTCGGGCCACTGCTACATGGGCGGCGGCGAACCGCTGGAGGTGCTGCGCAAACACATCGACCGCGTGTGCCACGTGCACTTCAAGGACGTGCGCAAGCCGGTGGTGCAGTTGGCGCGCAATCACCTGTGGAGTTTTCCGGACTGCATCATCAACGGCACCTTTACCGTGCCCGGCGATGGCGACCTGGACTTTGCCGCGCTGCTGGAGGTGTTGCTGGACGCCGACTATCAGGGCTGGCTGGTGGTCGAGGCGGAACAGGACCCGGCGGTGGCGCCCAGCTATGCCTACGCCAAGAAGGGCTACGAAACCCTGCGCCGGTTGCTCGGCACGGCGCAGCACAGTCGGGGGGCGGCCCAATGAACCTGCTGGTCAAGGGGGCTGCCAAGGGCCGGACCATGGTCCAGTTGCAGGAGGGCGAACTGACCTACGTCGGTTTTGCCGCCTATCGTCTGAGCCTCGGCGAAACCCTGCCGGTCAGCGCTGGGGACAAGGAACTGTGCCTGGTGCTGCTCGGCGGCCGGGTGGATATCCGCGGCGAAGCGCCAGGGCAGGGCGGGTTCGCCTGGGAGAATCTGGGGGATCGGCAGTCGGTATTTGAAGACAAGTCGCCGTTCGCCGCCTACCTGCCCCCCGGCAGCCAGGCCCAGGTCACGGCCCTGAGCGATGTGCAGATCGCCGTCTGCGCCGCCCCCGGTGCCCCGGACCACGGTTTTGTCCCGCGCCTGATCCGCCCCGAACAGTGCCAGCGCAGCGTGCGTGGCAAGGGCGCCAACACCCGGTATGTGTGCGACATCCTGCCGGATACCGAGCCGGCCCATTCGCTGCTGGTGGTGGAGGTGCGCACGCCGTCCGGGCATTCCTCCAGCTACCCGCCGCACAAGCACGACACCGATGACCTGCCGCACCAGAGCTTTCTCGAGGAAACCTACTACCACCAGGTCAATCCGCCCCAGGGCTTCGTGTTCCAGCGGGTGTACACCGACGACCGCAGCATCGACCAGGCCATGGCCGTGGAAAACAGCGACCTGGTGCTGGTGCCCAAGGGCTATCACCCGGTCAGCGTGCCCTACGGCTACGAGTCCTATTACCTCAACGTCATGGCCGGGCCCAAGCGTGTCTGGCAGTTCCATAACGACCCCCGGCACAGCTGGCTGCTGGACCTCTGAGCCCCACCTTTCAATCCTTGAGGGAGCACAAGAACAATGAGCGATACCCCGCGAGTAGGTCATTACATCGACGGCCAGGTTCACACCCAGGGCGAGCGTTCGAGCCCGGTGTTCAACCCGGCCACGGGCGAGGTCCAGGCCCAGGTGGCCCTGGCCAGCCTGCACACCGTGGAGCAGGCGGTGGCGTCGGCGCGCCGGGCGTTCCCGGCCTGGTCCGAGCAGTCGGCGCTGCGCCGTTCGCGGGTGATGTTCAAGTTCAAGGAACTGCTGGACCGTCACCACCAGGAGCTGGCGCAGATCATCACCCGCGAGCACGGCAAGGTGCTGTCCGACGCCATGGGCGAAGTCACCCGTGGCATCGAGATCGTCGAATACGCCTGTGGCGCACCGAGCCTGCTCAAGACCGATTTCAGCGACAACATCGGCGGCGGCATCGATAACTGGAACCTGCGCCAGCCCCTGGGCGTTTGCGCCGGGGTCACCCCGTTCAACTTCCCGGTGATGGTGCCGCTGTGGATGATCCCCATGGCCCTGGTCACGGGGAACTGCTTCATCCTCAAGCCCTCCGAGCGCGACCCGTCCGCCAGCCTGCTGATGGCTCGCCTGCTGACCGAAGCCGGCCTGCCCGATGGCGTATTCAATGTGGTGCAGGGCGACAAGGCCGCGGTGGACGGCCTGCTGCAACACCCGGATATCGAGGCGATCTCCTTTGTCGGTTCGACCCCGATTGCCGAGTACATCCACCAGCAGGCCAGTGCCCGAGGCAAGCGCGTGCAGGCCCTGGGCGGGGCCAAGAACCACATGATCGTGATGCCCGACGCCGACCTTGACCTGGCGGCGGACGCCTTGATCGGCGCGGCGTTCGGCTCGGCCGGCGAGCGCTGCATGGCGATTTCCATCGCGGTGGCGGTGGGCGAGGTGGGCGACGCGCTGATCGCCAAACTGCTGCCGCGCATCGATCGGCTCAAGGTCGGCAACGGCATGCAGGGCGACAGCGACATGGGGCCGCTGGTCACTGCGCAGCACAAGGCCAAGGTGGAAGGTTTTATCGACCAGGGCGTGGCCCAGGGCGCGCAACTGCTGGTGGACGGGCGCCAGTTCAAGGTGCCGGGGGCGGAGCAGGGCTTTTTTGTCGGCGCCACCCTGTTCGATGGGGTGACCCCGCAGATGAGCATCTACCAGGAGGAAATCTTCGGCCCGGTGCTGGGCATCGTCCGCGTCGCGGATTTCGCCAGCGCGGTGGCCTTGATCAATGCCCACGAGTTCGGCAACGGCGTGTCCTGCTTCACCCGCGACGGCGGTGTGGCCCGGGCCTTTGCGCGCACGATCAAGGTCGGCATGGTCGGCATCAACGTGCCGATTCCGGTGCCCATGGCCTGGCACTCCTTTGGCGGCTGGAAGCGCTCGCTGTTCGGCGACCACCATGCCTATGGCGAAGAAGGCCTGCGCTTCTACAGCCGCTACAAAAGCGTGATGCAGCGCTGGCCCGACAGCATCGCCAAAGGCCCCGAATTCAGCATGCCGACTGCCCAATAATGGACATCAACCCGTTGCGTTGCGGAGAACAAGAATGAGCCAGCCCCTGCGTTTCGCCTTGAACCGTATGGTTGCACCCCGTTTGTCCCTGCCTGAATTCATCAACCTCGCGGTCAGCCTCAAGGCCGACGCGATCGAGATCCGCAATGACCTCAAGGGGGTCGAGATCGAAGACGGCACGCCGCCGCAGGTGGTGCGCGAGCTGTGCGCGGCCCAGGGCATCAAGGTGCTGTCGATCAACGCCCTGTACCCCTTTGATGTGTGGAATGACCCGCGCCGGGAGCAGCTGCTGAAACTGGCGGCCTATGCCCGCGATTGCGGCGCCGAAGGCCTGGTGATGTGCCCGCTGAATGACCCCGCCGACCCGCGCAGCGAAGCCGAGCGCAGTGCCGGCCTGCGCACCGCCTTGACCCAACTGGCGCCGATCCTGCGGGAACACCGGCTGCTGGGTTTTATCGAGCCCCTGGGTTTTGCAGAGTGCGCGCTGCGGCGCAAGCGGGTGGCGGTGGACGCGATCCGCGCCATCGGTGGCCTGGATGTGTTCCGCCTGGTGCACGACACCTTTCACCATCACCTGGCCGGCGAGCATGAGTTCTTCCCCGAGCTGACCGGGCTGGTGCATATCTCCGGGGTCGAGGATGCCCAGGCGCCGTTGAACAGCATCCGTGACGGCCATCGGGTGCTGGTGGGCGAGGCGGACATCCTCGGCAACGCGGCGCAGATCGACACCCTGCTCAGCAGCGGTTATCGCGGCTACCTGTCGTTCGAACCGTTCGCCGACAGCGTGCATGGCCTGGCGGATATCCGGCAGGCCATCGGCGCCAGCATCACCCATTTGCGCCAGGCCCTGGCCTGAGCCGGGCCGAGCACCGTACACCGCAGGTTTTCGGTTTCTTTGGAAGGAACGGACATGAGTACGACACGACTGACCATGGCCCAGGCCCTGGTGAAATTCCTCGACAACCAGTACGTCGAGGTCGATGGGGTGCAGAGCAAGTTCGTCGCCGGGATCTTCACCATTTTCGGCCACGGCAATGTGCTCGGCCTCGGCCAGGCCCTGGAGCAGGACAGCGGCGATCTGCTGGTGCATCAGGGGCGCAACGAGCAGGGCATGGCCCATGCCGCCATCGGTTTTGCCAAGCAGCACCTGCGGCGCAAGATCTACGCCTGCAGCTCGTCGGTGGGCCCGGGCGCGGCCAATATGCTGACTGCCGCCGCCACGGCCACCGCCAACCGCATCCCCTTGCTGCTGCTGCCGGGGGATGTCTACGCCAGCCGCCAGCCGGACCCGGTGTTGCAGCAGATCGAGCAGTTCCATGACCTGAGCATCAGCACCAACGATGCGTTCAAGGCCGTGAGCAAATACTGGGACCGGATCAACCGCCCCGAGCAGTTGATGAGCGCGGCGATCCACGCCATGCGCGTGCTCACCGACCCTGCCGAAACCGGCGCGGTGACCCTGGCCTTGCCCCAGGATGTGCAGGCCGAGGCCTACGATTACCCGGACTACTTCCTGCAAAAACGCGTGCACCGCATTGATCGCCGGCCGCCCACCGAGGCCATGCTGGCCGACGCCGTGGCGGTGTTCCAGGGCAAGAGCAAGCCGCTGATCATCTGTGGCGGCGGGGTCAAGTACGCCGGCGCCAACCAGGCCCTGCAGGCATTTGCCGAGCGTTTCGGGATTCCATTCGCCGAGACCCAGGCCGGCAAGAGCGCGCTGCTTTCCAGCCACCCGCTGAACCTCGGCGGCATCGGCGAGACCGGCTGCCTGGCGGCCAACCTGCTGGCGCCGGAGGCCGACCTGATCATCGGCATCGGCACCCGCTACAGCGACTTCACCACCGCCTCAAAATCCCTGTTCAAGCATCCGCAGGTGCAGTTTCTCAACCTCAATGTCAGCCCCTGCGATGCCTTGAAGCTGGACGGCGTGCAGCTGTTGGCCGATGCCCGGGTCGGCTTGCAGGCCCTGAGCGAAGCCCTGGGTCGCTGCGACTATCAGGCGGCCTGGGGCGGGCAGATCGAGGACGCCCGGGCGCAACTGGAAGCCGAGGTGGATCGGGTCTATCAGGTGCGCTACCAAAGCGCCGGCTTCGTCCCGGAAATCAACGACCACCTGGACCCGGCGGTGCTGCGGGAATTTATCGAACTGACCGGCTCGTGCCTGACCCAGAGCCGGGTGCTGGGGGTGCTCAATCAGGCCCTGGCCGACGATGCGGTGATCGTCGCCGCCGCCGGCAGCCTGCCCGGCGACCTGCAGCGCAGCTGGCGCAGCAAGGGGGTCAACACCTACCACGTGGAGTACGGCTATTCGTGCATGGGCTACGAGGTCAGCGCGGCGCTGGGGGTCAAGCTGGCCGAGCCCGAACGTGAGGTCTACGCCCTGGTGGGGGATGGCTCGTACCTGATGCTGCACTCGGAGCTGGTCACCTCGATCCAGGAGCGGCGCAAGATCAACGTGGTGCTGCTGGACAACATGACCTTCGGTTGCATCAACAACCTGCAGATGGAACACGGCATGGACAGCTTCGGCACCGAGTTCCGTTTCCGCAACCCGGACACCGGCAAGCTCGACGGCGGCTTCGTGCCGGTGGACTTTGCCATGAGCGCCGCGGCCTATGGCTGCAAGACCTACAAGGTCAGCACCGAGGCGCAATTGCAGGCGGCCCTGGAAGATGCCCGGACCCAGAGCGTGTCGACCCTGATTGATATCAAGGTCCTGCCCAAGACCATGATCCACAAGTACCTGTCCTGGTGGCGGGTAGGGGTGGCCCAGGTTTCTACCAGCGCCCGCACCGACGCGGTGGCCAAGACCCTCAACGAACGCCTGGCCAAGGCCCGGCAGTACTGATTGCCCTGAACTGAACAACCGCAGGAGTGTTGCCATGTCTTCGTCGTCTCATTCGTTAAAACTGGGCGTTATCGGCACCGGTGCCATCGGCCAGGATCACATTCGCCGTTGCAGCCAGACCCTGCTCAACAGCCAGGTGGTGGCCGTCACCGACATCAATCTGCAGCAGGCGGCCAAGGTGGTGGCCGACCTGGGCCTGGGCGCCGAGGTCTACCCCGACGGCCATCAGTTGATCAACGCGCCGGAGGTCGAGGCGTTGCTGGTGACCTCCTGGGGCCCCAGCCATGAAGAGTTCGTGCTGGCGGCCATTGCCGCGGGCAAGCCGGTGTTCTGCGAGAAGCCGCTGGCGGTGACGGCAGCAGGCTGTCGCCGCATCGTCGACGCCGAGGTGGCCCACGGCAAACGCCTGGTGCAGGTCGGCTTCATGCGTCCTTATGACCAGGGTTACCGCGCACTCAAGGCGGTGATCGACAGCGGCCAGATCGGCGAGCCGTTGATGCTGCACTGCGCCCACCGCAACCCGAGCGTGGGCGAGAACTACAAGACCGACATGGCGATTACCGACACCCTGATCCACGAGCTGGACGTACTGCGCTGGTTGCTGGCCGACGACTATGTGTCGGTGCAGGTGGTGTTCCCGCGCAAGACCAGCAAGGCCCATGCGCACCTCAAAGACCCGCAGATCGTGCTGCTGGAAACCGCCAGAGGCACGCGCATCGACGTCGAGGTGTTCGTCAACTGCCAGTACGGCTACGACATCCAGTGCGAAGTGGTGGGGGAGAGCGGCATCGCCCGCCTGCCGGAGCCGTCCCAGGTGCAACTGCGCAGCGGCGCCAAGCTGTCCAACGCGATTCTGATGGACTGGAAAGACCGCTTTATCGCCGCCTATGACGTCGAGTTGCAGGCCTTTATCGACGGTGTGCGCGCCGGCAAGGTCGGTGGCCCTTCGGCCTGGGACGGCTTTGCCGCGGCGGTGGCCGCCGATGCCTGTGTCGAGGCCCAGGGCAGCGGCGCAATCGTCAACATCAGCCTGCCGGCCCGCCCGGCGTTTTATGGCTGATCCCTGATCCAAAACGAAACCCCGAATCTGGAATCCCCCACCCTGTAGCCGCAGCCTGCGGCAGCGGCTACAGGGTGATTTTTTAACGCGGCGGCAGTGAGGGGCGACGTCCCAGCGCGGCCCGAGGATGCAGGGCCAGTTGAGCCAACTTTTGCGGGAGTAACACCCTATGCGTATTGCACTCGATCCATATATGTATCGCCATCTGCCCTTGAACCAGATGACCGACAAGGCAGCCGAACTGGGCTACGAGTACATCGAACTGTCGCCCCGGGAAGACTTCATGCCGTTCTACAAGGCACCCCGGGTCGACCGGGCGCGGATCAAGGCGTTTCGCAAGGCCCTGAGCGACAGCGGGGTCAAGCTCTCCTCGCTGCTGCCCATGTACCACTGGGCCAGCGCCGATGAAGGCCTGCGGGTGGCGGCGGTGCGCAACTGGAAGCGCGCGATCCAGATCGCTGTGGAGATGGACTGCGAGCTGGTCAACAGCGAGTTCACCGGCCAATCGGACAAGGCCCTGGTGTGCGAGAACCAATTCATGCGTTCCATGGATGAGCTGATGCCGGAGTTCGAGCGCGAGGGGGTCAAACTCAATATCCAGGCGCACCCCTACGATTTCTGCGAGCGCAACAATGAGGCGGTGGACATCCTCCGTGGCCTGGACCGGGACTGGATCAACTACGTCTATGCCGCGCCGCACACCTTCTTCTACGACGACGGCAAAGGCGATATCGCGCCGATGCTCAAGTACGCCGGCGACAAGCTGGCGCACCTGATCATTGCCGACACCTATAACCACCGGGCCTCGTCGGGCCAGCGCTACATCGTCAACCCGCCAGGCGTGCACGCCACCGTGCACCAGCACCTGGACATCGGCCAGGGCGAAGTGGATTGGGAAACCTTCTTCTCCACCCTGCGCGAGATCCGCTTCGATGGCATTGCCACGGTCTCGGTGTTCGCCTGGGAAGACCGGCCCGATCAGTCCAGCCGGATGATGCTGGAGCGGGTCAGAAGCGAGCTGTGCCGCTAAACCACCACCCCTACTCAACGGCAGGCGCCAGGCCGAATGTGCGCTTGCGGCCCTGGCGCGCCGCCCCATCAGCAGGAGGATGTATGCGTATAGGTCTTGTCGGATACGGCCATGGCGGCCGTCACTTTCATGCGCCGCTGATTGCCAGCTTGCCCGGCGCGCAGTTTGTCGGGGTGGTGACCCGTTCGGCGGAGCGCCGGCAGTTGCTGGCCCGGGATCACCCGGGCCTGGCGGCGTTCGACAGCATCGGCCAACTGGCCGAGGCCGGGGTCGATGTGCTGGTGGTCTCGACGCCGCTGGCCGGGCGCCCGGCGCTGGTGCTGGAGGCGATCGAACGTGGCATCGCGGTGGTCAGCGACAAGCCTTTCGCGGTCGATGCCCAACAGGCGGCGTTGCTGATCGACAGCGCCGCCGCGCGCCAGGTGCCCCTCAGCGTTTACATGAACCGGCGCTGGGACTCGGACTTTCTCACGGTGCGCAAACTGATCGAGTCCGGAACCCTGGGCCGGATCACCCGTTTCGAATCCCGGGTCGAGCGCTATGCGCCGCAGTCGCTGGGCAATGACAGTGGCGGCGGCTTCCTTCGGGACCTGGGCAGCCACCTGGTGGATCAGGCGCTGCAATTGTTCGGGCCGGTGGCGCGGGTGTATGCCGAGCTGCACTACACCCCCGAGGCGCCGGAGGTCGACCACGGCTTTTTTGTGTCCCTGAGCCACGTCAACGGGGTGCTGTCGCACCTGGCCGGCAGTTGCCTGCAAAACAGCCAGGGGCCGCGTTTTCGGGTCAATGGCACGGCCGGCTGTTACACGGTCGATGGCCTGGATGGCCAGGAACAGGCGCTAATGGCCGGCCTTTCGCCGAAAACCCAAGGCGAGCGCTGGGGCGTCGAAGAGCACCGGCGCTGGGGCTGGTTCGAGCAGGGCCAGGAGCGCGAGCGCATCAGCTCCGAGCGCGGGGCCTGGAATCAGTTCTATCAGCAGCTGTTGCAAGCGCTGGAACAGGGAACGGCACTGCCGGTGAACCCCGCCGATGCGCTGGCCACCACCCAGGTGCTGGACGCCGCGCGGCTGAGCTGGCTGCGGCGCCAGGTGGTGGAATTGGCAACGGTTTCCAGCCCGGAATGAAATTAGAATAAAATTCTAAAATGAGTTGATATAGAAATTATTTTCCAATAAAGTCATTTCCAGGTTGCCGACTATCGAAGGCTCCGATGGGCTTCAAGCACTGCTTGACTCCCTGGAGAGCCTGCCAACAAAAACAAATCAGGTGCCGTCGATGAAAACCTCCAACAGTGCGTCGCACGTTCTGCCTTCCACGTCTGCGCCACGCTCCAGCCATGTTCCGACCGGTCCCGAACTGCCCCGGGCCGTGCACCTTTCCGTATTCCAGTATTTTTTCGGCCTGTTGTGCATCGAGCACAACGGTGCGCTGGTGTGCTGCATGCCCGGCGCGCCGAGCGTGCGCCTGCCGCACTGAGCTGCTTCTGCGCCTTATCCATAAAACCTACAAGAATGTGGAGCAAGACCTTTCATGAAGACCCAGACCCGTTTTGCCACGCTGGCCCTGTCGCTGATGCTGAGCAGCGGCGCGGCCTTCGCCGACCTGAAGATCGGCGTGAGCATGTCGCAGTTCGATGACACCTGGCTGACCTACCTGCGCGAGTCCATGGACCACAAGGCCAAGTCCCTGCCCGATGGGGTCAAGTTGCAGTTCGAGGACGCCCGCAGCGACGTGGTCAAGCAACTGAGCCAGGTTGAAAGTTTTATCAGCCAGAAAGTCGATGCCATCGTGGTCAACCCGGTGGATACCGCCGCCACCAAAAAAATCACCGAAGCGGCGGTCAAGGCCGGCATTCCCCTGGTCTACGTCAACCGCCGCCCGGATGACCTGAACCTGCCCAAGGGCGTGGTCACCGTGGCCTCCAACGACCTGGAAGCGGGGCAGATGCAGATGCAGTACCTGGCCGAAAAGATGGGCGGCAAGGGCGACATCGTGATCCTCCTCGGCGACCTGGCGAACAACTCCACCACCAACCGCACCAAGGGTGTCAAGGAAGTGCTGGCCAAGTACCCGGGGATCAAGGTCGACCAGGAACAGACCGGGATCTGGCTGCGGGATAAAGGCATGACCCTGGTCAACGACTGGCTGACCCAGGGCCGCAAGTTCGACGCCATCGTTTCCAACAACGACGAAATGGCCATCGGCGCCTCCATGGCCCTCAAGCAGGCCGGGGTGGAGAAGGGCAGCGTGCTGATCGCCGGGGTCGACGGTACGCCCGATGGCCTGCGTGCGGTGAAGAAGGGCGACCTGACGGTCTCGGTGTTCCAGGATGCCAAGGGCCAGGCCGACGGCTCGATCGATACCGCGGTGAAGATGATCAAGCATGAGCCGGTGGAACAGGCGGTCTGGGTGCCTTATCGCCTGATCACCCCGGACAACGTCGACCAGTTCAAATAACGCCGCTGACCTCGCCCCGGCGCCAGAGCCGCGGGGGCATTGACACCGTCATCGTCCGTTCCATAACAACAATAAGCGGCCAGGCAGCCTCGGGCCGCCTGGCTGATGGAGTACCTGATCATGTTCTCTCGCGCGACTGCTGTGAGCACTGCGCCGCTGGCGATCCCGCCTGGCGCCCTGGCCACGGACGAACCCTACCTGCTGGAAGTGATCAACGTCAGCAAGGGCTTTCCCGGTGTGATTGCCCTGTCCGATGTGCAGCTGCGGGTGCGCCCGGGCACGGTGCTGGCGCTGATGGGCGAGAACGGTGCGGGCAAGTCGACCCTGATGAAAATCATCGCCGGCATTTACCAGCCCGATGCCGGCGAGCTGCGGCTCAAGGGCCGGCCCGTGGTGTTCGACACGCCGCTTGCGGCGTTGCAGGCGGGGATCGCGATGATCCACCAGGAACTCAACCTGATGCCGCACATGAGCATCGCCGAAAATATCTGGATCGGCCGTGAGCAACTCAACGGCCTGCACCTGATCGATCACCGCGAGATGCACCGCTGCACCGCCCGGCTGCTGGAGCGCCTGCGCATCGACCTCGACCCCGAGGAGCAGGTGGGCAACCTGAGCATCGCCGAACGGCAGATGGTCGAGATCGCCAAGGCGGTGTCCTACGACTCCGATGTGCTGATCATGGATGAGCCGACCTCGGCCATCACCGACAAGGAGGTGGCGCACCTGTTCTCGATCATTGCCGACCTCAAGGCCCAGGGTAAGGGCATCATCTATATCACCCACAAAATGAATGAAGTGTTCGCCATCGCCGATGAAGTGGCGGTGTTTCGCGACGGCGCCTACATCGGCCTGCAACGCGCCGACAGCATGGACGGCGACAGCCTGATCTCGATGATGGTCGGGCGCGAGCTGAGCCAGTTGTTCCCGGTGCGGGAAAAGCCCATCGGCGATCTGCTGCTGGCGGTGCGCGACCTGCGCCTGGATGGGATCTTTGCCGGGGTGTCGTTCGACCTGCACGCCGGGGAGATCCTCGGCATCGCCGGGCTGATGGGCTCGGGGCGGACCAACGTCGCCGAAACCCTGTTCGGCATCACCCCCAGCGACGGCGGTGAAATCCGCCTCGACGGCCAGCCATTGCGCATCGGCAACCCGCACCTGGCCATCGAGAAGGGCTTTGCCCTGCTGACCGAGGATCGCAAGCTCAGTGGCCTGTTCCCCTGCCTGTCGGTCCTGGAAAACATGGAGCTGGCGGTGCTGCCCCATTACGCCGGCGGCGGTTTCGTCCAGCAAAAGGCCTTGCGCGCCCTGTGCGAGGACATGTGCCAGAAGCTGCGGGTCAAGACCCCATCGCTGGAGCAGTGCATCGACACCCTGTCGGGCGGCAATCAGCAAAAGGCCCTGCTGGCGCGCTGGCTGATGACCAACCCGCGAATCCTGATCCTTGACGAGCCGACCCGCGGCATCGACGTCGGGGCCAAGGCCGAGATCTATCGGCTGATCTCGTTCCTCGCCAGCGAGGGCATGGCGGTGATCATGATTTCCTCGGAACTCCCCGAAGTGCTGGGCATGAGCGACCGGGTCATGGTCATGCACGAAGGCGAGCTGATGGGCACCCTCGACCGGGCCGAAGCGACTCAGGAACGGGTCATGCAACTGGCCTCGGGCATGGCCCTGGTCCACTAGTTCTTACAGGCATTGAGGCCGAGGGCGCAGTGGTTCGCCGTCGGCCACGGACATAAAAGGTGAAGGGTTATGAACGCGATACTGGAAAACAAACCTGCCACGGCGCCGACCCGAGCCCGTCGTCGGTTGCCGACCGAGCTGAGTATTTTCCTGGTGCTGATCGGCATCGGCCTGGTCTTCGAAGTGTTCGGCTGGATCGTGCGTGATCAGAGCTTCCTGATGAATTCCCAGCGCCTGGTGCTGATGATCCTGCAGGTGTCGATCATCGGCCTGCTGGCCATCGGCGTGACCCAGGTGATCATCACCACCGGCATCGACCTGTCGTCCGGCTCGGTGCTGGCGCTGTCGGCAATGATCGCCGCCAGCCTGGCGCAGACCTCGGACTTTGCCCGGGCGGTGTTCCCCTCATTGACCGACCTGCCGGTGTGGATCCCGGTGATCGCCGGGTTGGGAGTGGGGCTGCTGGCGGGGGCGATCAACGGCAGCATCATCGCCATCACCGGTATCCCTCCTTTTATTGCCACCCTCGGCATGATGGTTTCGGCCCGGGGCCTGGCGCGCTACTACACCGAAGGCCAGCCGGTGAGCATGCTCTCGGACTCGTACACCGCCATCGGCCACGGGGCGATGCCGGTGGTGATTTTCCTGGTGGTGGCGGTGATCTTCCACATCGCCCTGCGCTACACCAAGTACGGCAAGTACACCTACGCCATTGGCGGCAATATGCAGGCGGCGCGGACCTCGGGGATCAACGTCAAGCGCCACCTGGTGATCGTCTACAGCATCGCCGGGCTGCTGGCGGGCCTGGCCGGGGTGGTGGCCTCGGCACGGGCCGCCACCGGGCAGGCGGGGATGGGCATGTCCTATGAACTGGACGCCATCGCCGCGGCGGTGATCGGCGGCACCAGCCTGGCCGGCGGGGTGGGGCGCATCACCGGCACCGTGATCGGCGCGCTGATCCTCGGGGTCATGGCCAGCGGCTTCACCTTTGTCGGGGTCGATGCCTACATCCAGGACATCATCAAGGGCCTGATCATCGTGGTGGCGGTGGTCATCGACCAGTACCGCAACAAGCGCAAGCTCAAGCGCTGATAAAAGCCGAGACCGGTGTGGGAAAACGCCTTGAATGGGGTTGAAAAAGGACCTGTTTTGGCAATAACACTGCCGTTTGTCTTCTAAAAGACCCCCCTGGATGGAATTTTTTGTTATAAACACACTCCGATAAATACCGACAAAGCCCGCAATTGCGGGCTTTCGGCACTTTGTCGGACAGATCGACTCTCATTTCAGTTGCTGAGGCCTCAAACCGGCCTTAGACTGCCGCCCCTCGTAAATTGAGTGCCGGGTGGCGCTTGGAATGTATGGCGCCTTTCCAGAGACCCCAGAGGGTCGACCGGAACGCTCCCTAATTCGCCTTAATGCACGTATTTTTTATAGAGAAATCAATGACAAAGGAAAAGTTGCTGGCCATGCCGGCGGATGACTACATGAATGCCGAGCAACTGGCTTTTTTCACTGAGCTGCTGCAAGCCATGAAGGTGGAAACCCACGAGCGCATCGAGCAGAACCGGATCGCCATTGAAAGCCTGGACACCCCGGCTGACCCGGCCGACGCCGCTTCGGTCGAAGAAGAGCGCACCTGGCTGGTCAACTCCATCGACCGCGACCAGCGCATGCTGCCGCAGCTCGAACAGGCCCTGGGTCGGATCGGCGACGACAGCTTCGGCTGGTGCGACGACAGCGGCGAGGCCATCGGCCTCAAGCGCCTGCTGATCAGCCCGACCACCAAGTACTGCATCGAAGCCCAAGAGCGCCACGAGCAGATCGACAAGCACCAGCGCCAAGCCTGATGCCATCAGCGCCGCCGCCACGCCGGCGGCGCCAAGCCCCAAATTCCCTGTGTAGCCGCTGCCGCGGCACGAGGCTGCGCTGCGCCTAAACACCGCCTCATGTACCTGACACCCCCACGGCGCCTATCCGGGCCAGCGCAGCCGCGTGCCTCGGCAGCGGCAACGTGGGCATTTTGATGTCGCTGCTGACATCAAAAATCCCCGCCGAATGCCTGATCCCATCCATTGACCTGCTGCAACCCCCCCGACTAAGGGACCATGGATAATGGCGTTCTAGTATCGTCTAATGCTTGCAAACAATTAGAAACTGCTCGGGGTAATCAATGTGACAAGGGACGGATCTCTATCGGTTGCCGCTGCGCAACCGGCTCAACTACCCGACACCGCCAGCCGCTGGTGGGCGCCGACCCTGCAGAGCATCGCCTTGATGCTGCTGTTAAGTGGCCTGGCCCTGTGGGGCTGGTCGCTGTACCTGTGCCTGCCACTGGCGGTATTGCTGATCTGGCTGCCGCGCCTGCGCTCGCGCAAGGTGCCCGTGGCCAGTGTGTCGACCGAGCAGGGCGATATGGCCGCGCTGACCCGCGACCTGTCCTACAGCACCAGCCATAACGCCTTGTCCGCCGCCGGCGTGGCGTTTTCGGTGAAGCAGCTGGCAGGCAAACTGCAATCCCAGCTCGATTCGGCAGCGCGGATTGTCAGCAGCGCCGAGGTCATGATCCAGACCGAACAGGCCACCTCCCAGCTCAGCCGCGAGGCCCTGGGCGCCGCCAGCCAGGCCCATGAGCGCAGCGCCGAAGGCCGCAGCGTGCTGGCCGAGTCCATCACCCGCATGCACCAGCTGAGCCAGCGGGCCAATGCCAGCCGCGAATTGATCGAAGCCCTGAGCCAGCGCAGCGAAGAGATCCAGCGCGTGACGCTGGTCATCCAGTCGATTGCCAGCCAGACCAACCTGTTGGCGCTCAACGCCGCCATCGAAGCCGCGCGGGCCGGCGAGCATGGCCGTGGCTTTGCGGTGGTGGCCGATGAAGTGCGCGGCCTGGCCGGGCGCACGGCCACGGCCACCGACGAGGTCGGGGTGATGGTGGCGGATATCCAGCAGCGCACGGCCCAGGTGGTGGAGCAGATCCGCCAGCTGTCCGCCGACCTCACGATCGGGGTGGAGCAGGTCGAGCACACCGGCCAACACCTGGAAGACATCGCGCGCCTGGCGGCCGGGGTCGAAGGCCAGGTCAGCGAGATCGCCCAGGGTGCGCAAACCAACCGCGAACAGCTGGACAGCCTGTTCCATGCGGTGGAGCAGATGCGCAGCGACCTGGCCATCAGCGACCAGCAGACCCGCAGCCTGGCCGACGCCGCGGTGCAGATGGAAGGCCAGGCCGAAACCATCAGCGAGCGCCTGGCCGAGGTCGGCCTGGACGATTATCACCAGCGGGTCTACGACCTGGCCCGGGAGGGGGCGAACCGCATCGCGCAGCAGTTCGAGACCGATGTGGAGCACAACCGGATCGCCCTTGACGACTTGTTCGACCGCAGCTATCAGTTGATCCCCAACACGGCACCGGCCAAGTACCAGACCCGTTTCGACCGCTACACCGACCAGGTGCTGCCGGCGATCCAGGAGTCATTGCTGACCCGCCACGACGGGCTGGTGTTTGCCATCGCCTGCACCCCCCAGGGTTATGTGCCGACCCACAACCAGGTGTTTTCCCAGCCACTGACCGGCGACCCCCAGGTCGACACCCTGCATAACCGCACCAAGCGCAAGTTCGAGGACCGCACCGGCATCCGCTGTGGCAGCCATCAGCAGGCGCTGCTGCTACAGACCTACACCCGCGACACCGGCGAACTGATGCACGACCTGTCGGTGCCGATCATGGTCAAGGGGCGGCACTGGGGTGGCCTGCGCCTGGGCTACAAACCGGAGCAGGCCGCCCCGCGCCGGTAATTGTTGCCGCAACTGCAACAAAGCTGTGCAGGACGCGGCTTTTTCCCGAGACCGGAAATGATTAGCATGGCCAACATTGTTAGCCTGCTAACTATTTCCGGAGGGAATGCGATGCACAGCAGAGTCGATGTCGCCGTCATGATCGGCAGCGGTGTGCCGCCAAGCCTGCGTGCCCTGGGGCGCAGTGTGTGCTGGGTGGTCCTGCTTGACGGTGAGCAGCGCGGTACGGCGTTCGCCAGCCGCGATGAGGCCGAGGAATGCCGCGCCGCCTGGCAGGCGCAACTTGCAGCGGCCGAGCCCGCCCGCCTGCATTGATCCCGTCGCCGAACCGCCCTTGACCCAGCTATAGAAACAGCGGCGCCGGGTTGAGCTCGCTCTCGTCGAGGGGCGCGGTTCGCCAGCCCAGGGTGCAGGGCACGTCATACAGGCGCCCGGCTGCGAAGCGCGGCCAGAAATGGCGCAGCCCGGGCACGATGGCCTGCACCACATTCAAGCCGAGATCGGGACGGGTCTTGTCCACCATCAGCCATTCCAGGCCTTGGCGATCGAACACGCGCTGGCAGTGGGCCAAGGCCTGGTCCAGGGAGCCCGGTGCTGCCTGGGTGAAGTCCCGGGCCGAACGGCTGCCGACGGGCTGCAGAAAACTGGCGTCTGCCAGCAGTTGGCGATTCCACGGATCGGGACCGCGCACCAGCGGATCGAACAGCTGGTTGACCTCGGTCAGCGCGCGCTGCACCGCCAGGTGCGGATCGAGGTGGCAGCCGAAGCCCAGGGCGTGGCGGTCTTCCTCGGGGTGCCAGGCCACGGCGGCGCACACCGGTATATCCAGGTCGTGGGTCAGGTCCAGGACCCAGAGCTGCCAGCCGAGCCCCGCGTAGTCCGCCGCCAGTTGGCTGAAGTACGGGTCGTTGAAGCTGGCCAGGTCGAGCCCCGGGCGTTGCAGTCGGTTGTACCACCAGATGGCCGTCGCATCGCGCTCCACCAATTCCAGGGTGCCCTGGAGCAACGCCTCCGCCACACTGGTGCCGGCCGCCGTGCCATTGGGGTTGTGGATGCCGAACGCCAGCCCGGACTCCTCGGGCGCCTGGGCATAGCAGTAGGCCAGGGGCACCTGGAACCAGCGCTGCTGGCTCAGGGACCAGGCCGGGGTCCAGTCGATGGCGGTCCGGGTGTCCCAGGGCAGGGGCACCTGTTGCCGCACATCGCGGGTGCTGGCATTGATCTGCTGGCGCCGGGCGAACTGCCGCTCGCTGAACTGCTGCAACGGATTGAAGCCCAGGCTGGGCTCGGCAAGGTCCACCTGGCGCGCCCGGGTCCGGGCCTCATCGCCCTGATAGACCCCACTGAATCGTTCCAGAGCCTCGCACAGGGCGCTGGTGCGGGCCTGTTCGGCGGTCGCGCCTTTGCCGGCGCAGACCTTGTCGATGGCCAGCCCCGGGGCCTGTGGGTCGGGGCGCACCATATAGCCGGACACATAGACCTGGCGCAGGCCGTCATGCCGCCGGGGCATGGTGTGCAGGTAGCAGATCGGCCCGGTCAGGGGGCTGACCAGATGCTGGTAGCCCTCATAGGTCCGCTGCGCGCGCTGATGGCGGTAGCCGCCCTCGAACCGCTGGCCGGGCGCGGCGTCCAGGCAAGGCTGGCGCCAGGCCTGGAGAGTCATCAGCTCGGGCGCTCCGCAGCCTGGGCACTGCGGGCGTTTGACCAGGGTGTGGGCCTGTGTCTGCAGGGTTCGGGTGTCCAGCGACAGGAGGTCCCAGGCCTGCCGGGGGCTGCCGTCCTGCTGGCTGAACCAGTGTTCGATGGCCATGACCAACAACCCGTGGCAGGCCATTTCACTGGCCGGCCCGCAGGTCAGCGGCGGGCGGGCATAGGTCGGCGAGCCTTGCTGTTCCAGCCAGGTCTCCAGGGGTTTCTGGGTGCCGATCCAGAACCGCAGGCAATCGATGCAGGCGCTTTGCGGCAGTTCGATAAAGGGCCCGATGCTCGGCGTCAGGCCGTTGGGCCTGGCCAGCAGCAGCGGGCGGCCTTGCTGTTGCGCTTGCAGGCACAGCTCGTGCAGTTCCGGGCAGCGGTAGTCATCGCACAGCACCAGCTGCAGCGCGGCGTCTGCCTGCACCTCGATCCCGGCCAGCTGCAGGGCCTGCCGACAGCGCTCGAAGCGTTCCGGGCTGACGCTGGCGGTGCGCGCCAGATCGACCTGGCTCAGCGGTGGCGCCGCCCCATCGCGCCCCGAAGCCTGGCGCCAGAATGCCTGTTCGGCGCGGGCGTCGTCGCTCTGTGGCGGGGCGTGCAGCTGGATGTAGGCGGCGCGCGCCAGGGCTTGCAGGATGCTCTCTACGTGCGGGCCGTCGAGACGCCCCGCCAATTGATCAATGATCTGCGAGCCGGTACGCCCCCCATCGATCAGGGGGGCTACCAGCCCCAGACCCTTGAGCCGGATCAGGGCGCGCCTGGACTCACTGACTACCACCAGGCTGTCATCGTCCAGCCGATGCAAGGCAAAGCCTGGCGCGATTCTGGGGCAGGGCTGTGGTGCCCGCGGGCGTGTCTGATCCGGCATGACGCTAGGTCCTCAGCAGCAGGTGAACAGGTAGATCGGCCCGGCGTCGTTGTAGGCCGCCAGCGCAATGGCCTGCTCTTCGAGCGCAGGCGCCTCGGGGATGCTGAAGCTCATGCGGTTGGGCGGCAGCAACCACTCCCGGCCGTTCCAGCCCTGGCTGGGGTCGCAGGGGCTAATCACCAGGTCGATGTTCCACGGCACGATATAGCCGAAGTAGTCGATCAGGGCCTGTTTCGGCGATTCGATAAACAGCTGGCGGAAAGCCACGCTGATGTCGTTGTCACCCCAGGACAGGGCCACCGCGCGCAAATAGACTTCGGAGAATTCAAGCAGCACTGCCTGGCTGGGTACTTCGTTGAGACGTGGCATGGCGTGGCTCCTTCAGCGGATATGGGGGTGCAGGAAGGTCAGGAACTGCAGGTTGTAGGCCGCCAGGGCCTCGGCCTGCTGATTGGCCGGTGGCGCCGGGGGCAGGTTCAGTTGCAGGCGATCGGTTTTCTTTACCAGCCAGTCGAGCACGGTTTGCGGACAGAACTCGGCGTTATCGAAGATCACGTCGATTTCCAGGGCGAAGGGGATTTCATAGTTCAGGTACTGGCGCACCGCCGCCCGGGGATTTTCCCGGAGTGCGGCCTTGAAACCCTCGTCCTGCCAGGCCAGGGCCACGGCGCGAATGACTTGGGCGCGGTACAGCAAAAATTCGTCGTATACCGACGTTGAGACCTTGTGCTCCATGACAACTCCTTGTTTGCAGCGCGGTTAGTGAAACAAATTGCTCATGTCCTTTTGTGCATCGCGCTGGGAACGCGGCATCTGCATCTGTTCGGCCAGGGCGCAGGCCTGTTGCAGGGTGGCGGCAATCTCCGTGGCATTGCGCTGGGCCCCCTGGCGCGACAGCACCCGGGCTTTGAGGCGCAGCAGTTCGGGCTGGTAGTAGCGTTCGCCCAGTTCGTCGCACAGCGCCAGGCCGCTGTTGCACAGGCTCAGGGCCTCGGCCTGGTGACCCTGGTGGGACTGGATGTCGGCCATCAAACCGTGGAAGTAGGTATGCCCCAGCAGGCAGCCCAGTTGCCGCAACTGGTCGATGGTGCGGCTGGCCCTGGCGAATGAGGCCTGGGTCCAGCTTTGAATCAATTCGCCGTAGGCCCCGTATGCCGGCAAGCCATAGGTGGTGGCCAGCTCCACCAGTTGTCCGCAGACCTGTGCGGTCTGCGGCAGGTCGCCGGCGTACTGGTGGATATAGGCCTGGTACATCAGGGCCAGGCCCAGGGAAGGCACATGATCGAGCTCGCGGGCCTGACGCACGGCATCCGCGGCCAGACCGTGGGCCAGGCTGTCGTCGGTGTGGGTAAACCAGGTGACGCAGGCCAGCACCGATTGCGCCCAGATGCCGCAATCCAGGCCATACAACAGGGTCTGTTCCACGCGTTGGGATGAGCGGGGCAGCGCCACGGCCTGTTGCAGGTGCTCGCGCGCCAGCCCGTAGTGGCCGTCGATCCAGGCCGAGCTGCCGGCCAGCACCAGGGCGGCGATGCGCTCCTCGTTGGAGGCGCTTTGGCGGTTGTACAACTGGGCGACGATCTGCCGGACTTCGCGGCGGTGGCTGGCCACGTGGTGGTAGGTCGCCAGCGACCAGAGCAGGGCGGGGGTGTGCTCGGCGTTGGTCGAGCGCAGGGCCAACTGGTGGGCGCGGTTCGCGGTGTTGCGCACCCGTTCGTTGGCCCAGCCATGGCGGGCCATCAAGGCGCTGATCTTGAGGCGATAAAGGCGCAGTTCCGGGCCCTGGCGCCGGGAGCGTGGCAGCTGTTCGAGCCAGGGTTCGGCTTCGGCGATCAGGTCCATGGCCGCGTCATACAGGGCCCGTTGCAGGGCTTGCTCGGTGGCTTGTCCGCTCCAGTGCAGGGCCTGCTCATATTGGGCGGCGGCCGCATGATGGTGCGCCAGCACGCCCTGTTCGCCCTGGCCGCTGCTGCACAGGCGAGCTTCGAGAGCGGCGGCGATCCGTCCGTGGGCCAGTTCCCGGGCCGCGCGCGGCATGCTGTCGTAGGCCGCGGTGCGCAGCAGCGCGTGCTTGAAAATGTAGTGCGCATCGCCCACCTGGCGGCAGCGCGAGACCAGGCCCACGCTGAGCAGGGTCTGCAGGTGGGCGTGCAGGGTCACCTCGTCGCACGGGGCAATCTGCGCCAGCAACTCGGGGTCGAACTCGCGCCCCAGCGCGGCGGCCAGTTGCGCGGTGTGCTTGGCCGCACCGACCCGGTGCAGGCTGTGGCCGAGGGCCTCGCGCAGGCTCACCGGCAACAGCCCGCTCAGGTGCGCAGTGGCCAGTTGGTAAGTGTCACCGTTCAGCACCAGGTCGCCGCGACTGCGCAGGAAGGCCACCAGTTCCTGCACGTAGAGCGGAATCCCCGCCGTGTGTTCATGGAGGCTGTGCAGGGCCTGGGCGTCGATCTGTTTGCCACCCAGCAGGGGGCTCAGCAACTGCTCCAAGGTGGCGCGGTCCAGGCCACTCAGGGGCAGGCTGGGGACCCTGGGGATCCACGGCGATTCCTCGGTTCGCGCGGTCATCACCAGGCAGATCGCGGTGCCTTGCAGCTTGGGCAGCAACTGGTCGATGAAGGCCGCGCTGCTGGGGTCGATCCAGTGCGTATCTTCCAGCAGCAGGCGCAGGGGCTGGCGCTCGCCGATGGACAGCAGCAGGCGTTCGAGGGCATCGAGAAACATCTGCTTTTGCAGTTCGGGCGAATGTTTTTCCCAGAACCCCGGCCGCTGGGGCGCGCCGCTGATGCCCAGCCAGGAGCACAGCAGCACGCTCAGGTGATCGGCATCCAGGCCCAGTTCCTCCAGGTGCCGGTGCAGGCGCTGGGCGCGGTCTTGGGGCGGGGCGCTGGTGCCGCGTTCGAGATACTGGCGCACCCAGCGCAACACCGGATACAGCGCCGCGTGTTGCTGTTCCGGCTCGCACAGGCTCGACAGAATCAGGCCGTCATCGAGGGCGGCCCATTCGAACAGCAACCTGGATTTACCGACCCCGGCCTCTCCACACAGCAGCATGGCCCGCCCGCCGTCGGCCAGGGTGTTGCGCCACAAGGCCTGCAGCGCCTGCAGTTCAACCTGGCGCCCGGCCATGGCCTCGATGCCGTGATCGAGGAAGGAAAAACCATCGCTGGCGTGCTCCCTGACCAGCAGGTAGGTCGGCGCGTCGCTTGCCATCTGCGGCATCACCTGGCTGCACTCGACAAACCTGCCCAGGGCCAGCCGGGCATCCTGGCTGAGGCGGATCTGCCCAGGAGCGGCCCGGCGTTGCAGCTCCTGGGCCCGGGCTGCGGTCTGGCTGGGCTGCATGTCGGCGCACAGCAGCACGTCGCCGACATGGATGGCGATCGACATCTCCAGCACCACGCCGTGTTGCGCGCGCAGGGCCTGGGCCCGGCGCCGAGTCTGGCCGATCAGTTCGAGGGCGGCGCGGGCGGCGTGCTGGCCACTGCGGTCGCTGACCCGGGGGTAGCCGAAGTAAAACAGCATGGCCGCGGCCAGCGCGCCCATGGCGTGGCCGCCCAAGCGCTGGACGATGTCCAGCGAGGTGGTCAGGTGCTCGCGCTGCAGGGCTTCGAGGGTCTCCAGGTCAAGCGTGGTCGAGCCGGTGCGGCCCAGGCTGACGCTGCAATAGAGGGCCGTGACCTGGCGCTTTTCGAAGGGCGCGCGCGACGGGCTGCTGGGGTTGATCCAGGTCCGTTCGTGATCGGGTGCGGTGGGCTGGTCATGTTCGACCAGGGGCATCGGGCGCAGCAGGTTGTCGACGTTGACCGACGCCAGGCGCTGGTAAAGCCCGATGGCATCCCCGGCACGGATGCGGGGTTGCTTGGCCAGGGCTGCGCGCAGCACCTCCTGCAACGGATGGCCCGCCAGCCCGGGCGGCAGGGGCAGTTCCTGGGGCGTGAGCTGGGCATGGTAGATCTCGTCCAGCGTCGCGCCGTGAAACGCCGAGCGCCCGGTCAGGCATTCGATAAACAGCAGGCCCCAGGCATAGAGGTCGGTCTTTGCCGTGGCCGGCTCGCCCCGCAGTTGTTCCGGGGCGCTGTAGGAGGGGGTGCCCGTGATGTCCGTGGCGTCGAGCGGCGCGGGCCCGTCATCCAGGGTCAGGCCGATGCCGAAGTCGAACAGCGTGGCGCTGAGCCTGGCGTTGCTGGCATCGATCATGATGTTCTGCGGCTTCAGGTCACGGTGCACGATGCCCTGGGCGTGGGCGCAGGCCAGGGCGTCGAGGACCTGCAGCATGATCTGGGTCGCCTCGGCGGCCGACAGGGCACCCTGGCGCAGGATGTACTCGCGCAGGGTTTCACCGGGCAGGTATTCATAAACCGCGTAATACAGGTGTCGATTCAGCGTGCCCTTGTCCAGCAGGCGCACGATGTGGGGGTGATGCAGGCGCGCGCACAGTGCGGTTTCGCGCTCGAAGCG
Source organism: Pseudomonas sp. CF161 (assembly GCF_000416215.1). Taxonomy (NCBI): domain Bacteria; kingdom Pseudomonadati; phylum Pseudomonadota; class Gammaproteobacteria; order Pseudomonadales; family Pseudomonadaceae; genus Pseudomonas; species Pseudomonas sp. CF161. The sequence goes on from NZ_ATLP01000126.1 coordinate 201,048, forward strand.
CGTCAGGCGGGAGGCGCTCAGGCTGTCGTCGGCCTCGGGGTCCAGTTGCAGCAGCTTGATCGCGACCCACTGCCCGGTGCTGTTCTGCCGCGCCCGGAAAACCGAGGCCATGCCACCGGCACCGAGCAGGCCGGTGAGTTCATAGCCGGGTAGATCAAAGGGCCGGGATATCGAGTTCATGGACGAACATGCTCATCGAGGTCGGGGGGAGGTGCATGCTCGTCGCCGGCTGCCAGCGACCTTCGAGCGATGAGCCCCGCCAGACCTCGATCGCCACGCTGCCCAGGCGCACGCCGCCGCGCCTCCTTTCGATAAAGTCCTGGCCGATCAACCCCTGGGACACCGCTTGCTGGAACTGCTTGCGCAGGCGGAACACCTGGATGTTCAGGTGCGCCTTGTCCAGGCCCAGCATGCCCACCAGGTCATCGAGCTCCAGCCAGCCCTGGGTATGGGGGTCGAAGCCTCGGGCGGCGTCGGCCAGGCGCTGGCGGGCAAGCAACAGCAACAGGTAATGATGGGTCCTTTCCCCCAGCTCCAGGCTCTGCGCGCCGCGAAACAGGGTCAGTTGCACATGCTCTTCGTCGAGGCTGGTCTTGAAGCGCATGCAACTGCTGAGGGACGACGGCGCGCTGACCAGGGTGTTCTGCTCTTCGCTGGAGTACGACAGACGCCAGTCCTGATGATCGAAATGCAGCAGCTCGCCATCGCGCAACGGGACCGCGCCGTCGCTGGTTTCCTGCATCCAGCACCCGTCGGGGGTGCGGTAAATGCAGCTGTAGGGCGGCCCTTCGTCGGACAGCACCAGGAAGTTGTGCAGCGTCAGCGGTTCCACGTGGGGCGCGAGGGGGATCAGCAGGTCGGCGGGCGGAGCCAGGTCGACCACGCGCCAGGGCGTGGCATCGAGCATGCCGAAACGGATTTCGTCGCCGAGCTTGATCGCTACCGGTTGGTGTCGGGTCAGGGGTTGTTCGTTGAGCAGGCAGCCGTTGCGGCTCTGGTCGGTCAGCAACCATTGCTGGGAGCTCCAGCGAACGGTGGCGTGCAGCAGGGAAATATCGATGGCGGTCAGTGGGCTGTCACAGCGCTGGGCAAGTCGGCCGAATACATGACAAGACTTCAGCGCGTGCAAGGCGCCCGTCGACGAATTCAACAAAATGGCCATGGCTCAGCTCCCTGCTTAGACAAGTTCCCGGGCGGAGTATCCATGGAAGTTCAGCCGCTGCAAATCTGTTTCAGATATTTCTGTGCGTTGTAAGGATTTATCTGAGATGACGGCAAATGTGGCATTAGGCCTGCACGGAATTGGGCAGCGCCTGTTCGGCCGGATTGTAGGTGATCGGACTGGCTTTCGCGGTCTGGGTCATGCTGGCAGGCTGGATCGGGCTGCCGCTTTGCAAGGTCCAGGTGCCGTCGAGGTTGTAGAGCGCGGTCATGCTGTAGACCCCGGGGGGGAAGGTGATCTGTTGGGACAGGTTCAAGGCTTCGGGGTCGATGACGTCATTGGTCGCACCGTTGTAACCGAAGCTGATCCAGTACGTCAGCGCACCGGTGCAGGGGGTGAAGGTGCCCGTCTGATTGGGCTGGGGTTTTACGCCAAAGGTCCCGGCGCCGCCCAGGCCGATGCCGCAGATCACATTGTTGACCGGTGCGACCGTGGCATCGGCCTTGATCACCAGGGCCCCGGCGGTCCCCGAGCTGGGTTTGGAGAACATATAGCCGTACTGGTTCTGGCTCAGGGTGACCTGGTTGCCGGGAGGCGCGGCAAGGATTTGCTGGGTCAGGGGGCTGTCGTAGTCGAACCAGACCAGATCGTAGCTCAGGCTCCAGACGAACTGGATCTGCGTCCCCGGGTTGGCCCCCATCACCATCCAGGCCAGGGTCTGGAGGGCGTCGCTGTTATTGAACGTGACGTTGGCCGGGTCCTGATACACACATACGTTGCCGCTGGATGACGAGTTGTTGATGAACCAGATCGCATATTGCGCAGCGCTCATTGATCGTTCCTTGTCGTTTGCCCCTGACAACGGGTCGGGGCGTCCGGTCGATAGCCCAGGGTCGTTCCTCGGTGTTGGCGGGCGTACCAGCGCTTGAGCGCGCCCCGGCTGCTGGACGCCGCCAACGGATGGAGCCCGGTTTTACTGAGGGTTGATGCCCCAGGTGCCGTCGATGTTATAGGTCACATTGAAGGTGGTATGCCCGGTGGTGGTATCGCAGGCGGCCGAGAGGTTGGAGGCGCTGGAGAAGTTGATCACCGTCCCTGCCTGGTAACTGCCGGTCTGTACGTAGAACACCAGCACGGGCTGGCAATCGACGAACTGGTTGGGCTGGGCCACCACGAAGTTCGACACGGTAGCGGGGCCACCGGCGGCATTCTGGATGGCCGAGCCGATGTTGAAGTTGCCAGCGGTATTGGGATTGTAAGTAGGGGCGATGATGCGAAACGCGCCTGGCTGCACGCCTGTCTGTGAAAACGCCGGGGTCAGGCCCAGCGGTGAAACGCTGAGGTTGGTGGCGTTACCGACGGGGGGAGTGTTGGCAGGTGTCAGGTTGATCGGTTGGCTGGAGGTGGTCCCGCCGGAAACATGGCCGACGGTGGGCGGTGCGGTCTGGGTCTGGGCACCGGCAAAGTACTGCTGGTTCATTTGGAAGGTCAGCACCGAGCCGGAGGTGTTGAACGGCTGAAGTTGCGAATGGAACAGGCTGTTGGAGTAAACGTTACCCCCACCGATGTAGTTGGCGGGAGACTGGAAGAAGAAAAAGTCTTGTGCGATTTGCGAGTTGTTGGTCACGTTAATAGTGTAGGTAGTGCTCATGTCAATGCCCTTTTAATATGAGTTTTAGTTGCAAGTGTTGTGGATCAATCCTGCAATAAACAGGTCGACGTTATCGGTGTGCAGAACCTGAGGTTGATCTCGACGTCATGGATTTGTTGTTCGAGATGAAACTTTTGTTTGCCAGGAGACCGTATCTTTCATGCGTTGTTTTCAGCAATTACAGATGATTACATCAGTTGTAATTTCCTGGGTTGAATGAACAGGTCTGCATGAAATAAGCGAGTGTAATGCCGTGTAATGGTGGCTGAACGACATTATGGCTAGCGTGGGCCCCGAGCATGGTCAGTGCTGCGGCCTTTGAATGGCAGCATTGGCCTGGCGGGAGACGCCGTTCTCATGGGCTATTTGCAAGGAAAATCAAATGGTTATTGTGATAGAAGCAAGGAATTCCACTGCCGCCGCGCAGCGGGTTGATATCAAGCTCCACGGCCAGGCGGCTATTCTGGCGACCGTGAATATCGCTGCTCAAACCAATGTGGTTCTTTATACGGTGCCTGTGGCTGGCAATGTGGTGCTGGATTTGATCTGCAACGCAGTTGCTGCTCAAACGACCGTGCTGAATGTGGTCTATCCGGGTAATAGTTATGTCACCCAGAACAGTGACTGGCCCCTGAAGTGGGAAGTTCAGACGAGTGACGACGGCTTGCAGTTGGAACTGACCAATTCGTAGGGTTTGGATGTTATTAACGAGCGGTCGATGTTTTAGGGTCGTCTGCTGTGCAAGTTTCAAGCAGTGTTGTACAGGGTTAACTGAGTGGCTTTTTAATTATCAAGGGAGAACTGAAGATGGTTGCTAATGTGATAGTCAATATTGTCGGCGGTGCACAAGCGCAAAACACCACGGCGGTAACACTCGGTCTGGCCCGCTGGGGGCTCAATGGTGCGGCGAACTTCGGTGCACCGCTGCCGGTGGCCGGTGGTCTGCAGACGTTGACGGTGTACAAGACCACCGCGCCGACGCAGATCAGCATCACCGTGGAGGTGCGCGATTGGGACTCCACGCTGAACATCACGGTGCAGAACGACAGCATCGCCGTCACCGTGATTTAGCCCCGCAGTTGCCCCGGCGGCAGGGGCTGCCGGGGCCTGCGCTGATCGACCGCGCCTCAGCTGTGCTGGTGCAGGCGCAGGTTCAACTCATCCACCACCCGAGCCCAGTCGGCGTCTTCACGCAGTTGTTCCTTGAGAAATGCCGCTTGTTGCGGGCTCCAGAAGGGCGCGTCGATCAGCTTCTGATCCTCGGCCAGGGGCGAGTGCTGGGCGATGAAGCCGTCGATGGCGGCGGGTGCGGAGTCCAGGCCGAGTTGATCGAACAATCCTGTGAGGTCGTGAGTTGGCGTATCCATGGATGATCTCCTTGCGCTGAGAGTGCCCGGGGTCGGGCGAGAGGCATTCAGTGCATCTGAGGCGGGTGGGCGCCAGGAGTTCGATCGGCGAGGGCCGCAGGCCTGAATGGGTCGATTCAGGCGCTGGTGTCGACCGCGCCAATCATCGCGCTTTCGGCTTGAAACAGGGCGGTCTGGGCCATGGACAGTGCGCTGGTCAAGGCCAGGACCTGGGCGCGAGCGGCGCCGACCAGCATCGCCCGCCCGGCGTCGGAACCGGCTCGAGCAGCCTTGACCATCGCCAGCCGGGCATTGGCCCGCCGCAGTTTCTGTTGCAGTTGCTCGATCTGTTTTTTCAGGCGCAGCAGGCGCTTCGCCAGCAGCAGGTTGCCCAGGTCATTGCCGGCGCTGGCCCGGGTGCCGAACAGGCTGTCTGAGCGGTCATCGTCTTCGGCTTGAGTGGCGGCGGTGCTGGCGGCGGGCGCCGGCGCCAGGGCGGGCAGGCGAGCCTGTGGATTCAAGTTGATCATCATGATGCTCTTAAATGGATGCTCGCCGGGGTATCGGTTGTTCAGCCAGATCCTTGATGGCTGTGTGCTGCACTCAGGACTTCAGCGCTCCCTGGTCGACTGCCAGCTTCAATGCCTTGGCGGCCTCGACGGCGGCAACGGCGGCGGTTTCCGAGGTCTTGAACCAGCGGTCCTTCTCGACCTGATGGAAGGTCACGGTGGTCAATGGGGGTTTGGCACGCATCACGATAACCGCTTGAAACTCGCCTTCGATTTCCCGGGATTCCCCACGGATGAAGAACTCGCCTATATCTAATTCCGTCACTGATGGGCCTTCCTTTGGAGATTATTGTGCAGGTGGAGCCTTGCCGTGCTGGCTGGTTTTTCGTTAACGGCGCAGTATGGCAGTTGTTGTCGCTGGAGTGCTGAGTTAACTCAGTGTCGCTTCGCGCTGAATGTTCCTACTTTGATTTGGGAATGTTCCAAGTGCCTTCCCAGGACAAGGGATGTATGCAGATGCCGTGGTCAATGGTTAGAATCCCGGCACTGATTGTTTTGGCACTTTGCACTGCGGCCTGAATAATCGGACCCGGTGATCGTTTTAATACCTTGATCACGCCTTTGCCGCCGCTTTGAATGGTCGCAAGGCACAAAGTTGCTCTAGAATTGCCCCTGTGGTCAGTGATCAGTGCTTGATCCGGGCCTTCCCATCGGCGTGGCACCAGGCGATATCGCCTTATTTACCGCCTTTGTGAGCCTGTGCTGTTTACCGGTCTTCAGTGTCACCTCCTTCAGTGTTTCAGGCGTGTCTGTATCCAGACAGGTGCTGAAGGCGTGTCCGGCCTACCTCGGATTTTTGTGTGAACCATTGTGGCGAGAGCGCCGCTCTGGCCTTTTTTTGTGCTGCCCGTTTTTCCTGCGGGGCACTTTATCTTTTGCGTTGGGGAGCTTTCCTTGGCAGTAAGTAATCTTGAGATGCATGCTTTGTTCGTGTTGGGTGATTTGCGCGCAAAGCTGGTGAAGCAGTTTCAGTCCCGTTTTGTGTACATCACCGAGCAAACCGCCGAAGGCATTTACATCGCCGAAATCGACACCGAATCGGCCCTGGTGGTTGACGATAAACAGCGCCTGGAACTCAAGGTCGGCGATCATTTTCGCGCGGCAGTGTTGCCCAGCCGCGAAGGCGGCAAGTTCGAGATCAAGTTTCGTGAAATCAAGATCACCGTCTACGGGCTGGGCGAATACGCCTTTGTGACCAGCGCCGACGGGCACGGGATCCTGTTCAAGGAAGGCCACACCGTGGTCATGGTGTTCGCCGCCCACGAACAACTGCAGGAAGGCCTGACCAAGACCCTGAAGGCCGTGACCGGCAAGGCCGCCAAATGGCGCAAGGGTGAACTGGTGACCTTCAAGGCCAGCGAGTGACGAGCGCCAGTCGCGCCGAGTTTCATCAGCAGCACCAGGAACTCGCCCGCGCCGAAGCCCAGCGCCTGTTCGCGCAAAAGGCCGTGCTGCAAGGCGCCTGGCTGAACTGGGTGGCGGCACAACTGTACAACCTGCGTCCGGCGCCCTACGCCAGCATGGTGCGTCGCGAACTCCAGCAGTTGCAGGCCCCCACCGAAAAATAGCCGCCAGGCTTCGAAAACCGGAACCTCTACTACAGTCTGTTGACTGAATATTCAGAGGCTTCCGGCTCTGTGCTGGAAGACCATTCTGCTAATGCTGTGAAAGCACGGGGTGCACAGGCATGAAGGGGCTTCGAGCGCTGCTGGTCGGTACGTTGTTCACATTCGGCTCGGTGCTGGGGCTGCCAGCCACGGCCGCGCAGGCGCCGATCCATTTCGCCGACCTGAACTGGGAAAGCGGCAGCCTGATCACCGAGATCCTGCGCACCCTGGTCGAGACCGGGTATGGCCTGCCCACCGACACCTTGCCGGGCACCACCATTACCCTAGAAACCGCCCTGGCCAATAACGATATCCAGGTCATCGGCGAGGAGTGGGCCGGACGCAGCCCGGTATGGGTCAAGGCCGAGGCCGAGGGCAAGGTCCTGGCCCTGGGCGATACGGTCAAGGGCGCCACCGAAGGCTGGTGGGTGCCCGAGTACGTGATCAAGGGCGACCCGGCCCGCGGCATCAAGCCTCTGGCGCCGGACCTGCGCAGCGTCAGTGACCTGCCGCGCTACAAGGACGTGTTCAAGGACCCGGAGAGCCCGGACAAGGGACGCTTTCTCAATAGCCCCATCGGCTGGACCTCGGAAGTGGTCAACCAGCAGAAGCTCAAGGCCTATGGCCTGGCTGACAGCTATGTGAATTTCCGCAGCGGTTCCGGCGCGGCCCTGGATGCGGAGATCAGCTCGTCGATCCGCCGTGGCAAGCCGGTGCTGTTCTATTACTGGTCGCCGACCCCGCTGATCGGTCGCTTCAAGCTGGTGCAGCTGGAAGAGCCGGCCTTCGACGCCGAGGCCTGGAAGACCCTGACCGACGCCGATAACCCTAATCCCAAACCCACCCGTTCCCTGGCCTCGAAGCTGTCGATTGGGGTGTCTGCGCCCTTCAAGCAGCAGTACCCGCAGATCGCCGAGGCCTTCAGCAAGGTCACCCTGCCCATCGAGCCCCTGAACAAGGCCCTGGCCGAGATGAGTGAAAAGCACGGCGATCCACGCCAGGCGGCCCAGGCGTTCCTCAAGCAACACCCGGACCTGTGGCGCGCCTGGCTGCCCAAGGACATTGCCGACAAGGTTGCCGCCGCGCTGTAGGCCGGCGGCGGGTTGGTGACAGGGCAGTGATGGCTCAGAAGCGGGTCTGCACCGCCAGTTCAAAGGTGCGCGGGGTGCCCAGGTAGTAGGCCGGGGAGACGTGGGCGTACTCGGCGTAGACCTGGTTGGTGAGGTTGCGTATGCGCCCGGTGATGCTGGTATGTGAGTCGACCTTGTAGGTTAGGAAACTCCCATACAGCGTGTAGGACGGCACGGTGAGGGTGTTGGCGTTGTCAGCGAACACCGAGGCCACATACCGCGCATCGACCCCGGTTTGCCAGCGCGCGGTCAGGTCATAGGTCAGCCACAGGTTGCCCACCCGGTCCGGCACGTTGACCGGGGTATTGCCCTTGCGCGAGACCACGTTGCCGGCGGCATCTTTCTCGTTGAACTCGTCATACCGGGCATCGACCCAGGCGAAGTTGCCCTCCAGCAGCAGGTTGGGGCTCAGGCGCAGCGAGCTGGCCAGTTCCACGCCCCGCGAACGCTGCTGGCCCACCGCAATACTGTTGCTTGGATCCTGCGGGTCGGTCACCGAAAAGTCCTGGCGTTCGATGCGGTAGGCCGCCAGCGTGGCCGAGCCCCGGCCGTCCAGGTAGTCGAATTTACTGCCGATTTCCCATTGCTTGCCGGTCGATACGTCAAAGTTCTGGGTGCCATTGGGCTGTTCGGCGGCCGTGCTGTACAGCACGTAGACGTTGGCAGTGGGGATGAACTGGTAGGTCAGGCCGAGGCGCCCGGTGACCGGCTCCCAGCGTCGCGTGAGGTGGCGCGGGTTGCTGGGCGTGACTTCACGGTGGTTGGTCAGGTCCAGTTCGATCGCGTCGTAGCGCAGGCCGCTGATCAGTGCCAGGCGCTCGGTCAGCGCCAGGCGGTTCTCGGCGAACAGCGCCCGGGTCGTGACCTCATTGGTCTTGTCGGCGACAAAGCCCTGACGGGTCTGTGGCAGATCATAGAAGTGCCCGGGCAAGTAGTTGTCGGGATCGACACTGTTGGCGGCCTTGACGTTGAGCGGCGAATTGGTGGTGCGGTTGACCTTGTACTCGAAGCCGCCGGACCAGGTGCTGTCGAGGCCCAACAGCTGGCCCTCGTGGCGCAACTCGAACTGGTTGCCGTTCTGCTCGCCCTGGTGCCGCACCTGATAGGCGGTGGAGCGATTCACCCGGCTGTTGTCGGCGTTGTACTGGTAGGTCTCCAGGTTGCGGTAGTCGCGCTGGCTGTCCAGGTGGTAGAGGGTGTTGCGCAGGCTGGTGCTGTCGTTGAGCCGGTAGTCGATGATCGACCGCACCCAGATCGTGCGCTGCTCGTAGCGACCGTCCGCGACGTTGTAGTTGTTGAAGCGGTTGTGCTTGTCGATCTTCAGCTCGCCGGCCTTGGGGTTGAGCACCGGGGTGCCCCAGTAGGGGCTGTCCTGGTGCTCGTCCTGGTACTCCAGGGCCAGGGTGTGGGACAGGTCCGGGGTCAGGTCGCTGAGCAGGGAAAACGCCAGGCTCCAGGCGTCGCCCTGCTGGCGGTCGATATAGCCATTGCTGGTGTTGTGGCTCAGGTCCAGGCGCGCGTAGTGCTGGACCTCGGCGCCCGCGTCGCTGAGGGCATGGTTGAGGCCGAAGGCGGTCTGGGTGGTGTCGTAGGTGGCGTAGCTGATCCGGCCCTCGGCCGCCTGTTCCTGGCGGTTGGCCAGTTTGCTCACGTAGTTCAGCGAGCCGCCCACCGAGCCTGCGCCATTGACCAGGGACGCCGGGCCACCAAGCAGCTCGACCCGGTCGTAGATCCAGGCATCCACCGGCCGCGCCAGGCCACTGGAGACATTGATGCCGTTGAACATCTGGGTGATCTGGCTGTTGCTGAATCCGCGGTAGGAGACAAATCCGCCAAAGCCCGGCGGCGCGCTGGCATTGACCCCGGGCAGGCTGTTGGCCGCGTCCTGGAAGGTCCGGGCGCCGTGGCGCTGCATATCGCTGCGATTGGCCACGGCCACCGAGGCCGGGGTCTGCCGCAGGCTCAGGCCCAGGCGCGAAGCGATGCCGCCGGGTTGGTCGAGGGCCAGGCCCGGTTCGGCCTCCTGTTCGCCGTCGATGGTGATGGGGGCCAGGTCGAGGCTGGCTTGCGCCCAGGCGTTGGCGGACAGGCAGCCGAACAGGCCGGCCAGCAAAGGAAGGTGTTTCATCGATGTATCCTGAATTCTTGGCTAGGAATCAGCCCACGGCCGAACGCCACGCGTTGGCGCAGTGGGCAGGTGGTCGAGCGAAAGAGTCAGGCGACAGGAGGGGCGCGCGGGTGGGCCGTGGGCCAGAGGAAGCGGGTGGGGATTTCAGCGCTGGCGATCGGCGCCGGGGGCGGGCTGTGCTGCTCCGGCAGGATCGCCAGGGTCAGGCTGGAGTTGAGGGCCGGGCCCATGCCGCCACTGGAGCACAGCGGGCAACCGAAAGCCTTGGACAGGGTCGGCAGCGACTCGTCGCCGGGGCTGATCGGGCTCGGTGCCTGGGTCTGCGGGTCGACCGCACAGAACTGGCCGCCGATGCCGTTGAGTTGCATGCCGACCATTTGCCCGTGGCCAATGCTGCAGGCGAACACGTTGAACAGGACGCAGCAATAGAGCATCCAGGCCAGCAGTGAGCGGTCGGTTCGGGCAAGTTTCATGGGGCGGCACTTTACCATCGGTGCGACTGAAAGCACTTACAAAAACGTCTCGGGCAGTCCATTCTTCAGCGACATTTTTGTCAGGGATGTCTGAGCATGAGCCTTTTGGTCGCGCAAGGAACAGCCACGGTTTTGATCCTGATCGCCTTGGTTCACCTGTACTGGGCCCTGGGCGGGCAGCTTGGCAGCGAGGCGGTGGTGCCCCATGTGGCGGGTGCGATACCGGGCCAGTGGCAGCCGGCGTTCCGGCCGGCGGCATGGATCACCGCGCTGGTGGCCCTGGGGTTGTTGTTGATTGCGCTGCTGGTGTGCCTGCGGGTCGGGCTGTTTCTGCCGCTGCTGGGCCAGCCGTGGTTGCAGTGGTTGATCAGTGCGATTGCGCTGTTGATGTTCGCCCGTGCCATTGGCGATTCGAGCCTGGTGGGCTTTTTCAAGGAGCCCAGTCCGTCGCGCTTCGCCCGGCTCGACAGCCTGGTCTATTCGCCGCTGTGCGTGGCACTGGGGGCTGGCCTGCTGGTGGTGGCGTGGAACTGAGGCAACGCGGTTGCCATTCCGACGCCACCGGTCTTCAGTTACCGCTCTCGCTGCGCTTGCTGCTGACTTCGGCCGGTACATCGTGCCCGGCCATGCGCTTGCGAAACAGCGCGGCGCGAGCCAGCAGCAGGGTGGTCACCGGCACGGTGATCGCCAGCAGGATCGGGATCAGCCAGGCATGCAACACCGGGCCGGACTTGAGCGCCGAAAAATAGATGATCGACGCCAGCGCCACGGCCCAGGAACCCAGGGTGGTGGCCAGCGCCGGCGGGTGCATGCGCTGGAAATAGTCCTTCATGCGCAGCATGCCCACCGCGCCGATCAGGGCGAACAGGCTGCTGAGCACCAGCAGGATCGCCACGGGGATTTCGACCCAGGGCGACAATTCAACCAGGCCATTCATTCGATCACCTCGCCACGCAGAAGGAATTTCGCCAGGGCGAAGGAGCCGACAAACCCGAGCAACGCGATCAGCAGCGCCGCCTCGAAGTAGGTATCACTGGCGTAGCGGATGCCCAGCACCAGCATCATCAGCATCGCCAGGATGTACAGGTAATCCAGAGCCAGGACCCGGTCCTGGGCCGAAGGGCCCCTGAACAGGCGGACCAGGGTCAGGACCATGGCCACCGAAAACAGGAACAGGCTGAACAGGATGGCATTGGAGAGGAGGGCGCTCATTCGAAGATCTCCATCAGTGGCCGCTCATAGGCGCTCTTGAAGTGCTCGATGAATTGCGCTTCGTCGTCCAGGTCGAACACGTGCAGCAGCAGGATGCTGCGGTCCAGGGACAACTCCGACCAGACCGTACCCGGCACCACCGTGGTGATGGTCGACAGCGCCGCCAGGCCGTTGGCATCGCGCAGGTCCAGGGGGATCTTGACGAACTTCGAGCGTGGCGGCCGGCGTCCGGCATTCAGCACGCTCCAGGCCACCGCCAGGTTGGACAGCACCACATCGCGGCCCACCAGCAGGAACAGGCGCAGGATGGTCATGGGCCGGCGAATGCGGATTGGCAACGGTCGCAACGGGCGCATCAGCAAGGGCGCGGCGAAACCCAGGATTGCCCCCAGCAACAGGTTGCCCGGGCTCAGGGACAGGTTGAGCAGCAGCCACAGCAGCCACAGCGCCAGGGACAGCCAGGGGGCGGGGAAGATGCGCTTCATGGCTGCACCTCCAGCGCTGCGGCCCGGGCTTCAGGGCTGGGCACGGCGCGGGTGCCCAGCACCGCCATCACGTATTGCTGCGGGTTGTTGAGGCTGTCGGCAGTGGCCTGGGTGAAGCGCAGCAGCGGCTCGGCCTTGAACGTCAGCAACACGCTCAGCCCCAGCAGGGCGATGATCGGCACGCATTCAAAGCGACGCAGCAGGGGCGAAGGCCGCTCCTCGGGAGTCCAGAAGCGCTGGATACCAACCCGCGAAAAGGCGATCAGCGAGGCCAGCCCCGAGAGGATCAGCAACGCCAGCAAGCCCCAGGCCGCGAGGCTGATCGGCTGCTCGCTGGCAACGCCCAGGCCTTGGGGGTTGAGCAGGGCGCTGATCAGGCTCAGCTTGCCGATAAAGCCCGACAGCGGCGGCATGCCGATGATCAGCAGGGCGCAGGCGATAAAGCTCAGGCCGAGGAAGGCCATGGTCCAGGGGATGACCTGGCCGACCACGGCTTTTTGCTCGTCATCGAGGTTGGTGCCCCGTGGCGGTTGCAGGGATTCCAGCGGTCGGGGCAGGACTTCGACTTCATCCTCCAGGGGGATTTCATTGGCCGAGCGCGAGCGTTCGATCAATTCCGCCAGCAGGAACAGCGCACTCAGGGCCAGGGTGGAACTGACCAGGTACACCAGCGCCCCGGCGATCAATCGTGGCTCGGCGAAACCCACGGCCGACAGCAGGATCCCGGCCGAGACCAGGATGCTCAGGCTGGCCATGCGTTCCAGGCGCTGGGCGGCGAGAATCGCCAGGGCCGCGCAGGCAATCGTCGCCATGCCGCCGTAGATCAGCCACTCGCCGCCAAAGTACGCCGACGCCCCGGCTTGCCCGGAAAACAGCAGGGTCCACAGGCGCAGCAGGGTGTAGACGCCGACCTTGGTCATGATCGCGAACATCGCCGCCACTGGCGCGCTGGCCGAGGAGTAGGCCGGCACCAGCCAGAAGTTCAGCGGCCACATCCCGGCCTTGGCCAGGAACGCGGTGGCGAGGATCGCCGCGCCGGCATGCAGCAGGCCACGGTCGGCCTCCGGCACCAGCGGGATCTTCAGCGCCAGATCGGCCATGTTCAGGGTCCCGGTGACGCCGTAGATCAGCGCCGCGCCGATCAGGAACAGCGACGAAGCCAGGAGGTTGATGGCGATGTAGTGCAAGCCCGACGAGACCCGGGCGCGCCCCGAACCGTGCAGCATCAAGCCGTAGGAGGCTGCCAGCAGCACTTCGAAAAACACGAACAGGTTGAACAGGTCGGCGGTCAGGAAGGCCCCGTAGAGGCCCATCAGCTGGATCTGGAACAGCGCGTGGAAGCTGGCCCCGGCGCGGTCCCAGCGAGCCATGGCGAACAGCAGGGCGCTGACGCCGATGATCCCGGTCAGCACCAGCATCAGCGCTGACAGGCGATCGACCACCAGCACGATGCCGAACGGCACCTGCCAGTTGCCCGGCAGGTACACGCCGATCGATCCGGGCACGCCTTGTTGCTGGGTCCAGTACAGCAAAAGCACGGAAATGCCCAGGCCGACCATGCTTGAAAACAGGTTGATCCGGGCCTTGAGCGGGCGATGTTTCTCGCCAAGCATCAGCATGATCGCGGCCGTCAGCAACGGCAGCAGGATGGGGGCGGCTATCAGGTGCGGCATCAGGTTCATTCTTTAGGCTCCCGGCCATCCACGTGGTCGGTGCCGGTCAGGCCTCGCGACGCCAGGAGCACCACCAGGAACAGCGCGGTCATGGCGAAACTGATGACGATAGCGGTGAGGACCAGCGCCTGGGGCAGCGGGTCGGTGTAGTGCAGCAGGTCCTGTGGCACGCCGTCCTTGATGATCGGCTCCTTGCCGATGAACAGGCTGCCCATGCTGAAGATAAACAGGTTGACCCCGTAGGACAGCAGGCACAGGCCCATCACCACCTGGAAGGTCCGCGGGCGCAGGACCAGCCAGACTCCGGAGGCGGCCAGGACGCCGATGGCGATTGCGATGACTTCTTCCATCAGGCGGCTCCAGGCTTGGGCAGGGCTTTGATCTGGTTCGGCTTGTGGGCCCGCACCGATTGGTGCGCCAGGGCAGTGAGGATCAGCAGGGTCGAACCGACCACCACCGCGTAGACCCCGATGTCGAAGAACAGCGCGCTGGCGATATGGATATCCCCCAGCACCGGCACGCTCAGGTGCAGGGTGTGGGTGGTCAGGAACGGATAGCCGAAGGCCATGGCCCCCAGGCCCGTGACCGTGGCGAACAGCAGTCCGGTGCCCATCCAGCGCAACGGCCGCAGGCTCATCTGCGCCTCGACCCATTGGGTGCCGGCGACCATGTATTGCAGGATGAACGCCACCGACATCACCAGGCCGGCGACGAAACCGCCGCCGGGCTGATTGTGCCCGCGCATGAACAGGTAGAACGACACCACCAGGGCCACCGGCAGCAGCAGGCGCACCAGCACCGCTGGCACCATCATGAAGCCCAGGGCGGTATCGCTGGCCTGGCGCGGGTTGACCAGGTCGGTGACCACGTCCGGTGCCAGCAGGCGCTGCTGGGCCGGCAGTTGCATGCTTTCCTTGGGCGGGCGGAAGCGTCGCAGCAGGGCGAACACGGTCAGGGCCACGGCCACCAGCACGGTGATTTCACCCAGGGTGTCGAAGCCCCGGAAGTCCACCAGCATCACGTTCACCACATTGCTGCCACCGCCTTCGGGCAAGGCGCGGCTGAGATAGAACGAGGAAATGTCATTGGGTGTCTGGCGCGTCAGCATGGCGTAGGAGAGCACCGCCATGCCGAGGCCGACGGCGGTCGACAGCGCCAGGTCGCGCAGGCGGCGGATACGCGCCTTGGGCACGCTGCTGGGCAGTGGCGAGACGTCTTCGATCCGCCGTGGCAGCCAGCGCAGGCCGAGCAGAATCAGGACCGTGGTCACCACTTCGACCACCAGTTGGGTCAGGGCCAGGTCTGGCGCCGAGAACCAGACGAAGGTCACGCAGGTCATCAGGCCGCAGACGCTGACCATGGTCAGGGCTGCCAGTCGGTGGTACTTGGCTTGCCAGGCGGCGCCCAGGGCGCAGGCAATTGCCAGCAGCCACAGGGTGACGAACACCACCGAGCCTGGGATCTTCGGCCGGTCGCCCCAGGTCAGGCTGCTGTGGAGCATCGGGATCAGGCCCAGCAGTACGGCGGTCAATACCAGCAGGAACAGTTGGGTCTGCAGGCGCCGGGTGCTGATCCAGCGCTCCAGGCGCCGGGCCAGGCGCATCATGCTCACCAGGCTGCGTTCGAACAGGCGCTTGCCGTTGAGTGCGCCCGTCAGTGGCGGGTAGGCGAAGCGTCCCAGGTGCAGCTGCTTGCGCAGCAGCAGGTAAAGCACGATGCCGCCGGACATGGCGATCAGGCTCATGATCATCGGCGCATTCAGGCCGTGCCAGATCGCCAGGCTGTACTCGGGCAGCACCCCGCCCACCACCGGCAAGGCCGCAGCGGCCAGCAGCGGACCGACGATCTGCGCCGGGAAGATCCCCACCAGCAGGCAGGTGAACACCAGCAGTTCCACCGGCGCGCGCATCCAGCGCGGCGGCTCGTGCGGGGTGTGGGGCAGGTCGGTGGCCGGCTCGCCAAAGAACACGTCGACGGTAAAGCGCAGGGCATAGGCGACGCTGAAGGTCCCGGCGATGGTGGCGATCACCGGCAGGGCGGTTTCGACCCAGGCGGTGGAGTTGATGAACACGGTTTCGGCGAAGAACATTTCCTTGGACAGGAAACCGTTGAGCAGCGGCACCCCGGCCATGGAGGCACTGGCCACCATGGCCAGGGTCGCGGTGAACGGCATCAGCTTGATCAGGCCGTTGAGCTTGCGGATATCCCGCGTGCCGCTCTCGTGGTCGATGATCCCGGCGGCCATGAACAGGGAGGCCTTGAAGGTGGCGTGGTTGAGGATATGAAACACCGCCGCCACGGCGGCCAGTGGGCTGTTCAGGCCCAGTAGCAGGGTGATCAGGCCCAGGTGGCTGATGGTGGAGTAGGCCAGCAGGCCTTTGAGGTCGTTCTGGAACATCGCGCAATACGCGCCCAGCACCAGGGTGCAGGCACCGGCGCCGCCGACGATCCAGAACCATTCTTCACTGCCGGAAAGCGCCGGCCAGAGCCGCGCCAGCAGAAACACCCCGGCCTTGACCATGGTCGCCGAGTGCAGGTAGGCCGAGACCGGGGTCGGTGCGGCCATGGCGTGGGGCAGCCAGAAGTGGAAGGGGAATTGTGCGCTTTTACTCAGGGCGCCGATCAGGATCAGCGGCAACAGGACGGGGTACAGGGCATGGGCTCGAATCAGGTCGCCAGCGGCCAGCACCTGATCCAGGTCGTAGCTGCCGACGACATGGCCGAGCAGCATGACCCCCGCCAGCAGGCACAAGCCGCCCGCGCCGGTCACCATCAGCGCCATATAGGCGCCACGGCGGGCGTCGGAGCGGTGGTGCCAATAGCCGATCAGCAGGAACGAGAAGAGGCTGGTCAGTTCCCAGAAAAACACGATCTGGATCAGGTTGCCGGAAATCACCAAGCCCAGCATGGCGCCCATGAACGCCAGGAAAAACGCAAAGAAGCGCGGCACCGGGTCTTCCGGCGACATGTAGTAACGGGCGTAAAGCGACACCAGGGTGCCGATGCCCAATACCAGAATGGAAAACAGCCAGGCAAAACCGTCCATGCGCAGGACGAAGTTCAGGCCCAGGCTGGGCAGCCACATGAACTCCTCGCGGATCACTCCGCCATGGGCGATCTGGGGATACAAAAGGGCTACTTGAATGGTCCCGGCCAAGGCAACAAGGCCGGCCAACAGGGATTCGGTGTTACGTGCATTGTGCGGCAGCAAGGCCGCTACACAGCTTCCAATAAAAGGTAGAAGCAATAGAACTATCAGGGACATAGGCTTCTAATCTGCGGAGAATTCTGACGAATGATACGTGCCGGACCCCGGATCACCAAACGTCAAGCTGTGCCAGGATCCTACAAAACTAGTTACATCAGGTTTCAAAGTAGGGGACAAACCCGACACCTGCCCAAAAACCGTGGCCATTTACCCGACACCGTCGGTGACCTGCGGCCATCGCCAAATGCTATTGTGGCGCCCGCGCCGACCCCAGGCTTGCAAAGGACCCTGCAGACTCCCCATGACTTCCACAACCTACCGCCACAAGACCCTGATCGTCGTGCTGCTGGTGATCATCCTGGGGTTGCTCGTAAACCTGTGGTTCGGCTTTATCGCCAGCTCGCCGAGCCTGGGGATGCTGAAGATCAAGACCCTTGAGCCCCTGCTGATCGCCGGCCCGCTGGAGGACGACAACGTGTACGCGCTGCCGCCGGGCACGCTGCTGTTCCAGGACACCGGCTTTGCCGAAGGGCACGTCCGCTACCTGGCGTACTTCTATCACAAGGGTGCGTTTGCCCATGAAGAGGTGCCGGCAGACCTGGAGCACGGCCCCACGCTGGGGGCGCCCACCTGGCTGTACAACGTTGACCTGGACAACCCGGATGCACCGATCCCGCGCCCCCCGATGACCCGCGACGATATCGTCCAGGCCGTGCGCGCCGGTCAGGTCACGCGTCAGGACCTGAGCGCCATCCTGCGTTCCCTGCCCAAGTAGCCGCTTACTGGCGCGATTCCAGCGTCTGGTCCTGCTCATCCGCCTCAGGCACCGCGTCGGCACGGCCCTTGGTTTTCAGCTCGCTGATGATCACCGCCGCCACGATCAGCGCCCCGCCGACCAGGGCCAGGGCCGGCAGCCGTTCGCCGGCGATGCGTCCGACCAGCCCGGCCCAGACCGGTTCGCCGGCATAGATCAGGGTGGCGCGGGTCGGCGAGACGCTTTTCTGCGCCCAGTTCATCGCCACCTGGATCGCCGCGCTGGCCGCGCCCAGGCCCAGGGCGCTGGCCAGCAGCAGCCAGGAAAACGACGGCAGGCTTTCCTGGGTCGGCACCACCATCAGGAACGCCAGCAATGAGGTCGCCGCCAGTTGCACCACGGTGACCCGGCGCACATCGACCTGGCCGGCGTAGCTACTGATCAGGATGATTTCTGCGGCAATCGCCACGGTGCTGATCAGGGTGGCGATTTCCCCGGGGCTGAAATCCAGCGAAGCGCCGTTGGGCCCCGACAGCAGCATCAGCCCGGCAAAGGCCAGCATGATGCCGATGCTCGGCATCAGCCCCGGGCGCTTGCCCATGAACAGCCATTGCAGCAGCGGTACAAAAGGCACGTAGAGCGCGGTGATAAAGGCCGACTGGCTGCTGGGAATGGTCTGCAGGCCGATGGTCTGCAAGCCGTAGCCGAGCATGATCGCGGTGCCGATGAAGGTTCCTGCCTTGAGTTCGAACCAGGTCAGGCCCCGCAGGCTGCGCAGAGAAAACAGCGCGACGATGATTGCGCCGGCGGCAAAGCGCAGGCCGACGAAAAACATCGGCCCGCTCACGGTCATGGCGTGCTGCACCATCAGGAAGGTGCCGCCCCAGATCATGGTGATCAGCACCAGCACGCATTCGGCTTTGCTCAGTTTGAGGAAGGTTTTGCGGGAGTTCACCGGAGTCATGACCTTGCGTACAGGGGGAGTGGAACGCACAATGCGCCGAAATGCGGGCAGTATACTGCGCAATCCCACTAAGTGAGCAATATAGTGCACAAAGAATCCGGCCAGCGGGCTTCGGTCCTGCAACATGTCAGCCTCAATGTGCGCCGCCTGCGCCACGCCGCCGGGCTGAGCCAGAGCGTCCTCGCGGAGCAGTCCGATGTCAGCCGGCGGATGCTGGTGGCCATCGAGGCCGGCGAGAAAAACGTCAGCCTGGGCACCCTCGACCGGGTGGCCGCGGCCCTGGGGGTCGCGTTCAGCGACCTGATCCAGGCCCCGGAGGTGCGCGACCCGAGCCGCATCAATGAGCTGGCCTGGGCCGGGACCATCCCCGGCAGCACGGCGATGCTGCTGGCCAAGGCCGTGGCCACCCGTGAGGTGGAACTCTGGGAATGGCGCCTGGAGCCGGGCGAGCTCTATCAGTCGCAATGCGATGCCGAAGGCTGGAGCGAACAGATCTATGTGTTCGAGGGCTGCCTGACCCTGGTGCTGGGCGATACGGAGCGGCGGATCGAGACCGGCGAGTTCTTCATGTTCGCCAGCCACGTGCCCCACGCCTATCGCAATGACGGCCCGCTGGCCACGCGCTTCGTGCGCAATGTGGTGGTCTGAACTGATGCCAGGGCAACTGTTGGCCAGCCAACAGTGCTTGAACACTTTGCCTGTTTTGAATGGATGTCAGTTCTCTGATTGTTGATTAAGGGGCTGATAAACAAGGCTTTTACACTTCGGCACGACTTCTGCAATAAGTCCTGAAACACAGGTCCGCCACGGGCCTGGCGCATTCATTCAGGACTTGGAGTCGGCCCATGACAGCCTCTGCCCAACCCACTCGAACCGCCCATATCATTCGCACGGACGCCGAGGCGATCAGCATCGCCCGGGAGCTGGCCGAGCGCTTTGCGGTCGATGCCAGCGTGCGTGATCGCGAGCGGCGCCTGCCGGTCGCCGAACTCGACGAGTTTTCCGCCAGCGGCTTGTGGGGCATCACCATTCCCAGGGAATACGGCGGCGCGGGGGTGTCCTACGTCACGGTGGCCGAAGTGATCAAGATCATTTCCGCGGTCGACTCGTCCCTGGGGCAAATCCCGCAGAACCACCTGGGCGTGCTCGACATCCTGCTGCAAACCGCCAGCGAAGAGCAGAAGCGCTACTACTTCGGCAAGGTGCTGCAGGGCGTTCGCTTCGGCAATGCCTTCTCCGAAGCCAAGAGCAAAAACGCCGGGGCCTTTGAAACCACGATCCGCTTCGACGCTGACGGCGCGCAGATCGACGGCGAGAAGTTCTACTGCACCGGCGCGCTGTTCGCCCATATCGTGCCGGCGGTGGCGGTGAACGAGCAGAACCAGGCGTTTATCGCCTTTATCGAGCGCGACAACCCCGGCCTGACAGTGATCGACAGCTGGGACGGCTTCGGCCAGCGCACCACCGCCAGCGGCGGCGTGACCCTGAACGCGGTACGGGTGCCGCTGAGCGCGGTGATCCCGGCCCATCGCGCCTTCGATGAGCCCACGGCCGACGGGCCGATTTCGCAGATCATCCAGGCCGCCGTGGATACCGGCATCGCCGTCGGCGCCCTTGAAGAAACCAAACACTACGCCCGTCAGTCGCGGCCCTGGATCGACAGCGGCCTGGACCATGGCTGGCAGGACCCGTTCACCATCGCCGCCATTGGCGACCTGGAATGGCGCGTCCACGGCACCGAGGCGATCCTCGAAAAAGCCGGGCGCGCCATCGACCAGGCCTTGCTCAACCCCAATGAAGACAGCGTGGCCCACGCCTCGGTGGTGGTGGCCCAGGCCAAGGTGCTGTCGGCCGAAAGCGCCTTGCTCGCCAGCAGCAAATTGTTCGAACTGGCCGGGACCCGCTCGGTGCTCGGTAAATACAACCTCGACCGTTACTGGCGCAACGCGCGCACCCACACCCTGCATGACCCGGCGCGCTGGAAGTACCACCTGATCGGCAACTTCCTGCTCAACGGCGTCAAGCCTGCCCGCCACGCCTGGAACTAAAAGGACTTCGCTCATGAACGCATTGACCCAAACCGCTGCCGCCCAGCCGTCCCTGGCCCGCAGCGGCAATGACCTGGAACGCGCCCGCCAACTGTTGCAGCAGACCCTGCTGTTCGTCCGCGAACAGGCCCAGCCCTGGGCCGGCAGCGGCCTGGCCAAGGCCAGCGACGACCCCTATGTGATCAGCCGTTTCGGCGACCTGCAGATCCGCATCGAAGTCGCGGCGGCCTTGCACGAACGGGCCGAAGCCCTGCGCAACGCGGCCCAGGACCCGGCCGAGGTCAGCGTGGCCCAGGCCGAGGCGGCGATCGCCAGTGCCGAAGCGCTGCTGGCCGCGAGCAACGCCGAATTCGAATTGACCGGGCAACGCAGCCCGCAGTTGGCGGCCCTGAATGACCCGCTGCGCTGGAAATATCAGTTGATCGGCAACTACCGCCTCAATGGCGTGCTGCCACCGAGCCTCAGGAGTGCTGTTTGATGTCCCGTGAAATTCGCCTCAACGCCTTCGACATGAACTGCGTCGGCCATCAATCCCCGGGCCTGTGGGCGCACCCGCGCGACCGCTCGTGGCAATACAAGGACCTTGAATACTGGACCGACCTGGCCAGGATTCTCGAACGCGGCAAGTTCGACGGTCTGTTTATCGCCGACGTGCTGGGCATCTATGACGTCTACAACGGCAACGGCGACGCGGCGATCCGCCAGGCGACCCAGGTCCCGGTGAACGACCCGTTGCAGTTGATCCCGCCGATGGCGCTGGTGACCGAGCACCTGGGTTTTGGCTTGACCGCGTCGCTGTCGTTCGAGCACCCGTATCCCTTCGCCCGGCGCCTGTCGACCCTGGACCACCTGACCAAGGGCCGAGCCGGCTGGAACATCGTCACCTCCTACCTGGAAAGTGGGGCCAAGAACCTGGGGCAGAAGACCCAGACCGAGCACGACGCGCGTTATGACTTTGCCGAGGAATACCTGGAGGTCTGCTACAAGCTCTGGGAAGGCAGCTGGGAAGACGGGGCGATCCTGCGTGACCGCGAGCGGCGGATTTTCAGCGACCCGAGCAAGATCCACGAGATCCAGCACTTCGGTAAACACTTCCAGGTGCCCGGCATCCACCTGTGCGAGCCCTCGCCGCAGCGCACGCCGGTGCTGTACCAGGCCGGGGCGTCGAGCCGGGGCAAGCAGTTTGCCGCCGAGCACGCCGAATGCGTGTTTGTTGCCGCGCCGTCCAAGGTGCTGCTGAAAAAGACCGTGGCCGATATTCGCCGCCGCGCCGCCGAGGCCGGGCGTGATCCGTCGAAGATCCTGATTTTCAACCTGCAGACGGTGATCCTCGGCGAGACCGATGCCAAGGCCAAGGCCAAGTTCGAAGAGTACAAATCCTGGGTCAGCTATGAGGGGGCGATGGCCCTGATCTCGGGCTGGACCGGTATCGATTTCAGCCAGTTCAAGCCCGATGAACCGCTTAAACATGTGCACACCAACGCCATCCAGTCGGCGGTCGAGGCGTTTTCCACGGCGGACCCGAACAAGGTGTGGACCCCCCATGAGTTGGCGGACTGGGTGGGGATCGGCGGTTTTGGCCCGTTGTTCGTCGGCAGCCCGGAGACGGTCGCCGACCTGTTGCAGGAATGGGTCGAAGACACCGATGTCGATGGCTTCAACCTGGCCTATGCCCTGACCCACGAGACCTTTGTCGACGCCGTGGAATTGCTGGTGCCGGAGTTGCAGAAGCGCGGCGTGTACAAGACCGAATACGCCCCCGGAACCCTGCGCGAAAAACTCTTCGGCGCCGGCCCGCGCTTGCCCGAGATCCACCCCGGCAGCGCCTGGCGCGACCTGGGCGGGCAACGCGCGGCTGCGCAAAAAACGGCATGAGGCTGCATCAGGCGGATGGTCGCCGCGCTTGAGGGCCAGCGTCCGAACGCGGCCCGAGCCTGACGGCCGCGGCCACGGATTTGATCCACCCAACCCCCAGCCAGCGGACCACCGCACGCTTTAGCCATACGAGGTAAGCCCATGAGCGTGCATGAACTGAAACGTCCGCCCGTTGCCGAGCCGTTGGCCGCTGACGGGCGGCTGAGCCTGCCCCAGGCCCTGGAGCAACTGCGGCACTGGGCCCAGGTCAGCCCGCTGCAAACCGCGCTGCGCCACAAACGTCATGGCCAGTGGTACGCCTGGCGCTGGATCGACGCCCTGCGCGATGTCGAGCGCCTGGCCGACGGCCTGCGCCAGCAGGGCTTCAGCGAGCAGTCGCGGCTGGCCCTGAGCGGTGCGTTCGAGCCCAACCTGTTGCTGCTGGCCCTGGCGGCCCAGAGCATCGGCGCCCAGGTGTTGAGCCTGGGTGACGAACTCGGGCCCGAGGCCCTGCGCCAAGCCTTGTGGCGCTTGCAACCGAGCCATGCCCTGGTGCATTCGCGCCAGCAATTGCGGCAATGGCTGGCGGCGGCGCAACAAGCGCCAACGCCTTTGGTGCTGATCAGCAACCAGCAGGTGCCGCGCCTGCCGGCGGATGCACCGCAACCGCTGGTGGAGTTCGCTGCATTGCTCGGCGCCAGCGAAGCCCCGCAGCGCCAGGTCTACTGGCGCCAGCCGGTGGCCGCCGCGCAGTTGTGGAGCGAGGAGGGCACCCAGTGGCAGGACGGGCTCAAGGTGGTGCTCGAACAATGGTTGAGCAGCGGCCACAGCCTGGCGTTCCCCGAAAGCCGTGGCAGTGCCGGCCGCGACCGCCGCGACGTGGCCCCCAGCGGCTTGCTGCTGTCCGCCGAGCGCCTGCAACGCCTGGCCGACGACATCGAAAATCGCCTGGCGCCGCCCCTCAGCTGGCGCCGGCAACTCTGCGAATGGGCACTGGCCCACCCCGAGCACCGCCTGGCCCGGCTGTTGAAAAACCGCGTGCGGCGCCTGCTCGGCTTCCAGCGCCTGGACTTTATCTGGCAAGCCCCGAGCCAGGCCGCGCCAGCCTCGGCGCCGATCTGGCTGGCCGAATTCAAACGGAACATCGCATGAGCCCAACCGATTGCATCTTGCAGGTCAGCGCCATCTCCCTGTCGTTCAAGGGGGTCAAGGCGATCAATGAACTGTCCTTCGACGTCCGGCGTGGAGAGATCTGCGCCCTGATCGGCCCCAACGGTGCCGGCAAAAGCTCCCTGCTCAATGTGTTGAACGGCGTGTACCGCTTCGACGCCGGGGCCATCGTCTTCAACCAGCAGGCGTTCAAGCGCATCGACCCGCTGGGCGCCGCGCGCCGTGGCATTGGCCGCACCTTCCAGAACAACGCGCTGTTCAAGAAGATGAGCGTGATCGACAACATCCTCACCGGGCTGTCGCGACACATGCGCGTCAGCTTTATCGAACACGCCCTGGGCCTGCCCCGGGCGCGGCGCGAGGCCGAGGCGTTCCGCCAACGGGCCCAGGGCATCCTGGAATTTCTTGAATTGCAGGCCCAGCGCGACGTGCTGGTGGGCAACCTGTCCTACGGCCTGCAAAAGCGCGTGGAGCTGGGGCGGGCGCTGATCGCCGAGCCCAGCCTGTTGCTGCTGGATGAACCCATGGCCGGGATGAACGCCGAGGAGAAGCAGGAAATGGCGCGCTTTATCGCCGATATCAACCGCGACCTGGGCACCACCGTGGTCCTGATCGAGCACGACATGAGCGTGGTCATGGGTTTGTCCGACCATGTGGTGGTGCTCGATTACGGGCGCAAGGTCGGCGACGGTACCCCGGCCGAAGTGCAGGCCAATCCGGAGGTGATCGCGGCTTACCTGGGAGTGGTGCACTGATGAATTTTTTTCTCGAAACCCTGCTCGGCGGCCTACTGGCCGGCACCATGTATTCCCTGGTGGCCATCGGCTTCGTGCTGATCTACAAGGCCAGCGGAGTGTTCAATTTCGCCCAGGGCGCCATGCTGCTGTTCGCCGCGCTGACCTTTGTCAGCCTGCACGAACAGGGCGTGCCCTTTGCCGTGGCCTTGCTGCTGACGGTGCTGGTGATGATTGTCGGCGCCTTGCTCATCGAGCGTCTGGTGCTGCGGCCGCTGGTCAACCGTTCGCAGATCACCCTGTTCATGGCGACCCTCGGCCTGTCGTTCATCATCGAGGGCCTGGCCCAGGGGCTGATGGGCTCCCAGGTCCGGGCCCTGGACCTGGGCATCGACGACGTGCCGCTGTTTCTCGGGCCGCTGATGCTCAGCCAGTTCGACCTGATCGCGGCAGCGACCGCCATCGTGCTGGTGACCGTGCTGGCGCTGCTGTTCAACAAGACCCGCATCGGCGTGTCGCTGCGGGCGGTGGCCGACGACACCACCGCGGCCTTGTCCATCGGCATCAACCTCAACCGCATCTGGCAGATCGTCTGGGCGGTGGCCGGGGTGGTCGGGCTGGTGGCCGGCCTGCTCTGGGGCGCGCGCCAGGGGGTGCAGTTCTCGCTGTCGCTGGTGGTGCTCAAGGCCTTGCCGGTGCTGATCATCGGCGGCTTCACCTCCATTGGCGGGGCGATTGTCGGCGGCCTGATCGTCGGCGCCGCCGAGAACCTGGCCGAGGTCTATATCGGCCCGCTGATCGGCGGCGGCATCACCCCCTGGTTCGCCTACGCGCTGGCCCTGGCCTTCCTTTATATCCGTCCCGCCGGCCTGTTCGGCGAACGCGCCATCGAGCGAGTGTGAATTCATGTCCCTGACTTTGTTGCATTCCTCGGCGCCGGTGCTGCTAGTCCAGCGCCGCCTGCCCTGGGGCCTGATCGGCCTGTTGCTGCTGGCCTTTGGCGCGGTGCCGCTGCTGGGCAACGACTATTGGCTGAACGCGATCCTGATTCCGTTCCTGGTGCTGTCCCTGGCTGGCCTGGGGCTCAACCTGCTCACCGGCTACACCGGCCAGACGTCGGTCGGGGCCGCGGGGTTCATGGCGGTCGGGGCCTTTGCCAGCTACGGCTTTCTGCTGCGCCTGCCGGAGCTGGGCCTGCCGCTGGCGCTGCTGGGCGGTGGCCTGATCAGCGCGGTGGTGGGGGTGTTGTTTGGCCTGCCCAGTTCGCGGATCAAGGGTTTTTACCTGATGGTCACCACCCTGGCGGCGCAGTTTTTCCTGGAGTGGCTGTTCGTCAAATTCCCCTGGTTCTACAACTACGGCTCATCGGGGACCATCTCGGCGCCGAGCCTGAGCCTGTTCGGCCATGACCTCAATACCCCGCTCGGGCGCTACCTGCTGACCCTGGTCACGGTGCTGCTGCTGACCTGGGTGGCGCGCAACCTGGTGAACAGCCAGATCGGCCGCAACTGGATGGCGATCCGCGACATGGACACCGCCGCCGCGGTCATCGGCATCGGCGTGGTGCGCTACAAGCGCCTGGCGTTTGCCGTCAGCTCGTTCTACCTGGGGATCGCCGGCGCGCTCTGGGCCTTTGCCTACCTGGGCACGGCCAGCGCCGGCAGCTTTGATATCAATCGTTCGTTCCAGATCCTGTTCATCATCATTATCGGCGGCATGGGCAGCATCGCCGGCAACTTCGTCGGCGCGGCCTTTATCAGCCTGCTGCCGATCTTCCTCAGCCACGCCGGGCAGGCGCTGTTCGGCGGCGCGGTGGATGCCGGGCAGTTGCAGAACCTGCAGAAAATCATCTTCGGCGTGCTGATCATCGTGTTCCTGATCAAGGAGCCCGAGGGCCTGATCCGCCTGCTCGGCAACTTCAGGCAACGGCTGGCGCACTGGCCGCTGCGCTTCTGACCCCCATCCCGTTCAACCCCTATTTCGTTAGAGAACCACTATGCGTGCATCCTTGAGAGCGACTTCCCTGAAAATCCGCCTGGCCCGCGCCGCCCTGGCGCTCGCGGCGTTTGCCAGTGTGGTGCCTGCGGCCCAGGCCGCGCCGGACCAGCAGTTTTTCCCCCTGGCCACCTACCGGGTCGGGGCGTACGCCTCCAGCGGCGTGCAGGTCTGGGCCGGGATGATCGACTACCTGAACTACATCAACCAGGTCGAAGGCGGGATCAACGGGGTCAAGCTGGTCTGGCAGGAATGCGAGACCGAATGGACGGCGGAGAAGGGCATCGAATGTTATGAGCGCTTCAAGAACGGTCTGGATGGGGCGCCGGTCGCGGTCTACCAGCCCAACGGCGCACCGGCGGCCTATGCCCTGAGTGAGCGCGCGGAGGTCGACAAGATCCCGCTGATCACCCTCGGCTACGGGCGCACCGAGGCCACCGACGGCACGGTGTTCCCCTATAACTTTCCGGTGATGCTGACCTTCTACAGCGAAGCCTCGACCCTGGTGAACTACATCGCCCAGCGCGAAGGCGGCTTCGACAAGCTCAAGGGCAAGAAGATCGCCACCGTCTACCACGACTCGGCCTATGGCCGCGAAACCCTCGGCCCGCTGAAATTGCTGGCGGAGAAATACGGCTTCGAGAATATCCAGATCCCGGTGGCCGACCCGGGCAACGAGCAGTCGGCGCAGTGGCGGCAGATCCGTCAGTTGAACCCGGACTGGGTGTTCCTGCGGACCTGGGGCGTGTCGACCCCGGTGGCGGTGAAGACCGCGGCGCGCTTCGGCTTTCCGGTGGAGCATATCGTCGGCGATATCTGGGCCAGTTCCAGCGAAGACGTACTGCCGGCCGGCGCGGCGGCCAAGGGCTACCTGGCCTTGACCCCGTACCCGGCGGGCAGCGATTTCGAGATCCACAAGCGCCTCAAGCAGCACATCCTCGACCCGGGCAAGAGTGACCTCAAGGACCTGAAAAACTTCGGCAGCGTCTACTACAACTCCGGGCTGGTGAATGCCGCCGTGGCGGTGGAGGCGATCCGCACCGCCCAGGGCAAGTTCGGCAAGCGCCCGCTCAACGGCGAGGAAGGGCGCTGGGGCCTGGAGCATCTGAATATCGACGATGCGCGGCTCAAGGCCATGGGTTACCTGGGCCTGATGCAGAACCTCAAGCTCTCCTGCCGTGACCACGAAGGCGGCGGTTCGGCCCGGGTGCAGCAGTGGGACGGCAGCCAGTGGACCCTGGTCAGTGAATGGATCGCCGCCGACCGCGCCTTGCTGCGGCCACTGATCGACGAAAAGTCGGCGGCCTTCGCCAAGGAAAAAAACCTCACGCCGCGCACCTGCACCGGGGATGAATAAGCCATGAGCCACGCCGCCAGCGCCGTTTCGAGCGACCCGTTGTTGCAGGTCCGGGACATTGAAGTGATCTACGACGGCGCGATTCTGGCCGTGGCCGGGGTCTCCCTGAGCGTGCCCAGGGGCGGTATCGTCGCCTTGCTCGGGGCCAACGGCGCGGGCAAGAGCACCACGCTCAAGGCCATCTCCGGGCTGGTGCGGGCCGAGCGCGCGGAGGTCAGCCGGGGCAGCATCGAGTTTCTCGGCCGCGACACTGCGGGGGTCGACCCCAGCCACCGGGTGCGCCAGGGCATGGTCCACGTGCTGGAGGGGCGCCATGTGTTCCCGCAGTTGACGGTGGAAGACAACCTGCGCAGCGGTGGTTTTGTCCGGGGCCTGAGCCGGCGCGAGCTGGCTCAGGACCTGGAGCGGATCTATGCCTGGTTCCCGCGGCTGAAAACCAAGCGCAAGACCCAGGCCGGCCTGACCTCCGGCGGCGAACAGCAGATGGTCGCCATCGGCCGCGCGCTGATGACCCGTCCTACTTTGGTACTGCTCGACGAACCGTCCATGGGTTTGGCGCCTATTATCGTCCAGGAGATTTTTCAGATCGTCGCCCAGCTCAATCGCGAGGCGCAGGTGAGCTTTCTGATCGCCGAGCAAAACATTAATGTGGCGCTCAAATATGCCTCCAGTGCCTACGTGCTCGACACCGGGCGCGTGGTGCTGTCGGGCAGCGCCGACGAGCTGCTGGCCCGGGGCGACCTGCATGATTTCTACCTAGGTAAACACTGACCGTGAGAACCCCATGAGCGAACCACACAACGCCCAGGCCCACCCCGAGACCGGCAGCGCCGATATCCTGATTGTCGGTGGCGGGCTCAGCGGCGCCTTGCTCGCCGGGCAGCTGTTGCGCTTGCCGGGACGGCGCCGGGTGGTGGTGCTCGAATCGCGCAGCGAGCTGGGGCGCGGCGAGGCCTACAGCGCGATGGAGTTGGGCCATACCCTGAACGGCAACGCCGCGCGCATGAGCGTCGACCCGGACAACGCCGACGACCTGACCCAATGGCTGACCCGCTACCTGGCCGACGGCGGCTGGCCCGAGGCCCACGAGCAAGGGGTGCCGATCAGCGAGTTGTTTCCGCCGCGGGGCATTTTTGGCCTGTATGCCCAGCACTGGCTGGCCCAAGCCGAAGCGCTCGGGGCGCAGCAGGGATCGAGCGTGCGCCATGTCCGTGGCGAAGTGGTGGACCTTGAGATCGATGCCGACGGCACGTTGCTGACCCTGGCCGATGGGCGCCAATTGCGAGGCGCCTATGGGGTGCTGGCCACTGGCATGTTTCCCGCTGCGCGCACGCCGCAGACCGAATCCAGCGGCTTGAACGCGGCGGCGCTGGACCCCTGGGATGTGCAGGCCATGGCGCGGCTGGACCCGCAGGCGAGGGTACTGATCATCGGCTCCGGGTTGACCATGGTCGATGCCGTGGTGTCCCTGGAGCAGGCCGGGCATCGCGGGCCGATCGAGGTGTTTTCCCGCCATGGCCTGCTGCCCCATGTCCGGCGCCAGCCGCCGGCCTGGGAAGACTTCCTGGCCCGGGACCCGAGCATTCGCAGCCCCCGCCAATTGCTGCGCGAACTGCGCCGCCAATGCACGGCGGCGATTGCCCAGGGGATCGACTGGCAGGCACCGTTGGACACGGTGCGCGCCCATATCGGCCGTTTATGGAGTCAGGCCAGCGACCGCCAGCGTCGGCAGTTCGTGCGTCATGTACGGCCCTGGTGGGAGAGCCATCACCATCGCTCGCCGCCCTTGAGTGCCGAGTTGGTGGCGCGGCTGCATGAGCAGGGCCGGTTGCGGATCCACGCGGCGTCGTTCCAGGGCCTGGAGCCTGGAGCGGATGGGGGGCTGGCAATTCGCATCCGGCGCCGTGGGGAGTCGCACACCACCCAGGTGCCGGGTGATGCGCTGATCAACTCCAGCGGTATCGAATACGACTGGCGCCGGGTGGCGCGCGCGCTGCCCCGGCAATTGCTGGCCCGGGGCCTGATCCAGCCCGGGCCGCTGGCCCTGGGAATTGCCGCCGACCCCGGTGGCGCAGTACTGGATGCCCAGGGGCAGGTGTCCGGTCGGCTGTTCGCCATGGGCCCGCCACTGCGTGGCCTGTGGTGGGAAAGCACCGCCGTGACCGACGTCGCCCTCCAGGCCAAGCACCTGGCGGCACGCCTGGCTGCGCTGCCCCTGTAACCACCCTGTAGCGGCTACGTTGAGCGCTACGGCAGGCTGACCCAGCGTTGTTCCAGGGCCGCGAGGCGGATGGCCGTGGCCAGGCGCTCGACTTCCCAGGCCTCCTGGAAGTCGGTGCCGCCCAGGCCCTGGCCGGCCACGGCCATCAGCAGCTCGTGGACCTCCAGGGTCTTCAGTTCGTTGTAACCCAGCTGGTGACCGGGAGCGGGGCTGAAGGCGGCGTAGCCTTGCAGGTCGGGGCCGGCCAGCAGGCGCTGGAATCCCGCTTCGCCGGCGCGGTACAGCCGCAGTTCGTTGAGTCGTTCCTGGTCGAAGGCCAGGGTGCCGCGAGTGCCGCTGATCTCGAAGCTCAGGTGGTTTTTGTAGCCGTGCTTGAGCCAACTGCTGCTGAACGTACCCCGGGCACCGTTGGCGAAACGCAACAGGGCGTGGGCCTGATCGTCCACGGCAATCGGCCGTTGTTCCTGGCTGCCGCTGCTGGCCGGGCGCTGGTGGTGCACGGTCTGGGTGTCGGCGCATACAGCGCTGACCGGGCCCATCAGGTAGCGGGCCATGGCCAGCAGATGGCTGCCGAGGTCGGCCAGGGCGCCGCCGGCGTGCTGCGGGTCGCAGCGCCAGGACCAGGGCGATGCCGGGTCGGCCATGAAGTCTTCGCTGAACTCACCCTGGAAACTGAGCAACTGCCCCAGTTCGCCGCCCTCGATCAGCTCGCGAGCGCGGACGATCATCGGGTTGTGCTGGTAGTTGTAGCCGACCCGGGTCACCACGCCAGCGGTCTTGGCCGCCTGCTGCATCTGTTCGGCCTGCTCGACGCTGACCGCCAGCGGCTTTTCGCAATACACCGCCTTGCCGGCGGCCAGCGCAGCCATCGTCATGGGGAAGTGCAGGTGGTTGGGGGTGGTGATGGCCACCAGCTGCACCTGGGGGTTGGCGATCAACTGCTGCCAGTCGCCGTGGGCCCGCTCAAACCCCCAGGCCGCCGCGCAGTGCTCGGCTCGCTGGCCATCGGCATCGGCCAGCGCGGCCAGGTGCAGACGCATCGGCAACTCGAACACCGCGCTCACATTACGAAACGCCAAGGCGTGGGCCCGGCCCATAAAACCGGTGCCGATCAGACCAATTCCAAGCTCATGCATAGCCGCGCCCTTCAGAATTTTTATTTTAAGAAGGGCTATTTATGGAATAAATATTCTTTAATTGCAATCCGTGGAATAAAAATTCACATGTGCCTGTAGCCGCTGCCGAGCCAGCGAGGCGGCGCTGGCCGGAGCAGACAGCAGATGAACTCAGGAAAGGAACCCGCCATCCACATTCAAGGCCACGCCGGTGGTGTAGCTGGAGGCATCGCTGGCCAGGTACAGCACGGCGCCGGCCATTTCGCTGGGATCGGCCACACGCTTGAGGGGGATTTGCGCCAGTGCGGTCTTGAGGATGGCGTCATTCTTCACCAGGGCCGAGGCGAATTTGGTGTCGGTCAGGCCCGGTAGCAGGGCGTTGCAACGGATGCCGAACTGCGCGCATTCCTTGGCGAAGACCTTGGTCATGTTGATCACCGCGGCCTTGGTCACCGAGTAGATGCCCTGGAAGATCCCCGGCGAGATGCCATTGATCGACGCCACGTTGATGATGCTGCCACCCCCGTTGTCGCGCATCAGCTTGCCGGCTTCCACCGACATGAAGAAATAGCCGCGAATGTTCACGTCGACGGTTTTCTGGAACGCGCCCAGGTCGGTGTCCAGCACGTTGCAGAACTGCGGGTTGGTGGCCGCGTTGTTGACCAGGATATCCAGGCGCCCGAATTGCTCGCGAATGCCGGCGAAGACCTGGCTGATCTGCTCCATTTCCCCGATGTGGCAGGCAATCGCCGTGGCCTTGCCGCCGTCGGCGATGATGGCATCGGCCACGTGCTGGCAGCCTTCGAGCTTGCGGCTCGAAACAATCACGTGGGCACCTTGCTGGGCCAGAAGCTTGGCGATGGCTTCACCGATACCGCGGCTGGCGCCGGAAACGAAAGCGATCTTGCCGTCGAGGTCGAACAACTGAGTCTTGGACATGGTTATTCCTTGTTATGGGCGAGGGGCGCCATCAGAGGCTGGATTTCTGGATCACTTGCAGGCTCATCTGCTCCAGCAGTTTGTTCATGTGAATGAACTGCGCGAAGCGTTTGTCCTGGGTCTGACCGTGGAAGAAGCGGTAGTAGATCTGCTGCACGATGCCCGCCAGGCGGAACAGGCCGTAGGTGTAATAGAAGTCGAAGTTGCCGATCTCGATGCCTGAGCGCTCGGCGTAGTAATCGACGAACTGCTGGCGGGTCAGCATGCCCGGGGCGTTGCTCGGTTGCCGGCGCATCAGTTGCACCGCTGGCGGGTCGCCGGCTTCGATCCAGTAGGCCAGGGTGTTGCCCAGGTCCATCAGCGGATCGCCGAGGGTGGTCAGCTCCCAGTCGAGCACGCCGATGATCTGCATCGGGTTGGCCGGGTCGAGGATCACGTTGTCGAAGCGGTAGTCGTTGTGCACGATGCTCGAGGTCGGGTGGTCGGCCGGCATCTTGTCGTTGAGCCAGGCTTTCACTGCTTCCCATTTCGGCGCGTCGGGGGTCAGGGCTTTCTCGTAGCGGTCGCTCCAGCCGCCGGTCTGGCGTTTGACATAGCCTTCAGGCTTGCCCAGGTCGGCCAGGCCGCAGGCGCTGTAGTCCACGCGATGCAGTTCGACGAACTTGTCGATAAAGCTCTTGCACAGGGCTTGGGTCTGGCTCGGGTCCAGGCCCAGCTCCGGCGGCAGGTCCGAGCGCAGGATGATGCCCTTGACCCGTTCCATCACATAGAACTCGGCGCCGATCAGCGACTCATCGGTGCAGTGCACATAGGCTTTGGGGCAGTAGGGGAAACCGTCTTTGAGCTGATTGAGAATGCGGTACTCGCGGCCCATGTCATGGGCCGACTTGGCCTTGTGGCCGAAGGGCGGGCGGCGCAGGACGAACTCCTGTTCCGGGTATTCCAGCAAGTAGGTGAGGTTCGAAGCGCCACCCGGAAACTGGCTGATCTGCGGCGTACCGCTAAGGCCCGGAATATGCGCCTTGAGGTACGGATCGATCAGGTTGGCATCAAGTTCTTCGCCGGAACGAGTACGGGTGGACTGGTCAGTAAGCGCCATGCTTATCCCTTCTGCTTATTCTGGAGGCCAGAGATTATTGGCTAATCTAATGCGCACACCGGGCCGCCACAATCGTGGCGGGCCTTTATAGGTGAGCGTGTTGCCGGGCAATCATTGCTTTTGATACAAGCGTTTGAAAACCCCAGGCCTCACTCTAGTTCAGTTCGGCGCAGGCAGGGTGAGGGGCGTCAGCAGGGGTTGGCCCGAGAAGTAGGCCAGCAGGTTTTTACCGACCATTTCCACGGTGTCGCGGGCGGCTTCCGGCGAATGGCCGGCGACATGGGGCGTCAGCACCACGTTGTGCAACACCTTCAACCCCTCGGGAACCTGGGGCTCGTCATCGAACACATCGAGGGCCGCGCCGGCGATGCTGCGCTGCTCCAGGGCGTGCAGCAGGGCGGCGCTGTCGACCACGCTGGCGCGGGCGATGTTCACCAGAAAGCCATCGGGCCCAAGGGTCGCCAGCACTTGTTTGTCGATCAACTGCCGGGTGTCGGCGCCGCCCGGGGTGGCGATGACCAGGTAATCCGATTGGCGCGCCAGCTCGGCCGGGGTTTCGCAATAGTGGTAGGGCAGGTCGGTGCGCGGCCGGCGGTTGTGGTAGCTCACGCTCATGTCAAAGCCCAGGGCGCAGCGTTTGGCGATGGCCAGGCCCACCGCGCCCAGGCCGAGAATCCCCAGGCGCTTGCCGGCCAGGGACGGGCGCATGACCTTGGGCCATTCACCACGGCGCACAGCGGCATCGGCCCGGGGAATGTCACGCACCAGGCTCAGCAGCAACGCCAGGGCATGGTCGGCCACCGACGAGGCGTTGACTCCGGCGCCATTGGTCACGGCAATCCCGCGGTTGCTGGCGGCCTGCAGGTCGACCTGCTCATAACCGGCGCCGATCACGCAGATGATTTCCAGGTGCGGCAAGGCGGCGATTTCTTCGGCATGCAGGCCCAGCGGGCCACGGGTCAGCACGGCGTTGATCTGCCCGGCATGGGTCTTGATGGCTTGGGCGCGCTCACTGGGGGTGGGCGCCAGGATCAGGTGAAAACCCTGGGCTTCGAGAATGGGCAGGTATTCATTGATGGTTTCAACCAGGACCAGAACAGTGGCGGGCATGGCGGGTTCCTGAGGCGGAGGACAGGGCGCTCAAGAGTGCTGGTTGAGGGGCCGTTTGGCAATCGCCGTCGCTGCGCAAAGCTTCAGGCCAGAGGCCTCGCCATCAGGCCTCGGGGAAAAGCCCGCCAGGGCGGCGGGCTGATCGCAGGTGGCGTCAGAACGCGATATCCACGGTGTTTTCCAGGCGGACGAAAGCCCCGTTGAGGGTGGCGTTGTGGTGATCGATGATCGCCTTGGCCGTCAGCACGGGGGTGTCCATGCACGTGTGGGCATCGGCCACCAGCACGGGCGCAAAACCCAGGTCCGCGGCGGCGCGGCAGGTGCTGTCGATGCAGTATTGAGTCTTCATGCCGACGATCACCAATTGGCTGATGTCGGCAGCGTGCAGGCGCTCGGCCAGTTCGGTGCCGAAGAAGCAGTTGGGCCGGGTCTTGTCGAACAGGGTGTCGTGTTGCTCATCCAGCTCCAGGGTCGGCAGCAATTGCCACAGCGGGCTGCCGGCATGAATCGGCGACTCGGCCGGGCCGGTATGGCGCACGGCGAAGATCGGCACGCCGGCCTGGCGGGCGCGGCGGACCAGTTGGTTGATGTTTTCCAGCACGCGTTCGCGTTCGAAAGGTTTGTCCGGGCCGTTGAACAGTCCGACTTGCATGTCGACGACCAGCAGGGCAGGGCGCTTGGCTTGGGCTGATGGCATGGTGTTTCTCCTTGAAAGCCAGCTGGACGGAGAAACAAAAGGCCCCGTCCATTGCTGGCGGGGCCTTGGTGTCACTGCGCTGTATTCAACTCTCGCAGCCACCATCCGACCCGCCGAAGGCAGTCGTGGTGGTGGAGGTGGGGTTGAGCGCGTAAATATTCATGGGGGCCGATCATGCCGCCGGCGCCCCAGGGCTGTCAACGGCGCGCACGCCATTCCCACCGCCTGTAGCCGCTGCCGAGCCCGCGAGGCTGCGCTGGCCCCGGAGAGCGCCGGCATTGGGCCAGGGCAATCAGCCTTCAATTGCGTGCGCGATAGCGCCCCGGGGTCATGCCGAACCAGCGCAGGCAGGCTTTGTGAAAGCTGCTCTGGTCGCGAAAGCCCAGCAGGGCGCCGATGTATTTGACGCTGCGGGTCGAGTTGCGCAGGAAGTTATGGGCAAGCATCAGCCGCGCCTCGTCCTGCAGCGCCGAGAAGTGCATGTCTTCATCCCCCAGCCGCCGTTGCAGGCTGCGGGCGCTGACGCCCACCACCTGGGCGATATGGTCCAGGTTGCTCGACCCGCCCTGGGCCAGCCGCTCGGACAGCACGCGCCGCACCTGAGCGGTCATCGAGCCGCTGAGCAGTTGGTTGAGGCGGGTGCGGGCGTATTCCACATGCAGCACGTCCAGGGCCGGGTCGGCGCTGGGCAGGGCGATCGCGCAATCGCTGGCGCTGAAGGTCAGGCTGTTGTGCGGGGCGTCGAACTGCAGGTTGTTGCCCAGCAGGCGCCGCAACAGGCGGGTGTCCTCAGGTTCGGGGTAGGTGAAGGCCGCCGCCAGGGGCTGGGGTTTGTGGTTGGGCAGCAGCCAGTGCACCAGGCCCAGGGTCTGCGCGGCGCCGGCGTCGATAAACGGCCGCGGGGTCAGCGAGGGTTCGTTGGTGATGTCGAAGCCGATCAGCTTCAACGCGTGGGGCTTGCGCTCCAGGCACATGCAAAAGCCATTGCTGATCAGCGAGTGGTAATCCACCAGCCGCTGCAGGGCCGCGCCCAGGGTCGCGCATGACATCACCGCGTAACCCAGCACCTCCAGGTTGGCCGGGTGCGCGCGGGTGTAGGCCAACAGCCCGAGGTCGGCATTGCCGGTGCGTTGTACCGCTTCTTCCATGACCTTGTAGACCAGTTCCAGCCTGACGCCCTTGGGGTTTGCATAGATGTCCTCGCCACTGTCGAAATGCTTGAGCAGAGCGTCAACGTTGGCTCCTGCATCACTCAGGGCATGGGCAAGCACCCGAAAACTGGCGCTGGTCATTCTGTGCATAGTTCTTCCTGGACTAGTGGCTAAGTGATATCGCGCGGGCCGTTGCATGATCGCAATAAACAAATGGCCGCAGTCGATTAACCGGGTGTGCGCGTTTCCCAGGACAAGCGAAAGGTACCCGGGAACACTTCCGGGCAGCTCCCCGAGGGTCGATCATGGCCGGCAATCAACCATGGCTGTGGCGCGCAACTCGCCGTGGCCCTGCCTATGGACGTGTCATGCAAAGAGTCAGGGACTTTTACCGGGAGCTGTCACGGGGCCAGTTGCTGCTGGCTTTCCAGCCCGTGGTGTGGCTGCCGGGCAGCAGCCGCGTGCTGTATCAGGAGGGATTGCTGCGCCGTGCCGATGCCCAGGGGCCCGAGAGTTATCCCTTCGCCCTGATGGAGCAGCACCAGATGATGCGCGACCTCGACCGCAGCGTGGTGCAGTGCGTGATCGACCGGTTGCAGGTCGATGAGCACCTGCGCCTGGGCTGCAACATCTCTGCGCAGAGCGCGATCATCGACACCTTCTGGCAGGAGATTCTGACCCAGCTGCGCGGCACGCCCTCGGTGGCCTCGCGGCTGGTGATCGAGATCACTGAAAGCGCCCGACCGCCCAGCACCGGGGCGGCCATCGAGTTTGTCCTGTGCCTGCGCGAGCTGGGTTGCCGGGTGGCCATCGACGATTTCGGCTCGGGCCTGGGCACCCTGGAATTTATCCGCAAGACCCGCCCCGACATCGTCAAGATCGATCAGGGCTACCTGCAGCGCGCCCGCCTGGAAACCAACAGCGCCCAGACCCTCGGCCACCTGGTGCAACTGTGCAAGACCCTGGCGCCCTGCGTGATTATCGAAGGCATCGAGACCGAGGCCGACCTGGCCCTGGCCACCGCCTGCGGCAGCGAGTGGGGCCAGGGTTACCTGTTCGGCCGGCCCCGGGCCGACGCCCTGGGCGCCAGCTGTCGCTTGCGTGATCGCCAGCTGACCACCTGAGGTCCGACCGCAGCTGTCAGTGTCCCGATGGGTGCTGCAGCTCGTATATCTCCTCGGGCGTCAGCGGGGGCACGGGGCCGGGGTCGTAGTTGTCGGGCTGCATTTTCGGCCGCTCGGGCTGGACCGCATCGTAAGGCAGCAGCACGGTGTCGATCAGCGCATCCGCCGGCAGGGTGACGACGATATACACCGGGCACACCACCGTGACCCAGCAAATGCCGCGCAGGATTTTGCCGTAGCCCATCTCGTACCCGGTGAGCAACTGGGCGCTGGTCTTGGTGCCGCGGTAATAGCGGTCGTCGCGCCAGTCGTAGGTCCCCGGAACCCGGGCCATGTAAGTGCCGCAGCCGGAAAGCAGCAACGTATTGAGCAGTAGCAAGCGGGTGAGAATCTTGATGATGAGGTTTCCAGGGTGCAAGGCCGGACAGCAAAACGCCCGGTGCAGTGCCGGGCGAGCCACGGGTTGAACGCAGGTCAGGCGTCGACGGGCAGCATCACGGTGTCGACCACCACATCGGCCGGCAAGGTGACGATGGCCACGACCGGGCAGACGATGGTGAACCAGCAGAAGATCGTGGCGTAGCCGTCGTAGCCGCGTGCGCCGTAGGTGGTGAGCAGCGCGACGTTGGCCGAGGTGCCCTGGTAGGTTCCCGAGCCGCTGGCGTTGGAGCTGAGGCGGGCGATAAAGGTGCCGCAGCCAGTGAGGGACACCAGGCAGAGCACGAGCAGGATATTGAGCGTTTTGATGAGGCCATTCCTTAGCGAGCGGATTTTTCCGCGCGCATGGTCGCAGAAGCCCGGGCTTGACGCTAGATTGTTCGCCCACAATCAACGACTAAGCCCCGGGAGCCAGCTGGCGATGACGATTTACCGCACCACAGGTGAGTTATTTAGCGAAGAACCCATGCCCTGGGGTCTGCGTGGCGACCCCTATTTATGGCGGGCCATGGCCGCGCATTTTGCCAATACGCCACTGCCGACAACGGCCGCAGAGCTAGAGGACTTGATCAGCCAGGCGTTCGAGCGGCTGACCGGCAAACCCCTCGCCACGCCAAGCCATTTCTTCGTCGAAACCTTTGCCCATGGCGGCATGAGCAGCGGCGGCATTTCCCCGGAGTTCTGGCGCGAAAGTGCGCTGCCGCTGCTGCTCGGGCGCCTGGCCGCAGGCTGATCAGCGCGCGGGGATCAACCCCACCAGGTCGGTATCGCCCACCTCCACCCCGGCCTGGGTCAACAGGGTCGTGGCCTGGCCCCGGTGGTGGGTCTGGTGATTGAAAACATGCAGCAGCAGGGCGTAGAGGTTGCGCGCGCCGGTCTCGCCTTGCAGGTTGCGGTATGGCAGGTCGTGGTCGAGGTCGGTGTCGCTCAGGGCCTGGGTCCAGTCGAGCAGCACCTGGTCCAGCGCCTGGCGCTGTTGCCACAGGGCCCGAATATCGGGCGCCAGCAACGCCTTGAGATTCACCGGCGGCGCCATCTGCCGCAGCGGTTCCAGTGCCCCGTGGCGCGCCGGGTGTTCGGCAAAACGCTTGAGCCAGACGATGTCCCCCGCCAGCAGGTGATTCAAGGTCCCGAGGATCGAGCCGAAAAAGGCTTGGCGATCGAGGGTGATGGCGCTGTCCGGCAGGGTCATCGCCGCGGTGTACAGCTTGTGGTTCATCCACTGGTTGTAGCGGGCCATCAGGCACAGGTGTTCGGTGCGGGTCATGGTGCAGTCCTGCAGGTCGTGGTCGCTGGGCAAGGGCGACAGCTTGGCCTCGCCCAGGATGGCGGCGCAACAGATAAGCGGGTTTTTTTCAAGGCAGGCCAGGCGGGCGATCATTCGCAGGACGCGATCAGGCGCAGTCAATTATCCTGCGCGGCAAACGTTGATGAGGGAACACTGTGAACGATTCGGAAAAGGTGGCGCTGTTTGTCCTGCTCAAGGCCTTCGACAGGTTGGGGCTTTGGCTTGAAGGGCAGGGCATCATGCTGCCGCAGCAGGCGCATCGCTTTATCGATCAGGCCTGGGCCTGCCTGGCGGCGGGAACTGCGACCTTGAACACACAGGCCCTGGACTCTGCCCTAGACGCAGCCGTGGTCGATGAGCAGGGCGCGGGCACGGCCGAGATTCTGAGAAACCTCTACCTGTACGCGCTTGCCGATTTCGCGATGTTTTTCTCCGAGGCCACGCCCGCCAGTTTGAGCGGAGCCGAAAGCGCCATCGTCGATGCCTACGACTACGTGGCAGGGCAACAGTATCTGCTTGAGCACAAGCAGGGTAAGGCGCTGGTGTTGAGTGCCGAGGATGAGCAGGCAATCGCCGAGATGCCGCTGTACCGTGACGCGGTTGCTTTATTGCACGCGGACCGGACCTTTGCCCAAGGCATGGGCGACTGGACCCGGGTCCTGGAATATCGCTGAGCGGCCGTTATCCATAAGCGGCATGCCGGCCCGAAATCAAAGTGATTGCCCCGGACGGCGATGACAATCCAAGGAGTGTGTTGTGCAAGACGCAGTCGCAGTAGCAACCATCAGGGCCGCGTTGTACGCCACCACCGGCAAGAAGGTCGGCAAGCGCGTGCAGGCACTGGCCATCGAGCATGCCAGCCTGGCCTTGAGTCATGAGCATTACCCCGACGCGGGGTTTGCCCTGCTGCTGGAGATACTCAGGGTCGATGCGTTGTTCAATAAGCGCGGCATCGAGTATTTCCTGGTGAACCTGGCCGCCGACATGCACCAGTTGTCGCTGGCGCAACGACAGGCGTTGTTGCAGGTGGCCGGCGAAAACTACCCTCGCTACACCTACCTGGACGGGTGTTGGGTCCTGGGTGATCTGATTGCCCGGCACTATGAAAAGCCCCAGGCCATGGCCTTTTTCAAAAAGGTCTTTCGCAGCGCCAGCGCTGAAGGTCGAGAGGGCGTGGCCCTCGGGCTGGATGTCATTGCCCGCCATGCAAAACGCGACCCGGGAGTGGTCAGGGAAGTGCAGCGGATCTTGCGGTCCGCGCCGTGATGCAGCACAAGCAAGGGGCACAGCATGTTCGATGAATACCGGGCGGATACCGCCGTCTACCAGGCGCTGGAGCGCCACTTCAGCGAGTTTTTCCAGGCTGAAATCAAGCGCCGGCACGCAGACGCCACGCGGATGAAAACGCCGTACTACAAGACCACCTTCGCCAATGGCCAGCCGTTTTTTGACGGCAATCCGATCTTCTCCGCGAAACATGAGCGCACGGGCGACACCCTCAGGGTGGTGCTCGACGAGGACATTCAGCCACTGAGTTCTTACCTCGACAAAGAGGGGCAGTCCGAGCGGGTGATTGTGGGCCATGTCTCGGCGCTGGCCGACATCCGGCAGCAAGTCGCGCAGTGGATAGCCGTGCAGCTCGGCGCTTGAACACCCCTTGCCCGAGAGGGCTGGGAGCCTGATCCCAGACGCGTGCATGGCTCCTTTCAGCCATTAAAAAAACCGCCCCTTTGGCCCCGATAACATCGTTTCTCGGGGCGTGGGCTTTTCTCTATATTGGCCCGCAGATCCAGCGCAGTTCCTGACTGCGCGCCCTTTAGCGTGAGCCTTCACCATGAATAAGAAACCTGAAAGCACAGGGCTGCACTCTGCCGGCACCGGGACCCGCGTGGTCTGGGGCGGCGAGCAGGTCAAGCACCCCTACAACGCCACCCAGACGCCGATTGTCGCCAGTGCCGCCTACGGCTACGACGACATCGACCAGTGGTACGACGTGGCGCTGGGCAAGGCCCCTGGCTTTATCTACAGCCGCATGAGCAACCCCACGGTGGAGGTGCTGGAAGCCAAGCTCTGCGCCCTGGAAAACGCCGAATCCGCCGTGGCCTTCAGCAGTGGCATGGCCGCCATCAGCAGCGTGCTCTACAGCTTTTTGCAGCATGGCCAACGGGTGGTCTCGACCAAGGACAGCTACGGCGGCACCAACAAGATTTTCGAAGAGTTCCTGCCGCGCATGGGCGTGGCGGTGACCCTGTGTGAAACCTTCGACCATCAGCAAATCGAACGGGAAATCGCCAAGGGCTGCGACGTGCTGTACCTCGAGACCCCGACCAACCCGACCCTGAAAATCGTCGACATCCAGCGCCTGGTGGCCGCGGCGAAACAGGTCGGTGCGCTGGTGGTGGCCGACAATACCTTTGCCACGCCGCTGAACCAGAACCCCCTGGCCCTCGGGGTGGACGTGGTGATCCACAGCGCCACCAAGTTCCTCAGCGGCCACGGCGATGTGCTGGGCGGCCTGGTGTGTGGCAGCGAAACGCTGATGGCCCAGGTGCGGCACTACCGGGAAATCAACGGCGCCGCCCTCGACCCGTTTTCGGCGTACCTGATCATCCGCGGCATCAAGACCCTGGCCCTGCGCGTGCGTCAGCAGCAACACAGCGCGCGGGCCCTGGCCGAGTTCCTGGGCAGCGAGCCGCTGGTGGAATCGGTGAATTACCCGGGGCTGCCCAACCACCCGAATCACGCCGTGGCCTGTGCGCAGATGCGCGGCTTCGGCGCCATCGTCAGCTTTGTGCTGGTGGGCGGCATGGACACGGTCAAGCTGCTGCTGCCGCGCCTGCGTTATGCCCATTGCGCCGGCAACCTGGGGGCGGTGGAAACCATCTACGGCCCGGCGCGCACCACCAGTCATGTTGAAAACACCCTCGAAGAGCGCCTGGCCCTGGGCATCTCCGAAGGCCTGGTGCGGGTCTCGGTGGGCATTGAAGACACCGACGATCTGCTCGCCGACCTGAAGCAGGCTTTCGCCTGGGTCAGACGCTCACTGCAGCCGGACGCTGCGGTCCAGACATCCCAGGCCGAACCCTGCGTTGAGGCCGCCGACTGAGTTCAGCCACACCCCCTCACGGCAAGGTCGCCGTGAGTTCTCCATGAAGAGCCAAAAAAAATAAAAACCTGTCGGCATCGCCTTTGATTTCTGCCCCTGTCTGTGACGCAGACGTCGACCCTTGCCCTGACCCCTTTCATGAGAAAAATCATGTCCAGTACCCCACAACAAATCGCCGCGCGCAGCGGCTTCAAGCAGGAAATGCAGACCCGTCACATCGTCATGCTGGCCTTGGGCGGCGTGATCGGGACCGGGCTGTTCCTGACCTCCGGCTACACCGTCAACCAGGCCGGCCCCCTGGGCGCAGTGATCGCCTACATCATCGGCGCACTGATGGTCTACATGGTCATGATGTGCCTCGGCGAACTGGCGGTGCAGATGCCGGAAACCGGCTCCTTCAGCACCTACGCCACACGCTTTCTCGGCCCGGGCACCGGCTACACCGTGGCCTGGCTGTACTGGCTGACCTGGACCGTGGCCATCGGCTCGGAATTCACCGCCGCCGGCATCCTGATGTCGCGCTGGTTTCCCGAGACCCCGGTGTGGATCTGGAGCGCGCTGTTCGCCGGGGTGGTGTTCCTGACCAACGTGGTGTCGGTGCGCCTGTTTGCCGAGACCGAGTTCTGGCTGTCGCTGGTCAAGGTGATCACCGTGGTGGTGTTTCTGCTGATCGGTGGCGGGGCGATTCTGGGCCTGTTGCAGATCGATCAGGTGCACAGCATCGGCCTGGGCAACTTCACCCGCGAGGGCTTGTTCCCCACCGGTTTCATGCCGATTGCCATGACCTTGCTGGCGGTGTCGTTCGCGTTTTCCGGCACCGAACTGATCGGCATCGCCGCCGGTGAAACCAAGGACCCGCAGCGCAATGTGCCGCGGGCGATCCGCACCACCGTGCTGCGCCTGGCGATCTTCTTTGTCGGCACCATCTTCGTCCTCGCCACCCTGTTGCCCCGGGAGCAGGCCGGCCTGGTGGAGAGCCCGTTTGTCACGGTGTTCACCTACATCGGCATTCCGTACTCGGCTGACATCATGAACTTCGTGATCATCAGCGCGCTGCTGTCGGCCGCCAACTCCGGGCTGTATGCCGCCTCGCGCATGCTCTGGACCCTGAGCGACCAGGGCCACCTGCCCAAGCAGTTCTCGGCCCTGACCCGCATGGGCACGCCGCTCAACGCGATCATCGTGAGCATGGCTGGCGGCGCCGCGTCGTTGCTCAGCAGCGTGTTCGCCGCCGACACCATCTACCTGG
Source organism: Pseudomonas sp. CF161 (assembly GCF_000416215.1). Lineage (NCBI taxonomy): Bacteria > Pseudomonadati > Pseudomonadota > Gammaproteobacteria > Pseudomonadales > Pseudomonadaceae > Pseudomonas > Pseudomonas sp. CF161. The sequence continues at coordinate 244,105 of NZ_ATLP01000126.1, forward strand.
CGCTGGTGTCGATCTCCGGGTTGGCGGTGGTGGTGGTGTGGATGAGCATCGCCGCCAGCCAGATCGGCTTTCGTCGGCACTATGTGGCCAATGGCGGGGATATCCGCGACCTCAAGTTCCGGGTTCGCGGCTACCCCTGGGTGCCGCTGGGAGCGCTGGCGTGCTGCGCCCTGGCCTGTGTCGGCATCGCCTTCGACCCGGAGCAGCGCGTGGCCTTGTACTTCGGTTTGCCGTTCATCGCCTGGTGCTATTTCGTGTATTACATTACCCGCACCAGCCGCGAGCGACGCTTGTCGCTTGCTTCCTCGGCACACCCGGCAGATGCGCTCCAGGCGCGCTCCACGGGTTGAACACGCGCGTTCGGTGCCGGGGGCGTCAATGAGGTTCGGGTCATGAAGCAAAAGACATTACCGCCACTGAACTGGCTGCGGGCCTTCGAGGTGTCGGCCCGCTGCCTGAACTTCACCCACGCCGCCGAGGAACTGTTCCTGACCCAGGGCGCGGTCAGCCAGCAGATCCGCCAGCTCGAAAGCCACCTCGGGGTGGCGCTGTTCAAGCGCCTGCCCCGGGGCCTGGGCTTGACCGAAGAGGGCCAGGCCTACCTGCCGGTGGTGCAGGACGCCATCACCCGGCTGGCGGTGGGCACCAACGAGATTTTCGGCCAGCACAAGCGCCGGCCGCTCAAGGTGCGCGGCAGCCTGTCGTTTTTCGTGCACTGGCTGGCGCCCAAGCTGGTGGATTTTCGCCAGGCCCACCCCCACGTCGATATCCGCTACATCAGCAACATCTGGGTCAAGGAACTGGACGGCGAGGACGACATGGAAATCCGCTGGGGCCACGGTCAATGGCCGGGGCTGGTGTCCCAGCGCCTGACCTGGGACACGCTGTTTCCGGTGTGTTCGCCGGCGCTGATGGCGCGCTCGCCGCTGCGGGTGCCGGCAGACGTCGGCGCGCATCCGCTGCTGCACGTGCTGGGTTACGAAGAGGGCTGGGGCTACTGGTTGAACATGGTCGGCGCCGAGGGTGTGGACTCGTCCACCGGCATGCAGTTCGACACCCTGATTTCCACCCTGCGCATGGCCGAGCTGGGGCAGGGCATAGCCCTGGCGCGCTCGTCGATGGTCGATGAAATGCTGGCTGACGGGCGCTTGATCGAGCCGTTTACCCAGCGCATCGAAGCCAGCGAATCGTTCTATCTGGTACGCGGTTCCGGGGCCGATCAACACCCCGATGCCGTGATGTTTTCCACCTGGCTGGTCGAGCAGGCACACCGTTTCAAATAGATGGCTGGAGCCACCCATGCGTTATGTCAGTACACGGAGTTCGGCGTTGCAGGCCGATTTCGAGAAGGTGGTGTTGTCCGGCATAGCCGACGACGGCGGGCTGTTCGTGCCCCTGGAACTGCCGCTGTTCAGCCCCCAGGACATCGGCAACTGGTCGACCCTGGCCTACCCCGAGCTGGCCTATCGGGTGATCCGCCCGTTTGTTGGCGAGTCCATCCCCGATGCCGATCTCAGGCAACTGCTGGAACAGGCTTACAGCGGTTTCAGCCATCGCTCCGTGGCGCCCTTGCATCAGGTCGATCGCAACGAGTGGGTGCTGGAGCTGTTCCATGGGCCGACCCGCTCCTCCAAGGATTTTGCCGCGCGCCTGCAGGCGCAGCTGGTGCAGTACTTCCTGGGCAAACGCCAGCGCCGCGGCGTGGTGTTGGGGGCCAGCAATGGCGATACCGGGCTGGCGGCAATCGACGCCTTCAAGCACTGCGAGCAGGTCCAGGTCGTGGTGTTCTATCCGCCTGCGGCGGTGCCGGCCCAGCAGTTGCGGGAGTTGCAGGCGGTGGCCCACCCCCGGGTGCACCGGTTCGAGCTGGAGGGCAGTTTCGACGAGTGCCAGACCATCGTCAGCCAGCTGTTCCGGCACTGGCCCTGCGCGGGCTATGAAGCCATCAGTTTCAACTCCAGCAACTGGGTCGGGGTGCTGGCGCAGCTGGTGTTTTATTTTCATGCGGTGCTGCAACTGGGGGGCGGCCAGCGGCCCATCGGTTTCAGTGTGCCGGCGGCGAGCTTCGCCGAGGTCTATGCCGGCTACATCGCGCAGAAGATGGGCCTGCCGATCACCCAGATGATCGTGGCCACCAATCAGAATGACGCGCTGCACCAGCTGTTCCTGAAGAACCACTACTCCCGTTCACGGGCCAATAAAACCCTGTCGCCGGCCATGGACCTGTCGATCTTTTCCAACCTCGAGCGCTTCCTCTGGGAGCTCTACGGCCACGACGGCCAGGCGGTCAGCGGCTTGATGGCGGCGTTCGAAGCCAGCGGCGAAATGACCCTCGGCAACGAGTTCTGGCTGCAGGCGCGGATGATCATCGACTCCTATGCGGTCAGCGATGACCAGACCCTGGAGGAGATCAGCTCGCTGTACCGCGACACCGGCTACGTCATCGACCCGCACACCGCCACCGGGGTGCTGGCGGCGCGCCTGTACCGACGCAGCCTGGTGGCGCCGATGGTGACCCTGGGCGAGATCTGTCCGGGCAAGTCGGCGCTGTTGCTGGCGGAGTTGGGGATCCCGGGGCCGCCGGACCGGCCCGTGGCATCGGCCTCGGCGCCGGACCAGGTGTATCGGCTGCGTCCGGACCAGTTGGACATCATTCATCAACGGCTGGGCGCGCTGTGAACGCGCCGCACCGGGAGGTTCTGTGAAGCGAATTCTCGACTCGCTGGATGAGCGCATCATCGCCGAGCTGCGGCTCAATGCCCGGGCTGCCCATGCGGAGCTGGCGGCCAAGGTCAACCTGTCGCGCAACGCCGTGCGCCAGCGCATCGAGCGCCTGGAACGCGACGGCGCGATCCAGGGCTACACCGTGCGTGAAGGGGAAGGGCGGCAGGCATCGGCCACGATCAATGCGGTGATCTTCGTCTACCGCTACGACCGCATGCGCGGCGCTGAAGTCCTGCAAGCCCTGCGCGCCATGCCGCAAGTCACCCAGTGCGACGTGATGAGCGGCGAATTCGACCTGATGCTGCGCGTCGGCGCCGCCTCGGCCCAAGGCGTGCACAAAGTCTGGAACGACATCGCCGCGCTGCCCGGCGTCGAAAACACCGTGACCTCCTTCGTGCTGTCCTCGGTGGTGTAACCCCATCGCCCAAGGCACCAGCCAGCGCAGCTGTGCTGGCCCTCCCATACGCCGGTTGTGCATCAAGTGCTGCGCATCGTTTTGCAGGGCCAGCGTCCGATCGTAGCCCCGCGGCAACCTGCTTGTGGCGAGGGAGCTTGCTCCCGCTCGGCTGCGCAGCAGCCGTAAACCCGCTACCCGGTTCTGCCTGAATGCACGCGGTACCTGTTTTGGGGCCGCTTCGCGCTGGAGCGCCAGCCCGGCCCGGCGGGAGCAAGCTCCCTCGTCACGGTACACGCCGCTATCGAGCCTGCGAGCCCAACCACCCCTCCCTGTACCTGCGACCCCTCGGCGCTCCCAATGACCAGCGCGGCCTGTCGGCAGCGGCTCCAGGTTTCCCCGGCCCTGAACACGGGTCGCGCCTTGGTCAAAACGCTCAATAAATAGAGCAAATTGGCCTATTTCACTGCCCTGGCCGGGTCCCTAATCTAGTGCCCAACAACCCCTCACCCGGATCAAGGGCCATAACAAAATGACTGAATACAAAATCGCGCTGGTGGGCTTCGGTGGTGTCAACCGGGCCTTGGCCCAACTGATTGCCGAGCGCAATGCGCGCTGGAAAACCGAGCTCGGTTTCACCCTGAAAATCGTCGGCGTGACCGACCTGTTCCTCGGCTCGCTGATCGGCCGCGAAGGCCTGGATGCCGGGGTGCTGGCACGCCTGCCAGCGGTCAAGGGGGCCTTTGCCCAACTGCCGGGCGGCAGCGCCGAGGCGCAGAACGCGGCGGTGATCAAAGACTCCGGCGCCGACATCATTGCCGAGGCCACCTTCACCAACCCGGTGGACGGCGAGCCGGCCACGTCGTTCTGCCGCTGGGCCCTGGAAAACGGCCAGCACGTGGTTACCACCAACAAGGGCCCGATCGCCCTGCACGGTCCAGAGCTCAAGGCCCTGGCCCTGCGCCATGACGTCGGCTTCGAATACGAAGGCGCGGTGATGAGCGGCACCCCGGTGATCCGCCTGGCCAAGCAGACCCTGGCTGGTAGCGAATTGAGCGGTTTCGAGGGCATCCTCAACGGCACCTCCAATTACGTCCTGACCCGCATGGAAGGTGGCCTGGGCTTTGCCGAGGCGGTCCGGGAAGCCCAGGTCCTGGGTTACGCCGAAGCCGACCCGACGGCCGATGTCGAAGGGCATGACGTACGCCTCAAAGTGGTGATCCTGGCCAACGAGTTGCTGGGCGCCAAACTCACCGTCAGCGATGTCAGCTGCAACGGTATTTCCGCCCTCGACCTGGCCGACATCGAACAGGCCCGCGCCGACGGCGCCCGCTGGAAACTGATCGGCGCCGCCACGCGCCACGCCGATGGTTCGGTCAGCGCCAGCGTCGAGCCGCGCCTGCTGGGCAACGATCATCCGCTGGCCGGGATCAGCGGCGCCACCAATGCGGTGTCGTTCAACAGCGAGCTGCTGGGCGCGGTCACGGTCTCCGGGCCGGGCGCCGGGCGCATGGAAACCGCGTTCGCTTTGCTCTCGGACATCATCGCCATCCATCGCCGCGTTGCGCACCACTAGGAGAAGGCCTGTGAACCTATCGCGTCTGGCCCTGGCGGTTGTCGAATCGCCGATTGATGTACTGAACCCCTTTGATGGCAGCCTGGTGGGTAGCGTCGAGGACATGGGTGCCGCCCAGGTTCCGCAGTTGCTGGAACAGGGGCGCAGCGGCGCGCGGCTGTGCGCCGGGTTGCCGCGTTATCGCCGCGCGCAGATCCTCGAACAGGCGGCCCAGAATGTCGAACGCGACGCCCCGGCTTTTGCCCGGTTGATCGTCGACGAGGCCGGCAAGACCCTCAAGCAGGCACAAAAGGAGGTCAAGCGCTGCGTCAACACCCTCAAGCTGTCGGCGGAGGAAGCCCGGCGTAATGCCGGGGAAGTGGTGCCGTTCGATGCTTACGAAGGTTCCGAGTCGCGCCAGGGCTGGTTCTCCCGCGAGCCCCTGGGGCTGATCGTGGCCATCACCCCCTACAACGATCCGTTGAACCTGGTGGCCCACAAGCTCGGCCCGGCAATTGCCGGTGGCAATGCGGTGATTCTCAAGCCGTCGGAGCTGGCGCCGCTGTCGGCCCTCAAGCTGGTGGCATGCCTGGTCGAGGCCGGCCTGCCGTCATCGGTGGTCACGGTGGCCACCGGCGGTGCCGAGTTGGGCAAGGCCCTGGTGGCGGCCCGTGAGGTGCGGATGATTTCCTTCACCGGCGGTTTTGTCACCGGTGAGCAGATCGCCCGCGGCGCCGGCCTGAAAAAGCTGGCCATGGACCTGGGCGGCAATGCACCGGTGATCGTCATGGGCGATTGCGACCTGGAGGCGACGGTCGACAGTTGCCTGTCCGGTGCGTTCTGGGCCGCCGGGCAAAATTGCATCGGCACCCAGCGGCTGTTGATCCAGGCCTCGATCTACGAGGCGTTCCGCGAGCGTTTTGTCGGCCTGGCGCAGCAGTTGGTGACCGGTGACCCGTTGCTGGCCAGCAGCGACATCGGGCCGATGATCAGCGTGCAGGCGGCGCAGAATGCCGAGCAGGTGGTCAACGAAGCCCTGGAGCAGGGCGCACGCCTGCTGTGCGGCCACCGGCGCGACGCCTCGTGCTACGCCGCCACCGTGCTGGAAAACGTCGATCACGCCAGCCGCCTGTGGCGCAACGAGGTGTTCGCCCCGGTGGTGGTGCTGGAGCCGTTCGAGACCTTCGATGAAGCCATCGAACTGGCCAACGAACCGGAATACAGCCTGCACGCCGGGATCTTCACCTCGAACCTGGCCACCGCCATGAGCGCCGCACGACGCATCGAGGCGGGCGGGGTCATGATCAACGATTCATCCGACTACCGCTTCGACGCCATGCCGTTCGGCGGCTCCAAGTACGGCAGCATGGGCCGTGAGGGCGTGCGCTTCGCCTACGAAGAAATGACCCAGCCCAAAGTGGTGTGCCTCAACACCCTGGGCTAGCGGTCACGGTTACAGGTCAAGGGTCGTTGCGCACCGGGCAGGTTTGGTCACCTGCCCGGTGTTTTTGTCGCCGGTAGCCGCTGCCGAGCCTGCGAGGCTGCGCTGGCCCTATGCAACCACCCACTTCTCCCCGGCGTATCCCAGGGTTTCACAGCACCTGTGGCGAGGGAGCTTGCTCCCGCTCGAGTGCGTAACGCTCGTAAACCCTGGTGTACATATCCATTCTTGCGGGTGTGGCGGGTAATGGTTCCGCCCTTACGGCGGCTCACTTTTGAGAGGAGCGCAAAAGTAAGCAAAACGCTCTTGCCCCACCACTCGGTGCCTCGCTTAGGCTCGGCATGCCCGAACGAAGGCATTGATCCGTGGGCCGCCGCGATGGGCCATCCCTGGCCCAGCGCGGCTAACCCGGCGTCCTGCCGGGTTGCCTACGGCTCACTGCCTGCGTTCGGCCAGCGTGGTTTAACGGGGCGCTCAGATCAAAATCAAAAGCAAGACGGCGGCCTTCCGGCCGGCCTGGTTTCCTGTCGCCGCTGCCGTGGTGCGTAACCCCCTGTGGCGAGGGAGCTTGCTCCCGCTCGGCCGCGCAGCGGCCGCAAACCCTGAGCCCACGAACGATCTGTAGAAATGAAGTCGCAGCCATTGGGGCGGCTACGCCGACCCAGCGGGAGCAAGCTCCCTAACCAAAAAAGCCCGCGGCACCTCAAGATTCACCGCCAGGTATAGCCCCCCTGTGGCGAGGGAGCTTGCTCCCGCTCGGCCGCGCAGCGGCCGTAAAACCTGACCCCGCGAACGATCGGTAGAAATGAAGTTGCAGCGATTGGGGCGGCTACGCCGACCCAGCGGGAGCAAGCTCCCTAGCCACAAAATCCTGCGGTATATCGGGATTCATCGTCAGGCAGAGGTCCCGCGCCACAGGGGTTATGGGGTCGAAACAGCCCTGGCCGATAATCGCCCGGTAATGCGCGCTCACTGTTAAATCGGTAACTCATTGAATTAGATAAGAAATCTGATTTTTCACAGTTGGTTTTCCTCCCAGAACCCCTGCTTTTCATTTCCGGCAACCCTTGTTAATGGATCCATTAACGGTTTTATTAGCGGCCTGGCGATGGCAGGAGCCCTCCTGACCGTCCGCGATAAAAACTACAAAAAGGGTTTCGTCATGAATGGCTTATCAATGGCGCGCAACGGCCTGGGTTGCGTGCGCTTGTTGTCTGTGTGCAAACGTCTGCCTGTTATTTCACCTCGGGTCGCGGCCGGCCTGGAGGTGCGTCCATGAGCCTCGATCTGAAACAGCGGGTCGATAACGGCCCCATGAGTCGCTTCCAATGCCTGGCCATTGGCATCTGCATTGTGCTGAACATGATCGACGGCTTCGATGTGCTGGTGATGGCCTTTACCGCGGCTTCGGTCTCGGCCGAGTGGGGGCTCAATGGCGCGCAAATCGGCTTTCTGCTGAGTGCCGGGCTGTTTGGCATGGCGGCCGGTTCCTTGTTTATCGCGCCCTGGGCCGACCGCTTTGGGCGGCGCCCGCTGATCCTGTTGTGCCTGGCGCTGTCGGGGCTGGGCATGCTGCTTTCGGCCTTGAGCCAGACCCCGTTGCAACTGGCACTGCTGCGCGGCCTCACCGGGCTCGGCATCGGCGGCATCCTGGCCAGCAGCAACGTGATTGCCAGTGAGTATTCGAGCAAGCGCTGGCGCGGCTTGTCGGTGAGTCTGCAGTCCACCGGTTATGCCCTGGGCGCGACCCTCGGCGGGTTGCTGGCGGTGTGGTTGTTGACCCATTGGGGCTGGCGCTCGGTGTTTCTGTTTGGCGGTGCGGTGACCTGGCTGGTGATCCCGCTGGTGCTGCTGTGGTTGCCCGAGTCCCTGGACTTTCTGCTGGCGCGGCGCCCGGCCAATGCCTTGGCGCGCATCAACCGTCTGGCCCAGCGCCTGGAGCAACCGGCGCTGGCCCAACTGCCGGCACCGTTGGCCAAAGAGCCCGGTGCGCGCAGCGGTTTTGGCCAGTTGCTGGCCCCAGGCATGCGCCGCACCACGTTGGTGATCTGGTTGCTGTTTTTCCTGGTGATGTTTGGTTTCTACTTCGTCATGAGTTGGACCCCAAAACTGCTGGTGGCCGCCGGGCTCTCGGCGCAACAGGGGATCACCGGCGGGGTGCTGCTCAGCGTTGGCGGGATCTTCGGTGCGGCGCTGATCGGCGGCCTGGCTTCGCGCTGGCCCCTGACCCGGGTGTTGTCGCTGTTTATGCTGATCACCGCCGGGTTGCTGGTGCTGTTTGTCGGCAGCGGTTCGTCGATCGCCGCGGCCCTGGGCCTGGGGCTGTTGATCGGGCTGTTTTCCAATGGCTGCGTGGCCGGGCTCTACGCGCTGTCGCCGGTGGTGTACGACGCTTCGGTGCGCGCCACGGGGGTGGGTTGGGGCATCGGCATTGGGCGCATTGGCGCGATCCTGTCGCCGACCGTGGCCGGCTTCCTGCTCGATGGCGGCTGGCAGCCGCTGCACCTGTACGGGGTGTTCGCCAGCGTGTTTGTGCTGGCGGCCGGGTGCCTGTTGCTGCTCAAGCCCGGGGCGCAATCGAGCCCCGCGCCGGCCATTGCCTAGGCCTGGCCGCTGATGATCGCCTCGGCGATGGTCGCGCAGAACCAGCGCAGGGCGGCCGAGCTGTCGCTGTTGGGGTGCCAGTGCAGCGAGACGTCGAACTCGGCCACCTGGAACGGCAATTCAAGCATCTGCAGGCCGCCCTCGTGAATGAACAGACGGGCGATCTGCGCCGGGAGCACGGCCAGCAGGTCGGTGCCGGGGATGATCTTGGGCAGCACTGAAAAGTGCGGCACATGCAGGCTGATCCGGCGCTCCACATTCATGTTTTTCAGCACGTCTTCAACACTGCCGTGACCGGTGGTGCGGGTCACGGTGACGTGCCGTTCGCCAAGGAACTGCTCCAGGCTCAAGTGCCGGCCGATGCGCGGGTGGCTGGCGCTGAGCAGGCAGGCGTAGCGTTCGTGCATCAGCACCTGGCTGCGGGTGCCGGGCACCGGGTGGCGGCAGATGGCGGCGTCGATCTTGCCGCTGGCCAGCCACTCGCCGACCTGGTCCACCTGCAAGGGCAGCACCTCGACTTCGGCCAGGGGCGCGTCCCGGTTCAGGCGCGCCAGGATCAATGGCAGAAAGCCCATTTCGCCGAGGTCGGAGAGGGCGATGCGAAAGCGCCGCTCGGTGCTGGCTGGGTCGAACTGGCGGGTGCTTTGCACCGCGCTTTCGATGCGGGTCAGGCAGTCCCGCAGGTTGGGGTACAGCTGTTCGGCGACAAAGGTCGGCTGGATGCCGTCGCGGGTGCGGCTGAACAGTTTGTCGTCGAACAGTTCGCGCAGGCGGGCCAGGCCGTAGCTGACCGAGGGCTGGGTGACGAACAGGCGCTCGGCGGCCAGGGTCACGCTGCGGGCTTCGTAGAGGGTGACGAAGGTGCGGATCAGGTTCAGGTCGATGTGGCTCATGGCGCCTCGGACTGCCGATCTGGATATAGACCGTTCTTATTTTAGATAGAGATAGTATCGATTTGATCAATTGCGTGGCGGCTGCAAGAGTAACTCAAAATCTAAAAACCAGCGCCAAGGGTCCCTATGAAAACCGTTCACTCTGCGTCCTACGACATTCTTCGCGAGCAAGGCCTGACCACCATTTTCGGCAACCCCGGTTCCAATGAACTGCCGTTTCTCAAGGGTTTCCCCGAGGACTTTCGCTACATCCTCGGCCTGCACGAAGGCGCGGTGGTGGGCATGGCCGACGGCTTTGCCCTGGCCACCGGCCAGCCCACCTTCGTCAACCTGCATGCCGCCGCCGGCACCGGCAACGGCATGGGCGCGCTGACCAACGCCTGGTACTCCCACAGCCCGCTGGTGATCACTGCCGGCCAGCAGGTGCGCTCGATGATTGGGGTCGAGGCGATGCTGGCCAATGTCGATGCCGCGCAGTTGCCCAAACCCCTGGTCAAATGGAGCCACGAACCGGCCTCGGCCCAGGACGTGCCGCGCACCCTGAGCCAGGCGATCCACATGGCCAGCCTGGCGCCACGGGGGCCGGTGTATGTGTCGATTCCCTATGACGATTGGGCCTGCGAAGCCCCGGCCGGGGTCGAGCACCTGGCGCGGCGCCAGGTGCACAGCGCCGGCCTGCCGTCGTCGGCGCAGTTGCAGCAACTGGGCGAGCGCCTGTCGGCGGCGCGCAACCCGGTGTTGGTGCTGGGGCCGGATGTCGATGGCAGCCGCAGCAACCATCTGGCGGTGCAGCTTGCGGAAAAACTGCGGATGCCGGCCTGGG
>NZ_ATLP01000127.1:0-16576 GCF_000416215.1 Pseudomonas sp. CF161
GTGGTGGGGGGGCCGGTGTTCCGTTATCACCAGTTCGCCCCCGGCGCCTACCTGCCGGCCGGCGCCGAGCTGGTGCACATCACCTGCGACCCCGGCGAAGCGGCGCGGGCGCCCATGGGCGATGCCCTGGTGGCGGACATCGCCCTCACCCTCGAAGCCCTGGTGGGCGTGGTCCGCCAGAGCGAGCGGCCGCTGCCCGAGGCCTTGCCGCGGCCGGCGCCGATCGTCGAGGAGGGCGGCCTGCTGCGTCCGGAAACCGTGTTCGACCTGATCGATCAACTGGCGCCCAAGGACACGATCTACGTCAAGGAGTCCACCTCCACCGTCGGTGCCTTCTGGCAGCGGGTCGAGATGCGCGAGCCCGGCAGTTACTTCTTCCCGGCCGCCGGTGGCCTGGGCTTCGGCCTGCCGGCCGCGGTTGGCGTGCAGTTGGCGACGCCCGAGCGGCGAGTGGTGGCGATCATCGGCGACGGCTCGGCCAACTACGGCATCACCGCGTTGTGGACCGCCGCGCAGTACGGGGTTGCGGTGGTGTTCATCATTCTCAAGAACGGCACCTACGGCGCCTTGCGCTGGTTCGCCGATGTGCTGGGGGTCAGCGACGCCCCGGGGCTGGATGTACCGGGCCTGGATTTCTGCGCCATCGGCCTGGGCTATGGCGTGCATTCGCTGCAGGCCAACACCGCCCAAGAGTTTGCCGCAGCCTTCAGCGAAGCCCTGGCGGGCCAGCGCCCGGTGTTGATCGAGGTGCCGACGCTGACCATCGAACCCTGAGGCAAGACCCCGCGCCGGGCTCGTTCCCGGCGTTGCCAGCCGTGCTCGGCGCGGCACTACAACAACAATAAAAAAGAGGTGGTTATGAACAAGACTGAGGTCATTGATGGGACGACGAGCGTGCCGCGCTCGCCGCGTGCCGCGTCGGGCAATGCCGATATCGGTTCCCTGCTCGATGAAGGCCCCTTTACCCGGATGCAAAAGCTGGTGGTGCTGCTGGCGGCGCTGTCCATCGTGCTGGACGGTTTCGACGGGCAACTGATCGGGTTCGCGATCCCGATGATGATCAAGGAGTGGGGCGTTACCCGTGAGGTCTTTGCTCCGGTGGTGGCGGCCGGGCTGATCGGCATGGGCATCGGCAGCGCCTGCGCCGGTCTGTTCGCCGACCGTTTCGGGCGGCGCATGGCGGTGATCATGAGTGTGTTCGTGTTCGGCGCCGCGACCTGCGCCATCGGCCTGGCGCCGGATGCGCTGACGGTGGCGATCCTGCGCTTTATCGCCGGCCTGGGGATTGGGGGCGCGTTGCCCAGCGCCACCACCGTGACCGCCGAATTCACCCCGGCACGCCGGCGTACGCTGGCGGTGACCGCGACCATTGTCTGCGTGCCCCTGGGCGGGATGCTGGCGGGGTTTTTCGCCTCCCACGTGTTGCCGGTCTATGGCTGGCGCACGCTGTTTTTCGTCGGCGGCAGCTTGCCCATCGTGCTCGGGTTTGTGCTGCTGGCGGCGCTGCCGGAGTCGCCACGCTTCCTGGCGCGGCGGCCACAGCGCTGGGGTGAGTTGAACAGCCTGCTGGGACGCATGGGACGGCCGATGGCCGAGGGCGTGCGCTACACCGATGCCCTGGAACAGGCCAGCGAAAAACGCGACGGCTTCCGCGCCTTGTTTGCCCTCGGTTACGGGCGGGACACGGTGTTGGTCTGGGTGGCGTTCTTCATGTGCCTGACGGCGGTCTACAGCGCTTTCAGCTGGTTGCCGACCATGCTGATGGCCGAAGGCTTGCCGCCCTCGGTCGCCGGTTCGGGCCTGACCGCCTACAACCTGGGCGGGGTGATCGGGGCCCTGGTGTGCGCGGTGGCGATGACCCGCTGGGGCTCGTTCTGGCCATTGGTGATCTGCTGCGCGGGCGGCGCGGCGAGTGCCTTTGCCATGCGCTGGGTGGACATCAATCAGAACACCAGCCTGCTGATCTTCGGCTTCGGCGTGCATGGCCTGTTCGTGAACGCCGTGCAGTCGACCCTGTACGCGCTCTGCGCCTTTATCTATCCCACCAACGTGCGTGCCACCGGCACCGCATCGGCCCTGGCCTTTGGGCGCATGGGGGCGATCCTCAGTGCGTTTGCCGGCGCGACCATCATCACCCAGGGCGGCGCTGGGGGTTACCTGACGCTGCTGGGCTCGGTGATGGTGATGGCGCTGATCGCCCTGTTGCTGGTGCGCCGGCATATTCCCCGGCGGGTGCCGGGCCGGCCATGACCACTCATTCTGAAACGGAGGTTCGATGAATATTTCCATTCTCGGGGCAGGGGCCATGGGCTCCCTGTTCGGCGGCCTGCTGGCGCAAAGCGGGCAGCAGGTCACCCTGCTGGACATCAACGACGCGCACCTGCACGCCATCCGCCGCGAGGGTTTGCACCTGGAGACCGACAACGGCGAGCAGCGCGTCAGCGGCCTGGTCGCCTGCCGCCCGGAGCAGGCCCCGGGCCAGCCCGATCTGTTGCTGGTGTTCACCAAGAGCCAGCACACCGACAGCGCGCTGCGCGGCATTGCCGGGCATATCGGCGCGCAGACCCGGGTGCTGACCGTGCAGAACGGCCTGGGCAACGCCGAAGCTCTGTGCCGCCACGTCGCCCCGGAGCAGGTGCTGATCGGCATGACCAATTGGCCGGCAGACATGGTCGGCCCGGGCCACGTGCGCTCCCATGGCCAGGGCATGGTCCGGGTGTGGTCGGCGGACGGCGTCGAACGCCCGGCCAATGCCGAGGTGGCGGCGGTGCTCGACGGCGCGGGCTTGAACTGCGCGCCGGACCCCGAGGTGTGGACCTCGATCTGGGAGAAGGTCGCCTTCAATGCGGCCTTGAACAGCCTGTGCGCAGTGACCGGCTGCACCGTGGGCCAGTTGGACGGCGCCCGCGAAGGTGTCGAACTGGCGCGCGCGATTGTGCTGGAGGTGCTGGCGGTCGCGCAGTCGGTGGGGGTCGCGACTGATACCCAGCGCTGTCTGGAGAGCGTGGCCTACGCCATCGCCCATCACCGCACGCACCAACCGTCGATGTTGCAGGACGTGCTGGCCGGGCGCTCGACGGAGATCGGCGCAATCAACGGCGAGGTACTGGCCCGGGCGCGTCAGGCCGGCGTCGCCGTGCCCCATACCGCCACCCTGCTGGGGCTGGTGCGGCTGATCGAGGCGCGAGCCTCGGGCGCCGTGCACGAATGAGCGCCGCAGCGAATTTACCCATTCTGTTTCCAGGAGATATGACATGAGCGATTCCCCAGCCGTTTACGCTGATCTGCACCTGCAACCCATCGCCGCCCAGTGGCGCGCCGGCGCCGGGGGTAAGACCCTGGCGGTGAGCAACCCGTACGACGGTTCGCGATTGCTGGAGATTCCCCAGGCCAACCGCGCCGACCTTGACGCCGCCTACCGCAAGGCTGCCGAAGTCCAGCCGCAGTGGGCGGCGCTCGGGCCGTCGGCACGGGCGGCGGTGCTGCATCAGGTGGTGGCGGTGTTCGACCGGCGCCGCGAGGAAATCATCGACTGGATCATCCGCGAGTCCGGCAGCACCCGGCTCAAGGCCCAGCTGGAATGGGGCGCGGCGCGGGCGATTGCCCTGGAGTCGGCGTCGTTTCCGGCGCGGGTCCATGGGCGCATCGTCGAGTCCGATGTGCCGGGCAAGGAAAGCCGGGTCTACCGCAGCGCCCTGGGGGTGGTGGGGGTCATCAGCCCGTGGAACTTCCCGCTGCACCTGACCCAGCGCTCCATCGCCCCGGCCCTGGCCCTGGGCAACGCGGTGGTGGTCAAGCCGGCCAGCGACACCCCGGTGTGCGGCGGCCTGCTGCTGGCGCGGATATTCGAAGAGGCCGGATTGCCGGCCGGGGTGCTGAGCGTGGTGGTGGGGGCCGGCAGCGAGATTGGCGATGCCTTTGTCGAGCACCCGGTGCCGTCGTTGATCACCTTTACCGGGTCGACCCCGGTGGGGCGCGGTATCGGCCGCATCGCCAGCGGCGGCGAGCACCTCAAGCACGTGGCCCTGGAGCTGGGCGGCAACAGCCCGTTCGTGGTCCTGGCCGACGCTGACCTGGAGCACGCGGTGAATGCAGCGGTGTTTGGCAAGTTCCTGCACCAGGGGCAGATCTGCATGGCGGTCAACCGCATCATCATCGACGACAGCCTGTACCCGGCGTTTGCCGAGCGCTTCGTGGCGCGGGTCAAGGGGCTCAAGGTCGGTGATCCGAATCTGCAGGACACGGTGATCGGCCCGGTGATCAACGCCCGTCAGTTGCAGGGCCTGCAGGAAAAAATCCGCCTGGCCCGGGCCGAGGGCGCCGAGCCGCTGTACGAAGGCGGCGGCCAGGGCAACCTGCTGGCGCCCCATGTGTATGGCGAGGTCACGCAGGACATGGACCTGGCGCGCAACGAAATCTTCGGCCCGCTGGTGGGGCTGCTGCGCGCGCGGGATGAGGCCCATGCCCTGGAGTTGGCCAATGCCAGCGAGTTCGGGCTGTCCAGCGCGGTGTTCAGCGCCAGCCTGGAACGCGCGGTGGGCTTTGCCCGGCAGATCCGCGCGGGCATGACCCATATCAACGACATCCCGGTGAACGATGAGGCCAACGCGCCCTTCGGCGGGGAAAAGAACTCGGGCCTGGGGCGCTTCAACGGCGACTGGGCGATCGATGAGTTCACCCGCGATCACTGGATCAGCGTGCAACACCAGCCGCGTCAGTATCCCTTTTGATGCGTTAGCCCACTGATTCAAGCCCGGTTCGGCCGGGCCTTTTTGCAGCCCTGTCGGGCGGGCCTCCAGGGGCCTGCCGGGGAGCGGCTGCGCCCATGAAAAACGGAGAACAATAAGAATGAGCAGCCCATTGACCTTCACCCGTTCGCTGTTGGCGGCGGCCATGACCTCGGGCCTGTGCCTGCCGGTGCTGGCGGCCGAAGAAGACGGTGGTTTTTTCGAAGACGCCAAGACTGAACTGCTGCTGCGCAATTACTACTTCAACCGTGATTTTCGTGACTCGGGTGCACCCAAGAGCCAGGTGGAGGAGTGGGCCCAGGGTTTTATTCTCAAGTTCAGTTCCGGCTACACCCCGGGCACCGTGGGGTTTGGCCTGGACGCCATCGGCATGTTCGGCGTCAAGCTCGACAGCAGCCGCGCGGTCAGCGGTTCCGAGCTGTTGCCGGTGCATGACGATGGCAAGGCGGCGGACAACTTCGGGCGCGCCGGGGTGGCGGCGAAGATGCGCATTTCGGCCACGGAGTTGAAGGTTGGCGAATTGCTGCCGGACATCCCGCTGCTGCGCTACGACGATGGCCGTCTGCTGCCGCAGACCTTTCGTGGGGCCATGCTCGACTCGCGGGAGATCAGCGGCCTGGGCCTGCAGGCCGGGCAATACAAGGCGGTCAGCCTGCGCAACTCGTCGGACATGCAGGACCTCTCGGCCTGGGCCGCACCGGGGGTGACCTCGGATGCCTTCAACTATGTCGGCGCCGAGTATCGCTTCAATCAACAGCGCACCCTGATCGGTGCCTGGCATTCACAGCTGGAAGACATCTACCAGCAGAGCTATTTCAACCTCGTGCACAAGCAGCCGCTGGGAGAGTGGGTGCTGGGGGCGAACCTGGGGTATTTCATCGACAAGGACGACGGCCGCGCGCGCATTGGCGAGGTGCAGAGCCGGACCGCCTATGCCTTGTTCTCGGCCAATACCGGTGGCCATACCCTGTACCTGGGCCTGCAGAAAGTCAGTGGCGACAGCCCGTGGATGTCGGTTTATGGCAGCAGCGGCCGGACCCTGGGCAACGATATGTTCAACGGCAACTTCAGCAACGCCGACGAGCGTTCGTGGCAGGCGCGCTACGACTACAACTTCGCTGCTGTGGGCGTGCCCGGGTTGCTGGCGATGGTGCGTTATGGCCATGGAGAAAATGCCACGACCAAGGTCGGCAGCAACGGCAAGGAATGGGAGCGCGACACCGAAGTCGGCTACACCTTCCAGAGCGGCAGCCTGAAAAGCCTCAGCCTGCGCCTGAACAACGCCACCAACCGCCGCAGCTTCAACAGCGATTTCGACCAGACCCGATTGATCGTCAGCTACCCGTTGTCTTTTTAACGCTGTAGCCGAGCCTGGCGGCTACAGCGGGCTGTTGTAGCCGCTGCCGCCGGCGCGAGGCTTGCGCTACTATGGCGGCCCGTCTTTTGTGGAAATGCCTGGATGAGTAAGCCCGGTCAAATGGTGCTGGTTGCGCTGCGCAAGATGATCGCCTCGGGCGAGTTGGCGGCGGGTGAGCGGTTGATGGAGATTCCCACTGCCGAGCTGTTCGGCGTATCACGGATGCCGGTGCGCATGGCGTTTCGCACCCTGGAGCAGGAAGGCCTGCTGGTGCGTTTTGGCGGGCGTGGGTTCCAGGTGCGCTCGGTGAGTGCCGACGACATCGCCGGCGCCGTCGAGGTGCGTGGTGTGCTGGAGGGTTTGGCCGCGCGCCAGACCGCCGAGCGCGGGCTGTCTGAGGCGGCGCGGGCGACCTTGGAATTGTGCCTGGCCCAGGGTGATCAACTGTTCGACAAAGGTTATGTCACCGAAGACGACCTGGAGGCCTATCACGACCTCAACATGCGCTTTCATCAGGTGATCGTCGAAGGCAGCCACAACCCGGCCATCGCCGATGCCCTGGCGCGCAACGACCATCTGCCGTTCGCCTCGGTGACCGCCCTGGCGGTGGATCGCAATGACCTGGGCCGCGAATACCGGCGCTTCAATTACGCCCACATGCAGCACCATTCGGTGTTCGATGCCCTGGTCAATCGCCAGGGCGCGCGGGCCGAGGCGATCATGCGCGAGCACGCCAACGCCACCCTGCGCTATGCCGAGGTGTTCGGCGCAGCCACCAGCGACGAGCGGATGAAAGTCATTCTGCGGACGCAGTGAAGCTCAGATATCCAGCACCAGCAGCGGGGTTTTCGAGCGTGAGCAGCAGGGGGTGAACTGGTCGTTGAGGGCCTGTTCCTCCTCGGTCAGAAACAGATCGCGGTGCTCCGGCACACCTTCCAGCACCCGGGTCAGGCAGGTGCCGCAAATGCCCTGTTCGCAGGACATGGCAATCTCCACCCCATGTGCTTGCAGCACCTGCACCACACTGCGATCGGCCGGTATTTCATAGACCTGGCCGGTGCTGCCGAGCTTCACCGAAAAACTTCCATCGTTGCTGCTGTCCACCGGCGCTGCGGCAAAGTATTCGCGGTGCAGGCACTCTTCGCGCCAACCCTGGGCACGGGCGCTGTCCAGCACGTGCTGCATGAAACCGCCGGGGCCACAGACATACAGATGCACATTATCCGCCGGGCCAGCCAGGACCTTGGCGGCGTCGAGCGCGGTCTGCGGTTGCTCATCGAAATGCAGGAACACCCGCTCGGCAAACGGCGAATCCTTGAGGCGCTGGACGAATGCCGCGCGCTCACTGGAACGGGCGCAGTAATGCAGCTCGAAGTCGGCGCCGCTGTGGGCCAGGCGTTCGGCCATGCACAGGATCGGGGTGATGCCGATGCCCCCGGCGAACAGCAGGCTGCGCCCGGCTTCATGGACCAGGGGGAACAGGTTGCGCGGTTCGCTGATGCGCAACCGGCTGCCGACCTGGACCTGAGCATGCAGGCTGGCCGAACCGCCCCGTGAGGCCGGGTCCTTGAGCACGCCGATTAGGTAGCGATGGCGCTCTTCAGGGTGGTTGCACAGCGAGTACTGGCGCACCAGGCCATCGGGCAGGTGTACGTCGATATGGGCGCCGGCGCTGAAGGCGGGCAGGGGGCTGTGGTCGACGCTGGCCAGCTCGTAGCTGCAGATGTCGAGGGCTTCGTTGTTGCGGGATACCACCAGCACGTCAATCATGTTCGGTCCTTGGAGTGTTGCCGCCAGGGCAGGGGCTCACTTCTGGTTATTCGTCACTGCGCCGCCGCAGGCAGGGCGTGTGCGGGCGCGGCAGGCAAGGCCGCGCCCCGGGGTTTACTGGGCGCTGGCGATCAGTTGCGGTTCGGCGCTGCGTTCCTGGGCGATCAGGCGCTCCAGGACCCGGCGCGACTGCACGCCGCCGGCATCGATATTGAGCTTGAGCAGGTTGCGCGTCGGGTGCGCGAGCAGGTTCTGCTGCTGGCGTTCGAGCATCTCCAGGTCTTCGCTGAAGATCTTGCCCTGGCCTTCGCGGATGCTCGCGGTCAGCTCCTGGTCCTGGGGGTTGAAGTTGCGCGCCATGCCCCAGAAGTACCAGATCGAGGTGTCGGACTCGGGGGTGATGAAGTCGACGACGATGCTCGATGCCTTGTATTGCGGGTCGGCGTGGTAGCCGCCCTTGCCGGCATGGGCCACGCCGACTTCGATCAGCACGTGGCTGGGCGGGGTGAAACGGCAGATCTGCCAGCGGTCCACCGGCACGTCGTCGGCCAGGTTGTTGCCCCGCAGGGCCATGCGCCAGAACGGCGGAGCCATGATGTTTTCCATGTGCCGCGCGGTCACCACTTCATCGCCTTCGACCGTGGTCACCGGCGGCGCTTCGTCGATTTCCTTCTGGCCGATGCTGGAGGCGTGGACGTAGGTTTCGTGGGTCAGGTCCATCAGGTTGTCGATCATCAGGCGATAGTCGCAACCGATATGGAACAAGCCGCCGCCATAGGCCCAGTCGTCGCTGACCGCCCATTCCAGGTGGTGGATCAGCGCCGGGTCGGCCTGGGCCTGATCACCGGGCCAGACCCAGATAAAGCCGTAGCGCTCGACCGCGGCAAAGGTCTTGTTGCACGGAAAGCCGCGCACCCGCTGCCCGGGCATGGACACCGTCTTGCCGTCGCAGCCCATCACCAGGCCGTGGTAGCCGCACACCAGGTTGCCGTTTTCGACATAGCCCAGTGACAACGGCGCGCCGCGATGGGGGCAGAAATCTTCGATCGCGCTGATCTGTCCTTCCAGACCGCGATAAAAAACCATTTTTTCACCGCAAATCTGTCGGCCCAGGGGCTTGTCGGTGATTTCATCGGCGGTGCAGGCAACGTACCAGGTGTTTTTGGGGTGCATGGGAGGTCTCCAGGCTACGACTTGTTTTTATTAATGGATCCATTAGAGATCGGCGGCCGGTGCCTGGTCAATCATGAATTTGGCCTTAAATGGGTTTATTTGGGCGATTATCGAACGATTGGTTGTTGTTAATGGATCCACTGTTGCGTGCTTCTGAGCACGGCCAAAACTTTTATTGCTCACCCTCATGCGCTTTTCGAATTTGTCCGAATCGACTGAAAAGGGCCGCCGGTTCAGGATTTGCCGGCGTGACCCGGGCTCTACGGGCACTTGCCATTGGCCGTGACAACGAACAGCATCGCTAAAACGCCGGTTTATCGTGGGTCGTGCCAGCTCGGTCTGCTGCTCGATAGTGGGGCGGGCCCGCATCGAACTCAGCCGCGCAATGGATTAGCAGGAGAAGGAGCAGGCAATGGTGTCTCAAGTTCAGGTCGATGACGCTGGTTCGGTCAGCCACAACGCGCTGTTGGGCGCCCTGGATCGGGCCATGGCGATCGCCGAGTTTTCCGCCGAAGGTATTTTGCTCAACGCCAACCCCAACTACCTGCTGCTGTTGGGCTACAGCCGTGACAACGCGCTGGGGCTGCATCACCGGGCCTTTTGCAAGGAGCGGTATGCCGACTCCGAGGCGTACCGCCTGTTTTGGGCAGGGCTGTTGGCCAGCCGGACGTTTTCCGGGGTCTGCGAGCGCCGTCGCGGCGATGGCAGCACCTGCTGGCTGGAGGCGACTTACACGGTGATTCTCGATAAAGCCGGCAATGTGCAACGGGTGGTCAAGGTCGCCACCGATATCAGCCTGCGCCACCAACGCGAGAGCGAACTGGCCGAGCACAACCGGCGCCTGTCCCTGGTGGCCGGGGCCACTGACTCCGGGGTGCTGATTGTCGGTGCGGACTGGCGGATCCAGTACGTCAACAGCGGCTTCAGCCGCATGTTCGGCTGGCAGCAGGAAGACCTGACCGAACGCTCGCCCATCGAATTGCTGGCGGCCAATGCCAACGCCCACTACATCGACTATGTGCGCCTCGAGCTGCTGGCTGGCCGCTCGGTACGGCGCGAGGAAATCGTCGTCGGCAAATCCGGCCAGCGCTACTGGATCAATGTGGTGGCCAACCCGGTCATGGGGGAGGACGGGGACCTGGTCAGCGTGGTCTCGGTGCTGACCGATATCACCCAGTCGAAAATGTATGAAGTGCTGCAGCACAACGCCCTGGAGGCCATGGCCAGCGAGCAGCCGCTGGCCCAGGTGCTGGAGCTGATCTGCCGCGAGGTGGAGCGCATCGCACCGGAAGTGGCGGCCTCGATCCTGGAAGTCGACGAACATGGCTGCCTGCAATCGTTGGCCGCGCCGAGCCTGCCGGCGGCCTACAGCGCGGCGCTGTGCGGCGTGCCGATCGGGCCCAGCGTCGGCTCCTGCGGCACCGCGGCGTTTCGCAACAACGCGGTGCTGGTCACCGATATCGCCAACGACCCGTTGTGGGCCGACTACAAGCACCTGGCCCTGGAGCTGGGGTATGTCGGCTGCTGGTCGACGCCGATTCGTTCCAGCCAGGGGCGGGTGATCGGCACCTTCGCCTTTTACTTTCGCGAAGCCCTGGTGCCGGACCTGTTTCACCAGCAGATCGTCAATTCCTGCGTTCACCTGTGTGCCCTGGCCTTGCAGCGTGAACACGCGCGGGCACGGATTCGCCAGCTGGCGTTCTACGATGCCCTGACCGGCCTGCCCAACCGCAGCCTGCTGCAAGCCCGGGCCGACCAGGCGATCAGCGCGGCGCGGCGCGACAGCTCGCAGTTGGCGGTGCTGTTCGTCGATCTGGACCGCTTCAAGAAGGTCAACGATTCCCTGGGCCACCCGGCGGGGGATGAGCTGCTGCGGATCGTCGCCGGGCGCCTGGAGCGTGAGTCACGGGAGTCGGACATCGTCGGCCGGCTGTCGGGGGATGAGTTCGTCTTGATCCTGCCCCATTGCGATTCGACCCAGGTTGCGGCCCAGGCCGAGCAACTGTTGCTGGCCCTGGGCGCGCCGTGCCTGGTGGACGGGGTGTCCGTGGCCTGCTCGGCGAGTATCGGCATCAGTGTGTTCCCCGGCGATGGCCGCGACATGGAGACCCTGCTGCGCCGCGCCGACATGGCCATGTACCAGGCCAAGTCGGCCGGCCGTGGCCAGTTGAGTTTCTTCAGCCATGAACTGAACCTGCTGGCCCAGGAGCGCCTGGCCCTGGAGACGGCCCTGCGCGAGGCCCTGCAGAACAACGGCCTGCGCCTGCATTACCAGCCGCAGATCGACCTCGCCAGCGGCCAATTGTGTGGGGTCGAGGCCCTGGCCCGCTGGACCCACCCGCAACTGGGGGAGATTTCCCCGGCGCGTTTTATTCCCCTGGCCGAAGAGTGCGGGCTGATTGCCGACCTCGGGCGCTGGGTACTGGCCCAGGCCTGTCGCCAGTTGAGTGACTGGCGGCGGCGGGCACTGGCGATCCCCTCGGTGTCGATCAACCTGTCGCCCACCAGTTTCCACAACCTGGACCTGCCGCGAATGATTGCCGACACCCTGGATCATCACGGGCTGGTGCCCAGGGACCTGACCCTGGAGATCACCGAAGGCGTGCTGCTGGACACCAACCCCAGCACCTTGAAGACCATCGACGAAGTGCATGCCCAGGGCGTGCGTCTGTCGATGGACGACTTCGGCACCGGCTATTCGAGCCTGAGCTACCTGCGCCGGCTGCCCCTGAGCGAGCTCAAGCTCGACCGCAGTTTTGTCTCCGACCTTGAAGATGACAGCGCGGCCCGGGCCTTGAGTGCGGCGATCATGGGCATCGGCAAAAGCCTGAACCTGACGGTGGTGGCCGAAGGCGTGGAGACCGCCGGCCAGTGCCTGGTGCTCAAGGACCAGGGCTACTCGGTGGCCCAGGGTTACCTGTTTGCCCGGCCATTGGCGCCGGAGTCACTGGAGGCCTGGCTGAGCGCGGCCATGGCCTGATGGGCCCGGCGACGGGTTCAAAGGCGCAGGGCCAGGGCGCCGATGACGATCAGCGCCAGCAGGATCAGGATCGCCCCGCACACGCGCTCCAGCCACGGCAGCACCTGGGAGAAACGCCGCAGCACGCGTTGATTGCCGATGGCCAGGGCCACCAGCAGGTCCCACAGCAGCACGGCGGCGAACATCCACAGGCCGTAGAACAGCTTCCAGCCGGCCGAGGTGTCGGCACTGACCAGGGACGCCAGGCTCACGTAGAACAGGGCGTTCTTCGGGTTCAGCAGGCCTGACAGCAGGCCCATGCCCAGGCCGCGCCACCACTGGCCACGGCCACGGGGTGCCGGTGCAGCACCCTCGGCGGCGACCGGGCCCAGGGCGCTGCTGCCGGCGTGGCGAATAAACATCCCGCCCATGTACAGCAGGTAGCCGCAGCCAGCCAGTTGCAAGGCGATAAACACCGCGCTGTCGGCATGCAGCGCCGAGACCCCGGCAAATGCCGCAACAATGAACACAGCATTGGCCAGGGCGATGCCCAGGCAGGCACCGGTGGCGGACTTCCAGCCAGCGGCCATGGACAGGCGGGCGACCAGGAAAAAATCCGGGCCGGGAGACAGCAACGCCAGGAAATGCGCGGCGGCGATCATCAGAAACTGCTGCAACATGGGCAAACTTCCAGGGACAGGGAGCGCCAGTGTGCGCAGCGGCCCCAAGCCCTGTATTGAAGAAAATTGCGCGGGGCTCAGCTGCGATACAGCCCCGGGGTCACCCCGACATGGGCCTTGAACACACGCTGGAAATGCGCCTGGTCGGCAAACCCCAGGCGGTAGGCAATCGACGCCATGCCCTGGCCTTCGCGCAGCCAGTGGCGCGCCTGGTTGATGCAGCGGTTGAGCTGATAGGCGTGGGGCGTCAGCCCGGTGCTGGCACGGAAGGCCCGGATCAACTGGTAGCGGCTCATCCCGGCCATGGCCGCCAGTTCCGCCAGGGGCAGCAGGCTGTGGTTGTCGTGCTGCAAGAAGTCCATGAGCCGCTTGAACTCGCCGCTGGCCAGCGCGGGGTTGGCGGCGATGTCGATCCGCTGCGGGTCGGCGCCATCGTGATCGCCGATGAATTCGATCAGTGCGGCGTCTTTTTCAGCGCTGCCCGCCGCAGAAAACAACAGCCGATTGAGCTGGCAGAAGCGCTGGTAGAGTGCCGGGTCGTGGCTGATCAGCACCGGCTCGGGGGCGCTGGCCCCGGTCTGGGTTTCGGCCCTGAGGGCGGCCAGCCACTGCGCATCCAGGTGCAGCATCTGATAACTCCAGGCGGTCTCCGGCAGCGGGTTGCAGGCGTGCACGCAGCCGGCGGGGACAAACACCAGGCTGGCACTGCGGATCAGCGTCGGGCCATCTGCCGCCCCGGTGAAGAGGCTGGCACCCTGGTCCACGGCGCCGATGGAGTAGGTCGGGTGGCTGTGGGGCTTGTAGTTGGCACGGCTGTGGCAGGCTCGGCGGCTCTCGACATGGGGCAGCGCCGGGTCGCGCCAGAACTGGGCGATGGCGGTCTCGGGCGCGGCCCTGGGCGTTGCGGGGAGGTGGGCCGGTTGAGCCATGCGCGGTGCGGGTCCTGAAGTGTTGGAGCGGTGGGGCATGCTCTCATATTTTTAGCCTCGCACCAGGGGCTCTTGCTGGGCCTGGGTTGACGCTATCCCACGAAACGCTGCGTTGTTATTCTGTTTTGGTCATTTTTTGCCGCGACCGGCGTGTCGCGCTCCCTGAACCCTGAGGCGTTTCCTGCATGTCCGATTCGGCGTTTGCCTCCTCCTACGAATGCGCGGCGATGCCGGTCACCGGCGTTGCGGTGGACTACCCCAATGGCCATGTGATCCCGGCCCACCGCCATGACCGGGCGCAGCTGCTGTATGCGATCGAAGGCGTGCTGGTGATCGAGACCCAGGCCGGGCGCTGGGTGGTGCCGCCCAGCCGTGGGGTGTGGCTGATGGCCGGGGTCGATCACACCGTGCGCATGCGCGGCGCGGCCCGCATGCGCAGCCTGTTTATCAACCTGGATGCGATTGCGGGCCTGCCCCAGGGCGATTGTGTGATCGAGGTTTCGCCGCTGCTGCGCGAGCTGATCCTGGCCGCCACCGCGGTGCAGGAGCACTACCAGAGTGACAGCCGCGAAGGGCGGATCATGCGTTTGATACTCGATGAGCTGCGCTGGCTGCCGGTGCTGCCGTTCAACCTGCCCTGGCCTCAGGAACCGCGCATGCTGCGGGTCTGCCAGACCCTGGCCGCCGACCCCGCCGACAACAGCACCGCCGAACACTGGGCCGACCGCCTGGCGATGAGCGGCAAGACCTTTCACCGCCAGTTCCAGCGCGCCACCGGCATCACCTTCGGCCGCTGGCGGCAGCAGGCACGGCTGCTGCTGTCCCTGGAATGCCTGGCCCAGGGCATGCCGATCGTGCAAGTGGCGTTGCAGCACGGTTACGACAGCCAGAGCGCCTTCGCGGCGGCCTTCAAGCGCCAGTTCGGGGTGCCGCCGTCGCTGTTCTACCGTTGACCGTCACGCGCGGCGCAGCACCAGCCCGGCCAGCACGCAGGCGAGCATTGCCAGCCCGGCCAGGTAAAACGCATCGCTGTAGGCCATCAGCATGGCGTCGCGGTGCACCAGGCGCTCCATCAGCGCCAGGGCTTGCTGGCGCAAGGGGCCGGCGGCAGCGCCGTGCAGGGCGCTGGCGTAGTCCAGTGGCACATGGCTGAGCATGCGCACCATGTCCACCAGCCGTTCCTGGGTCGCCTGGGCGAAGGGCGACACTGCCTCGCCGATGCGCTGGGCGTGCAGTTTTTCGCGCTCGACCACAATCTGGCTCGACAGGGCGATGCCAATCGCACCGCCGACGTTGCGCACCATCGAGAACAAGCCCGAGGCCGAGCCCACCTGGTCTTTTTCCAGGCCCTGGATCGCCATCACCCCCAGCGCCACCACCACCAGCGACTGGCCGATGCCGCGCACCACCAGCGACGGCACGATCACGTTGGCCGCGGCATCCGGGTTGAGGTGGATGTTCATCAGGCAGCCCAGGCCGGTGATGGCGAAGCCGAGGATGATGATGGTACGGGCGCTGGTCCAGCGCATCAGGCGCGGGGTGGCGAATGACATGGCGAACTGGATCAGGCCGTAGGGGATCATCATCAGGCCAATCTGCCGCGCGTTGTAGCCGTGGATCTCGGCGAAGTAATTGGGCACCAGGAACACCACGCCGAACACCACCGCGCCAAAGGTGAATTGCATCAGGCTGGCCAGGCCGAAGTTGTAGCGGCCCAGCAGGCGCAGGTTGATCAGCGGGTGCTCGCGGCGCAGTTCGATGCAGACAAACGCCAGCAGCCCGATCAGCGCCAGCGCCGCGCAGTTGGCGATAAAGGTCGAGGCGAACCAGTCGTTGCGGCTGCCTTCCTCGAGCATGATCTGCAACGCCGAGAGCCCCACGGCCATGGTCGCGATGCCGAACCAGTCGCCCTGGCGCAGCTTGTGCAGCATCATCGGTTGCGGCCGCACCGACCAGCCGATCGCCGCCAGCAGCAACAGCCCGGGCGGCACTTGCAGGTAGAAGATCCAGCGCCAGGAATAGGCGTCGGTCAGCCAGCCCCCCAGGGACGGCCCGGCGGCCTGGGCGACATTGTTGGCCACGGCGAACAGCGCCATGCCCATGGGGTGCCGCGCGGCCGGCAGCTCGGTGACGATGAGCTGGAACGACAGCGGGATCAGCACCCCGCCAAAGGCGCCCTGCAGGGTGCGGGCGATGATCATGGTCTGGATGTTCGGCGCCAGGGAGCAGGCAATCGAGAACAGCACGAAGCCTGCGGTGCCGACCATCATCACCCGGCGCATGGAGAACACCGACACCAGCCAGCCGGTCATGGGAATGATGATGATTTCGGCCACCAGGTAGGCGGTGGTGATCCACGAGCCTTCCTCGAAGGTGGCGCCCAGCGACCCGCGCACATCCGGCAGCGAGGCGTTGGTCACGTGCACATTCATCCCGGCCATGAAACAGCCGACCACGCTGCCCAGCACCGCGACCCAGGTGCGCAGGGAAATGGCCGGCGCGGCCTCGACAGTCTGCTGCCCAGGGTTACTCATGGTGGGTGTCCACGCTGACGATCACCGACATGCCGGGGCGCAGTTCAGCCGCGCGCGGCTGCCCCGGTTCGAGGCGGATGCGCACCGGCATGCGCTGCACGATCTTGGTGAAGTTGCCGGTGGCATTGTCCGGTGGCAGCAGGGCGAATTGGGCGCCGGACGCCGGGGCGAAGCTGTCGACCCGGCCCTGGAGCTCCAGGCCGCCCAGCGCGTCCACTTCGATGTGCGCCGGTTGCCCGGGGCGCATGGCATCGACCTGGGTTTCCTTGTAATTGGCCACCACATAGGCCGCCTCGGGCACCACCGCCAGCAGCGGCGCCCCGGCCTCGACGTATTGGCCGATGCGCAGGCTGCGCTGGCCGGCGGTGCCGTCGATCGGGCTGCGGATTTGCGTGTGTTGCAGGTCGATCCGGGCCAGTGCCAGCC
>NZ_ATLP01000128.1:0-2097 GCF_000416215.1 Pseudomonas sp. CF161
AACACAACCAGCCCCAACTGCGAATAAAGTCACTGGCGTTGAGCATGGCCAGGGTCAGGCCCGGCAGGTCCTGACGCGCCTGGGAAAAGGCACTGACCACCTGGGGCACCACGTAGCTGAGCAGGAAAATCACGATGCCGATCGACACCAGCCCCACCACCCCGGGGTAGATAAAGGCGGTGAGAATCTTGCCCCGCAGGTTGTTGCGCTCTTCGATGTAGTCCGCCAGGCGCTCCATGACCTGGGCCAGGTCGCCGGACTCTTCGCCTGCGGCAATCAGCGCCCGGTAAATCTCCGGAAAGTCCCGGGGACGCGCCGCCAGGGCTTCGGCCAGGCGCATGCCACTGCGCACATCGGCGCGCACCGCGCTCAGGGTCTGGGCGATGTGCTTGCGCTCGGCCTGCTCCACCGTGGCGCTGAGCGCCGCTTCCAGGGGCAGACTGGCGCCCAGCAGGCTGGCCAATTGGCGGGTGGCCCAGGCCAGGTCGTTGTCTGAAAGCTTGGCGCTGAACAGGCCCCCTGCCCCGTCGGTTTCCTGATGGCTGTCCAGTTGCACCATCAGCGCCGTCAGGCCACGGCCACGCAGGTGGGTAAAGGCCGCACTCTGGCTGTCGGCTTCCAGATGCCCGGATTCGATCTTGCCGCTGGCGTCGGCGGCTTCGTAGCGATAGCGATTCATCAGGCGTCCCGGGTTACACGAAGGATTTCTTCCGGCGCGGTGGCGCCGCTGCGCACCCAGCGTTCGCCATCCTCGCGCATGCTCAGCATTCCGGCTTTACGGGCAGCGGCCCTGAGGGCCTGTTCGCCGGCGCCTTGGTGAATCAGGGTGCGAATATCGTCGTCGATACAGAACAACTCATGGATCCCGGTTCGGCCGCTGTAGCCGGTGTGATTGCACGCGGCGCAGCCTTGTGGGCGCCAGGTGCCGGGGGCCGTCGGGTCTTCTTCCTTGCACTGCGAACACAGGCGGCGCACCAGCCTTTGGGCCAAGACACCGAGCATTGATGACGCCAGCAAAAACGGTTCAACCCCCATATCGATCAGGCGATTGACGGCTGAAACAGCATCGTTGGTATGCAAGGTGGCGAGCACCAAGTGCCCGGTGAGCGAGGCTTGCACCGCAATCTGCGCGGTCTCCAAGTCGCGGATTTCGCCGATCATGATGATGTCCGGGTCCTGGCGCAGGATGGCCCGCAGGGCCAGGGCGAAGGTCATGTCGATCTTGGCGTTGACCTGGATCTGGCTGATGCCGGGCAGGTCATATTCCACCGGGTCTTCGACGGTGAGGATATTGCTGGTGCTGGCATCGAGTCGGGCCAGGGCGGCGTAGAGGCTGGTGGTTTTGCCGCTGCCGGTGGGGCCGGTGACCAGCACGATGCCGTGGGGCTGGCGGATCAGGCTATCGAGCCGGGCCAGCACCTCAGGGTCCATGCCCAGGGTTTCCAGTTGCAGGCGCCCGGCCTGTTTGTCCAGCAGGCGCATCACCACCCGTTCGCCATGGCCGGTGGGCACGGTGGAAACGCGGATATCGATGGGCCGACCGGCTACGCGCAGGGCAATGCGCCCGTCCTGGGGCAGGCGTTTTTCGGCGATGTCGAGTTGGGCCATGATCTTGATCCGTGACACCAGGGCGCCGTGCAGGGCTTTGCGCGGCGACACGACATCGCGCAGGGTGCCGTCGACGCGGTAGCGCACCACGGAGTGGGTTTCATAGGGTTCGATGTGGATGTCGCTGGCTTCATCTCGCGCGGCCTGGGTCAGCAAGGCGTTGATCATGCGGATCACCGGGGCGCCGTCCTGGGTGTCGAGCAGGTCGGTGATTTCCGGGATGTCTTGCATGAGGCGGTCGAGGTCGACTTCGTTTTCGGCGGCGCCGACCACCGCGGCGGCGCTGCCGGTGTCGGCGTAGGCGCTGGCCAGCAGGCCGTCGAGTTCGTCGTCGCGGATGTGTTCGATGGGGCTGGGGCCGAATTGGCGTTGGGCTTCGTTGATTGACCAGCCGGGGGTTGAGGGGCAGACCAGGAGTGCGGTGCCCGCCTCGGTTTGGCGTAGGAGGATGCGGTGGGATTTGGCCCAGGCGTAGGGGAGTTGGGGCAT
>NZ_ATLP01000129.1:0-17944 GCF_000416215.1 Pseudomonas sp. CF161
CCCTGCCTCTGACCGGCAACGGCAAGCTGGACCGCAAGGCCTTGCCCCAGCCCGATGCCAGCCTGTTGCAACAGGCCTATGTGGCGCCGCAAAGCGAGCTGGAACAGCAGATCGCGACGATCTGGCAAGACGTGCTGAAGCTGGAGCAAGTCGGCCTCACTGATGATTTCTTCGAACTGGGCGGGCATTCCCTGCTGGCGACCCAGGTGGTGTCGCGGGTGCGCCAGGGCCTGGGTCTTGAGGTGGCCCTGCGGACCTTGTTCGAACACAGCCGGCTGGCGGCGTTTGCCGAGTCCCTGGGTGGCACGACGTGCGCCGCCGAGCCACCGCTGAAAAGGGTCGAACGCAACAAGCCGCTGCCACTGTCCTATGCCCAGGAGCGGCAGCTGTTTCTGTGGCAGTTCTACCCCGAGAGCAACGCGTACCACATTCCGGCCGCCATCCGCATGCGCGGCGAGTTGGATATCCAAGCCCTGCAATACAGCCTGAATGCGCTTGTGGCGCGCCACGAAAGCCTGCGCACGACCTTCGTCGAACAAGGCGAACACAGCGTGCAGGTCATCGCCGACCACGCACTCCTTGGCCTGAGTGTGGATCAGCGACCGCTGCAGCCGCTCTCCCCCAAACACATCGAAGACTGCATCGAGCACGAAACCCGCAAGCCATTCAACCTGGCGCAAGGGCCTCTGCTGCGAGCCAGGCTCGTGCCTCTGGCCGACGACGATTACCTGTTGCTGCTGACACAGCACCACATCGTCTCGGACGGCTGGTCGACCCAGGTCATGGTCCAAGAGTTGATCGAACTCTATGCAGCCAACACCGAGCAGCGTGCACCGAACCTGCCCGAGCTGCCGATCCAGTACGCCGACTATGCGGTCTGGCAGCGGCAATGGATGGAAGCCGGCGAGCGCGAGCGGCAGCTGGCGTACTGGGTCGGGCAACTGGGCGGTGAGCAGAAGGCACTGGAACTGCCGACCGATCACCTGCGACCCGCCAGGCAGAGCTTTCGTGGCGCGAAAATCGATGTGCCATTGAGCGCCGCACTGAGCCAAGGCTTGAAGGCGCTGGCACACCGCGAAGGTGTTACCCCCTTTATGTTGCTCCTGGCGTCGTTCCAGATCTTGCTGCATCGCTACAGCGGACAGACGGATATTCGCGTCGGCGCCCCTATTGCCAACCGCAATCGGGTCGAGACCGAGCGCCTGATCGGCTTCTTCGTCAACACCCTGGTGCTGAAGTCGGAACTGAACGGCCTGATGCCCGTCACTCAGTTGCTGGCGCAAGTCAAACAGACCGCGCTGGATGCCCAGAGCCATCAGGACCTGCCGTTCGAACAACTGGTAGAAGCCCTGCAACCGGAACGCACCCTGAGCCAGAACCCGTTGTTCCAGGTGCTGTTCAACCATCACAGTGAACAGCTGCAACAGCGAACCGAGAGGCAACTGCCGAACCTGCAACTCGAAAGCCTGGAGGCCGACAGCCTCACCGCAAAATTCGACCTGGCCCTGGACACCTTCGACAGCAGCGAAGGCCTGCATGCCGTACTGACCTACGCCGCGGACCTGTTTGCGCCTTCGACGGTCGAGCGCATGGCCCGGCATTGGCAGAACCTGCTGCAGGCCATGGTCAGCGACCCTGCACAAGCCATCAGCGATCTGGCGATGATCGATGCCGGTGAACAACAACGGATGCTCAACCAGTGGAACGCGACGGCGGTCGACAATGCGCTGCAGCGGGCCATCCACCAGTTGATCGAAGAGCAGGTCGACAGAACTCCCGATGCACCGGCACTGGCTTTCGCCAGCGAGCAGTTGAGCTACCACCAGCTCAACCAGCGGGCCAACCAGCTCGCGCACAAGCTGATCGAACTGGGCGTGGGCCCGGATGTGCGGGTGGGTATCGCCCTTGAGCGCAGCGTGGAAATGATCGTCGGGCTGCTGGCCGTGCTCAAGGCTGGCGGCGCGTATGTGCCGCTGGATCCGGCCTACCCCGAGGACCGCCTGTTCTACATGATGCAGGACAGCGGGCTGCGGCTGCTGCTGACCCAGCGCGCGCTGCGGGAGCAACTGCCGATCCCCGAAGGGGTGCAGAGCCTGGAGCTGGATCAGGACCCGTCCTGGCTCGAGGGTTATGCCCAGGCCAACCCGATCCGCCAGCTCTCTCCGGAAAACCTGGCCTACGTCATCTACACCTCCGGCTCCACGGGCAAGCCCAAGGGGGTCATGGTGCGCCACGGCGCGTTGAACAACTTCATCTCGAGCATGGCCCGGGCTCCGGGGCTGGCCGGCAGCGATTGCATGATGTCGCTGACCACTTTCTCCTTCGATATCTTCGGCCTGGAAATCTACCTGCCGCTCAAGGTCGGCGCGCGCATTGTCCTCAGTGGCCAAGGCATGAACCTCGATCCCCAGGCCATCCTGGACAGCGTGCAACGCCAGGGCGTCACCGCGCTCCAGGCCACGCCTTCGACCTGGCGAATGCTCCTCGACCACCCGCACCACGAGGCCCTGCGCACCTGCAAGCTGCTGTGCGGCGGCGAAGCGCTGCCCGAGGAACTGGCAGCGCGCATGCTCGGGTTGTCGGCCCAGGTGTGGAACCTGTACGGCCCGACGGAAACCACCATCTGGTCGGCGGTCTACCCCCTGAGCCCGCAGCAGCCCGCACCGTACCTCGGGCACCCGATCGACAACACCTCGCTGTACATCGTCGACCCGTACCTGGCCACCGCGCCTGTGGGCGCCGCAGGCGAACTGCTGATTGGCGGCGATGGCCTGGCCCGGGGCTATTTCCAGCGTCCGGCGCTGACGGCGGAACGCTTCCTGCCGGATCCGTTCGGGCCACCGGGCGCGCGGGTCTATCGCACCGGCGACCTGGCCCGGTATCGCCAGGACGGCGTGATCGAGTACCTCAGCCGTATCGACCACCAGGTGAAGATCCGCGGCTTCAGGATCGAGCTGGGAGAAATCGAATCCCGGGTCCTGGAACTGGACGAAGTGCGTGAGGTGGCGGTCGTCGCCCATGACACCCACGCCGGACCACAACTGGTGGGTTATGTGGTGGCCGTCGAACCTCCAGCCGTTGCCGAGCACCCGGCCCTGCACCAGAAACTCAAGGCCTGGCTCGGCGAAAGCCTGCCGGACTACATGGTCCCGGCGCACTGGGTGGTCGTGGAAAAACTGCCGCTCACACCCAACGGCAAGCTGGATCGCAAGGCGCTGCCCGCGCTCGATATCAGCCTGCTGCAAAGAGCCTATGTCGCCCCCCACAGCGAGCTGGAAAAACAACTGGCGGCGATCTGGGCCAGCATCCTCAACGTCGAATCGATCGGCTTGAACGACAACTTCTTCGAACTCGGCGGGCACTCCCTGCTGGCGGTACGCGTGGTATCGCGGGTGCAACTGGAGCTGGGCATGCAGATGAGCGCACAACAGATGTTCCAGGCCCCCACCCTCGGCGCCCTGGCCGGCGAACTGCAACAGTCCGGCACCCCGATCGACACCCTGAAACTGAGCAAGCTAGAAGCACTGTTCGACGAAATGGAGGAAGTTTGATGGACCAGAATATGGCCGCACGAATCGCCAAGCGGTTCATCACCCTGCCGTTGGACAAGCGCACGCTGTTCCTGGAAAAGATGCTCGGCGAAGGCGTTTCACCCGCCAACCTGCCGATTCCTGCGGTGCAATCGGAGGTGGAGCGCATCCCCCTGTCGTTCGCCCAGGAACGCCAGTGGTTTCTCTGGCAACTGGAGCCCACCAGCACCGCCTATCACCTGTCTGTGGCCTTGCGCATGCAGGGCGAGCTGGATGTCCAGGCGCTGGAGCGCAGCTTCAATGCCTTGATCGAGCGCCACCAGACTTTGCGCACCACCTTTGAACAGACCGACGACGGCGCGGTGCAGGTGATTGCCCCGCAGTTGTCGCTCAAGGTGGTTGTCGAGCAGGCCGAGCCGGTGCCGGACGCGCTGGCCCGCGAGGGTGTGATCAAGGCCTTCGTCGATGCCCAGACCCAGGCGCTGTTCGACCTGCAACAGGGCCCCCTGCTGCGGGTCAGGTTGCTGCGGCTGGCGGCCCACGAGCACATCATGGTGATCGCCCAGCACCATATTGTTTCCGACGCGGCCTCGCTGCAGGTCATGGTCAGCGACCTGGTCCAGCTGTATGCCGCCGCCAGCCTGGGGCAGCCGGCCGACCTGGCGCCACTGCCGATCCAGTACGCCGACTACGCCATCTGGCAACGACGCTGGATGGAAGCCGGCGAGCGCGAGCGGCAACTGGCCTACTGGACGGACCAGCTCGGCGCTGAACAACCGGTGCTCGAACTGCCCCTCGATCGGCCACGCCCGGCGGTCCAGAGCTACCGCGGCGCACGCCTGGATATCGTGCTCGACACAGCCCTGGGCCAGGGCCTCCAACAGCTCGCCCAGCAGCAAAACGTGACCCCGTTCATGCTGTTGCTGGCCTCGTTCCAGACCTTGCTGCACCGCTACAGCCGCCAGGACGACATCCGCATCGGTGTGCCGGTGGCCAACCGCAATCGGGTTGAAACCGAAGGCCTGATCGGCTTCTTCGTCAACACCCAGGTACTCAAGGCCGACTTCACCGAGGCGCTGCGCTTCTGCGACCTGCTGCAACAGGTCAAGCACACCGCGATGCAGGCCCAGGCCTACCAGGACCTGCCGTTCGGCCATCTGGTGGAAGCCCTGCAACCGGAACGCAACCTGAGCCTTACGCCGCTGTTCCAGGTGCTGTACAACCACCGCGGTTCGGCCCGGGACGCCAGCAGCGAGAAACCGACGCACCCGCAACCGCTGCTGATCGAAAGCCTGGACTGGGAAATCACCAGCGCCCAGTTCGACCTGACCCTGAACACGGTGGAGTCCGCCGAGGGCATCGCCGCGACACTGACCTACGCCACGGATCTGTTCGACCGCAGCACCGTCGAACGCCTGGCCGGTCACTGGCAGAACCTGCTGCGGGGAATCGTCGCCAACCCGCAGCACGCCATTGCCGAGCTGCCGTTGCTGGACGCCAGCGAGCAACAACAGAACCTCAAGCAGTGGAACCCCGATACGGCGCACTGCCCCAGCGAACGCTGCCTGCACCACCTGATCGAAGCCCAGGCCGAACGCACGCCCCAGGCCATCGCGGTGAGCCTGGGCCAGCAACAGTTGACCTATGCCCAGCTCAACAGCCGCGCCAACCAGTTGGCCCACGCCCTGATCGAACACCAGGTCGGGCCGGACGTCATGGTCGGGCTGGCGGTCGAGCGCAGCCTGGAGATGATCATCGGCCTGCTGGCCATCCTCAAGGCCGGCGGCGCCTACGTGCCGCTGGACCCGGCCTACCCGCAGGAGCGCCTGGCCTACATGATGCAAGACAGCGGCCTGGCGCTGTTGCTGACCCAGGCCGAGGTCCGGGATCGCCTGCCGATCCCCGCGCAGGTCAGGACCCTGCTGATCGACGCCCACGAACCGGACCGCTTCAGCAGCGCCAACCCGCAGGTCGCGCTGGACCCGGCCAACCTGGCCTATGTGATCTACACCTCCGGCTCCACCGGCAACCCCAAGGGCGCCCTGCTCGCCCATCACAACGTGCTGCGCCTGTTCAAGGCCACCGAGGGCTGGTTCCAGTTCGGCCCGCAGGACGTCTGGAGCCTGTTCCACTCCTATGCCTTCGACTTCTCGGTCTGGGAGATCTTTGGCGCACTGCTCTACGGCGGCCGGCTGGCCATAGTGCCGCAGGAGGTCAGCCGTTCACCGGAAGACTTCTTCACGCTGTTGTGCGACGAGGGCGTCACGGTGCTGAACCAGACCCCGTCCGCCTTCAAGCAATTGCTGCAAGTGGCCTGTGCCCCCGAGCAGGCCGGGGCCAGCCTCGCCCTGCGCTATGTGGTGTTTGGCGGCGAAGCCCTGGACGTGCAGAGCCTGCGCCCATGGTTCCAGCGGTTTGGCGACCAGCAGCCGCAGTTGATCAACATGTACGGCATCACCGAAACCACGGTGCACGTGACCTACCGCCCCATCACCCTGGCCGACTTGCAGCAGGAAGCTTGCAGCCCGATCGGCGTACCGATTCCCGACCTGTCCTGGTACCTGCTCGACGCGCATTTGAACCCGGTGCCCAAAGGCTGCATCGGTGAGCTGTATATCGGCCGGGCCGGCCTGGCGCGCGGCTATCTGAAACGCGCCGACCTGAGCGCCACGCGCTTTATTCCCGACCCGTTCGGGGCCCCGGGTGAACGCCTGTACCGTACCGGAGACCTGGCGCGCTATCGCGCCGACGGCGTGATCGAGTACGCCGGGCGCATCGACCATCAGGTCAAGATCCGCGGTTTCCGCATCGAACTGGGAGAAATCGAAGCCCGTTTGCTGCACCTGCCGCAGATTCGCGAAGCGGTGGTGCTGGCACAAGCCGGACCGAATGGCCAGCAACTGGTGGCTTATGTGGTGCCCAACAACGCCCCCGACGGGGCCGAGGCCAGCGGCGCGCTGCGCGATGAGATCAAGGCCCGGCTCAAGGAAGAGCTGCCGGACTACATGGTTCCGGCGCACCTGTTGTTTATCCCGCAGCTGCCGCTGACGGCCAATGGCAAGCTGGACCGCAAGGCCCTGCCACAACCGGACGCCAGCCAACTGCAACGGGCCTATGTGGCGCCGCAAAGCGAGCTGGAACAGCGCCTCGCCGCACTCTGGCAAAGCGTGCTGAAACTGCCGCAAGTGGGGTTGAACGACAACTTCTTCGAACTCGGCGGCGACTCGATCATCTCCATCCAGCTGGTCAGCCGCGCGCGCCAGGCCGGCATTCGCTTCAGCCCCAAGGACCTGTTTCAGCACCAGACCGTCAGGAGCCTGGCCAACGTCGCCCAGACCACCCAGGACAGCGAGCAAATCGACCAGGGCGCGGTCACGGGCACTACGCCGTTGCTGGCCATCCAGCAGATGTTTTTCGAGACCCCGATTCCCCAGCGCCAGCACTGGAACCAGTCGGTCATGCTCAAGCCCGCCAAGCCGTTGGACGGCGAACTGCTGGAGCAGACCCTGCAGCACCTGACCCGCCACCACGATGCCCTGCGCCTTTGTTTCAGCGAGGATCACGGGCAATGGCACGCGACGTTCCTGGCGCCCCAGCCGAGCACCCGACTGCTCTGGCAGGCAAGCGTCGCCAACAGCGACGAACTGGAACACTGGGCGGAAAAAGCCCAGGCCAGCCTCGACCTGCACGCCGGCCCCTTGCTGCGCGGGCTGCTGGCCACGTTGCAGGACGGCAGTCAGCGCCTGTTGCTGGTGGTGCACCACCTGGCGGTCGACGGGGTGTCGTGGCGGATTCTTTTCGAAGACCTGCAACACGCCTACACCCAGTTGCTCAATGGCCAGGCCGTGGCCCTGCAAGACAAGACCAGCGCCGTCAAGGACTGGGCCGAACAGCTGCAACGCCACGCCCGCAGTGAGGCCTTGCAGCAGGAACTGGCCTATTGGCAGGAGCAATTGCAGGACGTGCCGGCAACCCTGCCCTGCGATCGCCCCGACGGTGGCCTGCAGAACCGCCATGGGCGCAGCCTGGAAACACGCCTGGACCCGCACCTGACCCGACAACTGCTGCAAGACGCCCCCGCGGCCTACCGGACCCAGATCAACGACCTGCTGCTCACCGCCCTGGCCAGGGTGCTCCAGCGCTGGACCGGTTACTCCAGCAACCTGATCCAGCTCGAAGGCCATGGCCGCGAAGAGCTGTTCGATCATCTGGACCTGACGCGCACCGTCGGCTGGTTCACCAGTGTCTTCCCGGTCAAGTTGAGCCTGGCTGCTGACCTGGGCGACTCGATCAAGCAGATCAAGGAGCAACTGCGGGCGATCCCCAACAAAGGCATCGGCTTCGGTGCCCTGCGCTACCTCGGGGACCCACAGACCCGGGACACCCTGAGCCGTTTGCCCGAGCCGCGGATCACCTTCAACTACCTGGGCCAGTTCGATGGCAGCTTCGATCGCGAGCAAGGGGCGCTGTTCGCCCCCGCCGAGGAAAGCACCGGCGCCAATCAAAGCCCTCAGGCGCCCCTGGGCAACTGGCTCAGCCTCAATGGCCAGGTCTACGGTGGCGAGCTGAAGATCGGCTGGGGCTACAGCAGCGACATGTTCGACGATGCGACCATCCAGCGCCTGGCGGACGACTTTGCCCGTGAACTGGCGCTGGTTATCGAACATTGCTGCGACCCGCGCCATCAGGGGCTGACCCCGGCGGATTTCCCGGTCGCCCGCGTCACCCAGCAGCAACTGGACCGCCTGCCGGTCCCGGCCAATCGGGTGGAGGACCTTTATCCGCTGTCACCGATGCAGCAAGGCATGCTGTTCCACAGCCTGGAGGCCTCCGGCGACAGCCTGTACATCAACCAGATGAGCGTCGCGGTCGAAGGCCTGGACCCCGAGCGGTTCATTGCCGCGTGGAACAGCGCCATTGCCCGCCATGAAATCCTGCGCAGCGGGTTCTGGTCGGCCAGCGAACTCGCCGAGCCGCTGCAGGTTGTGTACAAGAGTGCCACCCTGCCGACCCGGCTCCTCGACTGGCAGGATCGCCCCTTCGACCCGCAAGCGCTGGAGGCCCTGCTCGCCGAGGACTGTGCCGAAGGTTTCGACCTGCTGCGCGCGCCGCTGACCCGCCTGACCCTGGTCAAGCTCGACGAGCAACGCCATCACCTGATCTGGACCAGCCACCACATCCTCATGGATGGCTGGTCCAGCTCGCGCCTGCTGGGTGAGGTCTTCGAGCTCTACAACGGTCGCCCCGCGCCGGCCATCCGCGGGCATTACCGTGACTACATCCAGTGGTTGCAGAACCAGTCCCAGGCCACCCTCGAGCAGTTCTGGAAAGACAAGCTGCAAGGCTTCGGCGGCTCGACCTCGCTGTCCAACAGCCTGAGCCCGCGCCCTGCCGCCGACCTGCCAGGCCATGCCGCGCTGTACCTGAATTGGGATGAAGGCCAGACCCGGCGCCTGCGCGAGCAGGCGCAACGCCTGCGAGTGACCCCCAACACGCTGATCCAGGCCACCTGGCTGCTCTTGCTGCAACGCTACACCGGCCAGGAAAGCGTGTGCTTCGGCGCCACCGTGGCCGGTCGTCCGGCCAGCCTGCCGGGCGCCGAAGACGTGCTCGGGCTGTTCATCAATACCCTGCCGATCATCCAGGCGCCGCAGCCGCAGGCACTGCTGGGGCAGTGGCTGCAGGATCTGCAGAGCTACAACCTGGAAGTCCGCGATCACGAACATGCCTCCCTGGCCGATGTGCAACGCTGGTCCGGTCACGGCGGCCAGGCGCTGTTCGACAGCATCATCGTGTTCGAAAACTACCCGGTGGATGAGCGTCTGCAGGAGGCCGGGCAGAATCAGCTCAGCTTCGGCGAAGTCAGCAACCGCGACGTCACCAACTTCGCCATGGACCTGGCGATCAACCTCGGCACGACGCTGAAGATCGAGTTCCTGTACCTGCGCAACCGCTTTACCGCAGACGCCACCGAGCAGGTCCGACGCAGCTTCGAGACGCTGCTGCTGGCCATGCTCGATCAGCCGGACGCGACCCTGGGCAGCCTCGGCATGCTGGCCGCCGCCGAGCAGCACGCCCTGCTGCTGAGCAACCAACTGCCAGCCCCGAGCACTTGCCTGCCGCTGCTGGCCGAGGTCGTGCGCCACCACGCCAGCACCCGCCCGGAGGCCCTGGCAGTGGTCTGTGGCGATAGCCGCCTGACCTATGGCGAGCTGGAAGCCCGGGCCAACCGCCTGGCCCATTACCTGATCAGCCAGGGCGTGGGGCCGGAAGTGTTCGTCGGCATCGCCCTGGAACGCTCGGTGGAGGTGATCGTGGCCTTCTACGCCGTGATGAAGACCGGTGGCGCCTATGTGCCACTGGACATCGACTATCCGCCGGAGCGCATCCAGTGGATCGTCGAAGACTCGGCCATGGGCGTGCTGATCACCCAGAGCGCCCTGGCTTCACGTTTTGAGGGCCTCTCGACGCCACGCCTGGAGCTCGACCGGCTGCAACTGGATACACAGCCGTCGACCTGCCCGGCCACGGCCGTGCTGGACGACAACCTCGCGTACCTGATCTACACCTCGGGGTCCACCGGCAAACCCAAGGGCGTGGCGGTGTCCCATGGTCAGATCCGCATGCATTGCCAGGCGATTGCCCAGCGCTATGAGATGGATGTGAATACCCGCGAATTGCTGTTTATGTCCTTTGCCTTCGACGGCGCCCAGGAACGCTGGCTGGCGACCCTGCTCAGCGGCGCCCAACTGGTGGTTCGTGGCAACCAGCTGTGGACCCCGGAAGAAACCTGGCACGCACTGCATGGGCATCAGATCAGCATCGCCTGCTTCCCCCCGGCCTACCTGCAGCAACTGGCCGAGTTCGCCGAAAGCCAGGACCAGCCACCACCGCCGGTGCGCATCTATTGCTTCGGCGGCGATGCGGTGGCCGAAGCCAACTTCGAGCTCGTCAAGCGCGCCCTCAAGCCCGCCTACCTGACCAATGGCTACGGCCCGACGGAGACGGTCGTGACCCCGCTGCTGTGGAAGGTCAACGCTGACCAGCACTGCGGCGCGGTCTACGCGCCGATCGGCACCCGCATCGGGGAACGCACTTTGTACGTGCTCGACGAGCAGCTCAACCCGCTGCCCAATGGCGTCGCGGGCGAGCTGTACATCGGTGGCGAAGGCGTGGCCCGGGGTTATCACCAGCGCCCCGGCCTGAGTGCCGAGCGGTTTGTCGTCGACCCGTTCAGCGCCAGTGGCAGCCGCCTGTATCGCACCGGTGACCTGGTGCGCCAGCGCGCCGACGGCGTGATCGACTACCTCGGGCGCCTGGACAACCAGGTCAAGATCCGTGGCTTTCGCATCGAGCTGGGAGAAATCGAGGCCCGCCTGCGCGAACAGGCCCCGGTGCAGGACGCGGTGGTGGTCGCCCGGGAAACCAGCGCCGGCAAACAACTGATCGGTTATGTGGTCGCCGCCCCGGACCCGAGCCTGGGCGAGCAATTGCGCAGCGCCTTGGGTCGGGAACTGCCCGACTACATGGTGCCTTCGCAGATCCTGGTCCTGGCGGTCTTGCCATTGAACCCCAACGGCAAGCTGGATCGCCTGGCCCTGCCGGACCCGGACTTCAAGGGACGGGCGTTCGTCGCGCCGCGCAATGCCCTGGAACAGGCCCTGGCCAGTATCTGGCAAGAGGTCCTGGAGCTTGAGCAGGTCGGCGTCACCGATAACTTCTTCGAGCTGGGCGGCGACTCCCTGCGGATTCTCAAGGTCCTGTCCAAGGTCCGCGGCCGCAGCGACCTGGGCATCGAGCTGAAGCTGCGGGACATGATCGGCAAGCCGACCATTGCCGAGCTGTCGGGCTACGACCCCGAGGCGCACAACAGCCTCGACCCGTTGCTGCTGCTCAACAGCCGGGTGGCGACACGTCGTCCGTTGTTCTGCCTGCACGCCGGCTTCGGCACGGTGTTCGACTACGAGCCCCTGGCCCGGCGCCTGGAAGGTCAGCGCAGTGTCTACGGGCTGCAATGCCGGATGCTGCTGGACCGTCACTGGGAGGACGAATCCCTGGGCGCCATGGCCATCGACTATGCCCAGTACATTCGCCAGAAACAGGCTGACGGCCCGTACCACCTGCTGGGCTGGTCCCTGGGTGGCACCCTGGCGCTGCTGGTGGCCCAGGAGCTGGAGAGTCAGGGGCAACAGGTGGAGTTTCTGGGGCTGGTGGACAGCTTTGTGCCGAGCCTGACCCCCGAAGCCGACAATGACGACTGGAGCGATGATCTGCGTAGCTTCCTCGCGGTGATTTTCGGCTTGCCGGCGCACCAGTTGCCGGCGTTCAGCCTTCGCGCCCACAGCGACCTGGCGACCCTGGAGCCGCTGATCGCCGGGGTGCAACAGGCCCTGGCGAGCGCCTCGGCTTACGCCGGGATCAGCAGCGATGAGCTGGCCCACACCTTCAGCGTGGCCATGAAACTCAAGGCCCTGTCGCTGCAACTGGACGCCCTGCCCGAGACCCGCAGCCGCCCGTATTGCTGGTGGGCCAAGGCCAACGCCAGCGACCCGGACCAGCACCTCGCAGCGGCCCAGGCCAACGAGCAACTGCTGGCCGGGCACTTTGACATCCTCAAGCAAGCGGCCTTCCTCGAGGACGCACTGCAACAGCTGGAGCAACCGGAAACGGTGGCCCCGTAAGCCCTTTGCCGCTGCGGAGGGTCCGCAGCGGCAGCCTCAACCGACACAGTTTTCACAAG
The DNA here is from genome assembly GCF_000416215.1 of Pseudomonas sp. CF161. Lineage (NCBI taxonomy): Bacteria > Pseudomonadati > Pseudomonadota > Gammaproteobacteria > Pseudomonadales > Pseudomonadaceae > Pseudomonas > Pseudomonas sp. CF161. Next base: position 12,271 of record NZ_ATLP01000129.1, read on the forward strand.
GAACCCGCAATGCCCCTGGACCCCGATCTCGAAGGCTTTCTGGAGCTGGCCCAAATGGGCCGCCTGAGCGGCAAGAGCCAGCCCATGCATGCGTTGAGCGTGCAGCAGGCCCGCGCCGAATTCGAGCAGACCTCCGCCGTGCTCGACCCCTGCCCGCCGGCCTCGGTCAGCGTCACCACCCTGAGCCTGCCGACCCGGGACGGCCAGGCCATGCCGGCACGGCTGTACCGCGCCGCAGGCACCGGCAGCGAACTGCAAGCGACGATTCTGTACCTGCATGGCGGCGGCTATGTGGTCGGCAGCCTGGACTCCCACGACTCGATCTGTCGGCGCCTGGCCGCCAGCGGCCGGCATGCGGTCCTGGCGCCGGCCTATCGCCTGGCCCCGGAATCACCGTTCCCGACCGCCGTACACGACGCCCTGGATGCGGCCAACTGGCTGGCGGAAAATGCCGCCTCGCTGCACCTGGACCACCAGCGCACCCACGTCGCCGGCGACAGCGTCGGCGCCACCCTGGCCACCGTGCTGGCCATTATGGCGGTCATGCAGCCCCGGCAGATCCAGCTCAAGCCCAGGAGCCAATTGCTGTTTTACCCGGTGACCGACACCTCGACGCTGCGCCCTTCCCACGCCCGCTTTGCCGAAGACCACCTGCTGGAAACCGCGACCCTGGAGTGGTTTTACCAGCACTACTGCCCGACGCCGGAGCAGCGCCTGGACTGGCGGGTATCGCCCCTGCTGACCCAGGACCTGCCGGCCCTGGCCCCGGCCTACATCAGCCTCGCGGAATATGACCCGCTGTATGACGAAGGCCTGGCCTACGCCGAGCGCCTGCAGGCACGCGGCACCGCGGTGACCCTTGAGGTGCAGAAGGGCCTGACCCATGACTTCCTGCGCATGAATGGCATCGTTGCCGGGGTCGAGGGGATCTACCACAAGCTTGAGCAATGGCTGGCCGATCAACCCGCTTGATACCTTGCGCCCAATAAAAAGCCCGATGCAGTGCATCGGGCTTTTTATTGGGCGCAACTGGTTATAGGGGCCAGCTGGGCGACAGGCGTCGCCGCCGATGTGACCTACCAGAATGTCCCGCGCAGGGTCAGCATCTGGTTGCGCGGTTCGCCGTACCAGTTCTGCCGATTGGAAGGGCCGACTGTCGAGTAGTAGACCTTGTCGAAAATATTGTTGAGGTTGTAGGCCAGGGTCCAGTGCTCATCCACCCGGTATTCCGCCATGGCATTCCAGACCGCGTAGCCACTCTGGTTATAGTCGAAGGGGTGAGTCAATGGCCGGCCATTAGGGCCGGGCACCGGCTTGAGGTCGCTATCCAGCACGGTGGCCACACCGCTGACGTAGTCTTTGCTCTGCAGCGTCACCCCGCCCCCGACCTTCAGGTCATTGAGCACGCCCGGCAGGCGATAGGTGGACCACAGCTTGGCGCTGTGCCTCGGCGTGATGCTGCTGAAGGTGGAATTGGTCGTACGGTCCTTGTTGTGGTTGTAGGTGTAGCCCGCCATGAGGTTCCAGTCAGGCATGACTTCGCCGCTGATCTCGGCATCGAAGCCTTTGCTGACCACCTTGCCCTGGGCCAGGTAGCAGCAACTGCCGGCGAACAGCACGTCAGTCTCGGGGTAGTTTGGATCGAGTACGGCCTGGTTTTCACGCTCGGTGTAGTACAGCGCAAACGAGGTATTGACGGCCCCACCCCACAACTCGCCCTTGATCCCGGTTTCATAGGTCTTGCCGGTCATGGCCTCCAGCGCGCTACCGGGCAACGGGCCCTTGGATTGCAGCTGCTGCGGCTTGTAGATCTCTGAATAGCTGACATAGGTCGACCACTGGTCATTCAGGTCAAAGACCAGGCCGCCGTAGGGGACCACCTTGGTCGGTTCGCGACGGTGGACGTCGGACAGCGTGGTCCAGGCATCCGGGTTGGCGGGGTCGATCGGGTCGACGTCACGCTCGCGATAGGTCTGGTCAAACTTGTAGCGCTGCACCCGGGCACCGACGATCAGGTGCAGCGGATCGGCCAGTTGCAGGCGCAAGGTCGAGTACAGGCCGTACTGGGCTTGTGAGTTGGGGCTGTAGTCCCGGGTGTAGCGCCGGTCGTTGGGCTGGTTGGGCCAGGGCGTGGAATCCGGGTCGAATACATCCACATTACCGCCATTGGGCAAACCATCGGTCCCGCGCCAACGGCTGGTGATCTTCTGATAGTCCGCCCCCAGGAGCAGTTCGTGCTCGCGATCAAAAGCCGTGAATTTGCCGGCAAGGTTCATGTCGAAAAGCCGCTGCTCACTGCGATAGGAGTTGATCGAGCCGTACCAGAAAGGCCCGGTCTTATCGACCAGATCCACCCCGCCCAGGACCGCGGAGCTCTTGATCAGGCCCGACTCCAGGGTTTGGGTGTAGCTGAGGTTGCCCTTCCAGTTGTCGTTGAATTCATGGTCGACCTTGGCAAACAGCTCGTCCGAGCGACCATCCTGGTAGGCCCAGTTGGTGGTCAGGCTGGTGCGCCGGGACAAGCCCAGGTCACCGCCATCGAGGTAGCGCGGCACACCGGTGCCGATGCCGTTGTCGTGCAGGCGTTCGGACCGACCGCCCAGGGTCAGGCGCGTGGCGTCGGTGACATCCGCTTCGAGCACGCCATAGAGGATGGGTTTTTCAGTGCTGCGATTGTCCAGGAAGTACTGGCGGTCGGTGTAGGCCGCCACCAGTCGCCCGCGCAGCTTGCCATCAAAGGCCAAGGGGCCGGTGACATCGAGCTGCGTACGGTAGTTGTCCCAGGTCCCTGCGGAAGTCTCGACCTTCAACTGATAGGCATCCAGGGGGCGTTTGCGCACCAGGTTGATCATGCCGCCCGGATCGCCGGTGCCGCCGAACAAACCGGAGGACCCGCGCAGCACTTCAACGTGGTCGAACTCCACCAGGTCATAGTTTTTATACGAATAGAAACTACCGGCCGTGGTCCCCAGGGCCATGGGGGCCGCCCCATCGATCTGGATATTCTCGATGACGAAGCCGCGCGAGTAGTAGCTGGACAGGTTGGAGTTGGCGGTTTTCACCGTGATCCCGGGAGTCTCCTTCATCGCATCGGTCAGGCTGCTCATGCGCCGCTCCTGGATCACCTGGTTGGTGATCACCGACACCGATTGCGGGGTCTGGCGCAAGCTGGTCGGGGTCTTCGAACCCACGCTGGTCAAGCCGGTGGTGTAGGAGCCCGAGTTCTCGGTCATCTCCCCCATGCCCTGGCCTTTGATACTGGTGGTGCCCAGTTCCAGCGCCGTGGAAGAACCGGCGTCATTGGTCAGGAACACCGTGTTGTTCTCGATCCGATACTTCAGCCCCGCGCCTTGCAGCAAGGTGTTCAGAGCCTCCCCAGGCTCCATTTCACCCACCACCGGCGAGGACTTCTTGCCGCGCACCAGTTCCGGTCCATAGAGAATCTGCAGGCCGGTCTGGTTCCCCAGTTCAGTCAGCGCCTTGTCCAGCGGCTGGGCCGGGATATTGACGTGGGCGCTTTGTGCCTGGACGCCGCTGGAGACGCCAAGGGCCAGACCCAAGACTACGATGGAAGCCGACGTGCGCCAGAGGGCCAATGGCTGTTTCAGCACATCCCGTGCGCGCCGTGTCTGTTCAGGTTTCATAGCGTTGGATCACCCCAGATATCGTCATTCAAGTTGGAAGATCGCCACCTCTTGGGATGGCTGACCGGTCAGTTGGCGGTCCACTGCCACAATCGTCCCGGCGTCATGAGGGGGCGATTTCCTTCAAATTCGGTGTCGAGCCATTAGAAGACGAGCAAAAATAAAATAAATTAGAAAGATTCACATTCAGGACACAAAAAAATACAAAGCACCGCCGGCGCGACGGGCCAGAGGTCGGTTTTTCATGACAGGGGGGCTGAAAAAAAAGCCCCTGCCAGAGCCGTTGGCCGGCTCGGGCAGGGGCAGCCAGGCTGGGGGGAATCAGCCTTCGAGTTGCTCTTTGGCCTGCTGCAACTGACGCGCCTTTTCCAGTAACAGGGCTTTTTCTTCGGGGCTCATGGCGTCCAGGCGCAGGCGCGCCTGGGCCTGTTTCTCCAACTGCCCCGGCGCTGTTTCCTGCAAGCGCAAAGCCTGGGCCAGTGCCGCCACCGTCGGGTTGTCGAAGACCACCCCGGGATGGGTTTCGCATTGCAGCAGCTTGCGAATCCCCGCCACCAGCTTGATCACCAGCAACGAATGCCCACCGGCGGCAAAGAAGTCCTGCTCGATGCTCAGGCGCTCCAGCCCCAACAACTGCGCCATGCGCGCCGCAAGCAACTGCTCCAGGGCATCCCGTGGTGCCACGTACTCGGCCTGCACCAGGCTCAGGTCGCGCTGCTGCAAGGCCTGGCGATCGACCTTGCCGTTGCCCAGGCGCGGCATCGAGTCCACGAGCTGGATATGCCGCGGCAACATGGCGGCCGGCAACTGCTCGGCCAGCTGTGCCGCCAGGGTCGCTGGCAAATCCCCGGCCCCGGTGGGCGCGGCGACCACAAAGGCGATCGGCTCGCCTGGCCCCTCCTCGCGCTTGCCCAGCACCACCACCGCTTCATTGACCCCCGGCAGGCGCAGCAACTGGGCCTCGATCTCGGCCAGTTCGATGCGGAACCCGCGCACCTTGACCTGCTGGTCGCGGCGCCCGAACAGCTGCACCCCGCCTTCGGGACGGTAGCGGGCCAGGTCGCCGCTGCGGTACAGGCGCTGGCCATCCAGGGGGCTGGTGATAAATGCCTGGGCCTCCTGCTCGGGGGCGTGCAGATAACCCCGGGCCAGTTGCTGCCCACCGATATACAGCTCACCCAATTCACCGGTGGCCATCAGTTGCAGGCGCTCACCGAGCACCAGCACCTGGTTGTTGGCCAGCACCCGGGTCAGGGGCATGCTCACCTGCTGCGCATCCGCAGGCGACAGCGGATGGACCAGCACCCCGACCGTGGTCTCGGTCGGACCGTAGTGGTTGAACACCCGGCAGTCCGCCTTGATCTGATAGATCCGCTGCAGCAGGCGTCCGGGGATCGCTTCACCGCCCAGGATCAGCGTGGCAGGCAGGGCCGGCGGTTCGGCCTCGAGCAAGGCCGCCAGGTGGGAGGGCACGATTTTCAGGCAGTCGATGCCCTGCTCCCGGATAAAACCGGCAAAGGCATGGGGATCCTGCATCACCTGATCGTCGGCAATGTGCAGGGCCGCGCCGTTGTACAGCGCGCCGAACAAGGCGGTGTTGCCAAGGTCGGCGGCCACCGTCGAACCCAGGGCGAAGTGCCGGCAGGCTGCCAGCTCCAGGGCATCACTGACCCCGGCGGTGTAGTTGAGCAGTTGCCGGTGTTCGATCACCACGCCCTTAGGCGTGCCGGTGGTGCCCGAGGTGAAGAGCACATAGGCGACATCAGTGGCCTGCGGGGCGTGCCGGGCGAGCAGCGAGCCGTCCTGGGCCGCCGTCGATTCCCCGGCGATATCCAGGGCCTCGACGCCCCGCGCCTGCCAGGCCGGCAACTGTTCGGCCGCCGCTACCACCCAGGGGGTCTGCGCCTGCTCGATGATGTGCGCCTGACGGGCCAGAGGCCATTGTGGATCCAGCGGCAAGTAGCCGGCACCGACGCGCCAACTGGCCAGAATCGCCACGATCAGCTCGGCGGATCGGGGCAGCGCCAGCG
>NZ_ATLP01000130.1:0-24669 GCF_000416215.1 Pseudomonas sp. CF161
CCGCGAGCCGCAACGCCAGGTCATGGGCGCGGCTGTCGAGCTGGGCATAGGTCAGGGTCTGCCCGGCGCTGACCAGGGCCACGGCATCCGGGGTGATCTGCGCCCACTCGGCGATGCGCCCGGGCAACAGCACGCGCTCATCCAGCGCTTCGGGCGCCGGGTTCAGGCCCAGCAGCGCGGCGCTCTCGGCCTCTCCCAGCAGATTGAGCCGGGACAGAGGCTGGTGCACGTCCTCGACAATGCTCTGCAGCAAGGTCAGGTATTGCGCCTGCAGGCCTTGCAGGGCCGCCAGCGAATAACGTGCCGGCAAGGCCTCGATGCTCAGTGCCACGGGAACCCCCTGGGCACTCAACCCCAGTTGCAGGGACAGTTCGAACAGCGGCGCCGACGCGGCGAGGTGCGACGCCGACCATTGGCCCCCGGCCACCGCCTGCGTACCTAAGGCCTGGCGAGTGGCGAACCCGTAAAGCGGATTGGCCAGCACCGGCGCCAGGTCAGCCGCCCAGTACTCCTGCCAGGTGCGATGGTGTTCAAGCTGCTGCGCCAGGGCGTCAAGCACCGTGGAGAAGCTCTGGGCCTGGGGCAGAACCAGGTGCAAGGGCAGGGTTTTCTCGAACAGCCCCAGGGTCTGGGCGAAGAACTCGTAGTCCTGGCGTCCGTCATGCCGCCAGCCGGCGAGGAAACGCTCACGGCCGCTGATGCGCCCAAGCAATACCCACCAGGCCGCCTGCAACAGCACCTCGACCGGCTTGGCGCAGGCGCTGGCCACCTGTTGCAGGGCGCTGGCCAGTGCGGCGTCCAGCGCCTGTGTCAGTTGCAGCACCGCGGCGCCGTCGTGGGCCGGGGCATCGGCGCGACGATAAGGCAGGTACGGCGCGCTCAAGCCCTCTTCGGCAGGCGCCAGGGCCTGCCAGTAAGCCTTGGCGGTATCGGCATCCTCGTCGAACAGCACTTCACTGCGCCATTCCAGGTACTGGGAAAACTGCCCCAGCTCGTCGTCGACCTCCAGACCGTCCTGCTCATAACCACTGATCAGCGCCCGCAGCAGCACCGCCAGGCTGCCGGCGTCCGCCACCAGGCGCGCCACACTCAGCAGCAGCTGCCACTGGCGATCGGCGGTGCGCAGCAACAGCGCCTGGGCAAAGGGGCCGCCACGCTCGCTCGATTGTTCCTGCCACGCCTCCCGCCACGACGCCGCCAGGCTGGCGGAAACCACGTCGGCCTGGACTTGAAGAGCGAATGACGGCCCCTCGGCAGCGGCCAGAAACTGGCGCAGGCCATGGTAGCCAGGCACCGATTCCAGGCGTGTGGTCAGTACGTCGTGACGCTGCAACAGGCCATCCAGTACCCGCTGCAATCGCGCCGGATCCAGCTCGCCATGGATCTCCACCGCCAGCAAGTGCGCCGTCGCCCCATGGCGTGCACCGGCGTCCAGGGCCGCCAGATGCTGCTGTTGCTCGGGGAGCAGGGCCAAGCCCGCGTCCAGTGTTTCCAGGTTTGCCGTACTCATGCTTGCGCCTCTTGCGTTTGCCGATCGGCGACTGGCGCCTGTTCCGACAGTGCCTCCAGGGCACTGCGTTCGATCATTTCTCCCATGGCCACGACGATTTTGCGCGGGCCCTCGAACGGGTCCCGGGCATGGGCGGCCAACATGTTGTCCAGCAGGATCACATCGCCCTTGCGCCAGTCGAAACGCACGGCGCATTCCTCATAGAGGTCGCCAACCCGCTGCATGACCTCGTCTTCGATCGGCGAGCCATCGCCGTAATACACATGGCGCGGCATGCGCTGCTCACCAAAGAGCCCGAGCAGGTCCTCGCGCACATCCGGATCCAGGCAATAGATGTGGTGCAACTGGACCTGATTGAAGAAGCTTTTCTCACCGGTCACCGGGTGGCTGATGATGGCCGGGCACGGGGTGCGGATCTGCAATTCATCGTTGTCCAGCCAGGTCCACTGGATCCCCGCGGCACTGCAGCGGGCCTCGACTTCGTCGCGCACCTCGGTCTTGAAGAAATGCTGCCAGGACACATCGAGCTTGTCGGCGAAGGTGCGCACGTACAGCAGGCCCTTGCTCTCGAACTTCTCGCGCAGGGCCAGCGGCAGCTTCTGGTACATCAAGCGGCAGTCCACCACCGGGGTTGCGCCGCCGACGGGCGACGGCTGTTCACAGAAGAACAGCTGCTTGCGCGGCCAGCGATCCTGATGGGAGCTCTCGTTGTGGAACAGGATCATTTTCTTTTCCGGGTACGGCGTGGAGCGGTAGGTGTTCTTGCCGCCCTCTTTCTTCGGCAGGTCGCCGTACTGTCCGTAGAGGCCCGGCTGCACCGCTTCGGCGAACGCCTCGAAGGCATGGATGTCGCTCATGGCGAAGCCACGGAACAGGATCCCGGCATGCCGCGCGAGTTTCTCTTCCACCAGGGCCCGGTTGTTGCGGATCCACTGCACCAAGTCCAGGCCCGGGTCCGTCGGCTCCCACAACAAGGGGAATACCTGCCCCGGGACCATCAGGGTTTCCCGAAATACCGGCGCATGGGGCCGGGCTGCCGGGCTCTGGGCCTTTTTCAGGAACTTGCCCAGCTTGTCGGCCTTGCTCGGTGCTGCGGGTGCAGTGGTCGTGGCGGCAAGCGCCACGGTGTTGGTAGGCATGTTGATATCCCCTAGTCGTATATCCGGATCACGCACAATCTGTTCGAGAATGGTCATCCAGCTGTTCACGCAGAGCTCGATACGTTCTTGTTTGAATAAGTCGCAGGCAAATTGCCAGGTTCCATGCAGCTGCCCGGCCTCATCGTCGATAAACAGCGCCATGTCGAACTTCGAATAGGCACCGGCCGACGGCAGGGCCTGGACGCGAATGTCTTCAATGCCGGCGCTGCGAATCGGCAGGTTGTTCATCACGAACAGCACCTGCACCAGCGGGTTGACGCCTTTGCGGCGGTTGACCGCAGCGGCCTCGACCAGCATGTCGAATGGCAGGTCCTGATGTTCGAAGGCACTCAGGCTGGTTTCCTGGGCCTGGGCCAGGAACGCGGCGAATGACTGGTTGGCATCGAAGCGCGAGCGCAACGGCAGGATGTTGACGAAGAAGCCGATCAGGCTTTCCAGCTCGGCCTGCGGCCGCCCGGCGACATCCGCCCCCACCAGCACGTCGTCGCTGCCGCTGAGGCGGTGCAACAACACCTGGAAGCTGGCGAGCAGGGTGCTGTAGAGCGTGACCCCGGCCTCGCGGGCCAGGGCACTCAGGGCCTGGTGCAACGCGGGAGCAATCGAGAAACTGCAATCGCGCCCGGCGAACGACGCCACTTCCGGGCGGGGATGATCGGTGGGCAATTGCAGCAGGCCGCCGTGCCCGGCCAGGGCGTCTTTCCAGTACGCCGCCTGGTCGCGGAAAACCCCGGCCTGCTCCAGTTGCTGCTGCCACTGGGCATAGTCGGAGTACTGCAGCGCCAACGCCGGCAACGGCTGCTCGATACCCGCCTTGAGCCTGGCGTACACCTCGACCATTTCATTGCTCAGGATCGACATCGACCAACCATCGGAAATGATGTGGTGCATGGCAAACAGCACCACGTGTTCAGTCGGCCCCAGGCGCAGGACCTGGCCGCGCAACAGCGGGGCCTTGAGCAGGCTGATGGGGGTCCGGGCGTTCTGTTCCACCGCTTCGGCCACTCGGGTTTCGCGCTCGACCGGGTCCAGGCCCGAGAGGTCGAGCAACGGCAGGTCCACCGCGACCTCGGCGCTGATCAGCGCCAGTGGATCGCCCTCCTCGTCCGCCACATAAGCGGTGCGCAGCACCTCATGGCGCTGCACCAGTTGCCGCAGGCTGGCCACCAGCAGCGGCACCGACAACTCGCCTTCAAGACGCAGCGCCAATGGCATGCCATAGGCACCGCTGGCCGAGGCAAACTGCTCCACGACCCACAACCGGCGCTGCGCCAGGGACAGGCAGGCCTGCGCCTTGCCCGCCGTCGCCACCAGCTCGGGCAGGCGCGCACGGGCGATACCGACCCGCAGCGCCAGGGCCGCGGCGAAGGCGCCCAGGGTCGGGGTGCCGAACAGGTCACGCAACCCGACCTCGCACACCAGCACCTGCTTCAGGCGCGCCACAACCTGGGTCGCCAGCAGGGAATGCCCGCCCAGTTCGAAGAAGTGGTCGTTGAGCCCGACGCGCTCAAGTTCCAGCACCTCTTGCCAGACCGCCGCCACCTGTTGCTCCAGCTCGCTCTGCGGCGCCAGGTACTGTTGCTGCAGCAGGCTGGCATCGGGGGCCGGCAGCGCCCGGCGGTCGAGCTTGCCGTTGGCCGTCAAGGGCCAGCGTTCGAGGAACAGCAGGTGAGCCGGGACCATATAGTCCGGCAGCACGTCCTTGAGCCGGCCCTTGATCACATCGCGCAGGGCTGCGGCGGCGTCGACCTCGCTCAGGTCGCGGTTGGCGATCAGGTACCCCACCAACTGCTGGCCACTGGGGCCGTCCACCGCCAGCACCAGCGCTTCACGCACTTCGTCCTGTTGCTGCAAGCGGGCTTCGATCTCCCCCAGCTCGATGCGGAACCCACGGATTTTCACCTGATGGTCGATGCGCCCGACATACTCCACCACCCCGTCGGTGCGATAGCGCGCCAGGTCGCCGGTGCGGTACAGGCGCTCACCCGACGCCGAGAACGGGTCGGGGATAAACCGCGTCGCGCTCAGGTCCGGCCGTTTCAGGTAACCCCGCGCCAGGCCGGCCTGGCCGACATACAGCTCACCGACGCAGCCTTTGGGCACCGGGTTGAGGTCGGCATCGAGCAGGTACCAGGACAGGTCGACAATCGGCTCGCCAATCGGGCTCGCGGCGTCCTGCTGCAGGTCGGCCAGGCTGATCGGCCGGTAGGTGACGTGGACCGTGGTTTCGGTGATGCCGTACATGTTGATCAATTGCGGCGCCTGATCGCCGAACCGCTCGAACCACGGGCGCAGGCTCTGCACGTCCAGGGCTTCGCCGCCAAACACCACGTAGCGCAGGGCCAGGCGGGCCTGGGCCTGTTCGGGGGAGCAGGCCACTTGCAGCAACTGCTTGAAGGCCGACGGCGTCTGGTTGAGCACGGTGACGCCCTGCTCCCTCAGCAGGCTGAAAAACTCTTCCGGGGAGCGACTGACGTCCTGGGGCACCAGCACCAGGCGCCCGCCATACAACAACGCGCCGAAGATCTCCCAGACCGAGAAGTCGAAGGCGTAGGAATGGAACAGGCTCCAGACATCCTGCGGACCGAAACCGAACCAGCCATCGGTGGCCTGGAACAGACGCAGTACGTTGTGGTGACTCAGCAGCGCGCCCTTGGGCTTGCCGGTGGAACCCGAGGTGTAAATGACATACGCCAGGTTGGCCGGGTCCACCCTGACCCCGGGGTTGCTCTCGCGGTAACCGGCCAGGCCCTGCTCATCGAGCAGCAAGGTGGGCAGCTGCGCCGCCAGCGGCAAGCGCGGCAGCAGGTGCGTTTGAGTCAGCAGCAACTGCAAGCCGCTGTCTTCGATCATGTAGGCCAAGCGGTCCTCGGGGTACGCCGGGTCCAGGGGCACATAGGCGCCACCGGCCTTGAGGATCGCCAGCAGGCCCACCAGCATCTCCAGGCTGCGCTCGACCGCCAGCCCCACCAGCACATCGGGACCGACACCCTGTTCGATCAGCCGGTGCGCCAGTTGGTTGGCCCGGTTGTTGAGCTGACGATAGGTCATGTGCTGCGCGCCCAGGGTCAGGGCGATCGCCTGCGGTGCACGCTCGACCTGGGCCTCGATCAAGGCATGCAGGGGCTGCTCGCTCACCAGACGGGCCGGACGCGGATTCCACTCGGCCAGGGTTTGGCTGCGCGCGCGCTGATCCAGCAGGCACCACTCGCTGAGCGGACGTTCGGCCAGCTCGGGCATTTGCTGCAGCAGGTGCATCAGGTGCGCCGCAAGCTGCTCGATCATCGCCGACGAGAAATGCCCGCGGTCGAAACTGAAGTGCAGCCCCAGCTCCTCACCCAGGCCCACGGCCAGGGTCAAGGGGTAGTTGGTCTGCTCGTGGCTGTCGATCGGGCCGAAGCGCAAGCCTGCGGGGGCCCCTTGTTCCAGGGCCTCGGACACCGGGTAGTTTTCGAACACCAGAATATTGTCGAATAGAGCCTCGCCGCTGCGGGCCGCCCAGCGCTGGATCTCGAACAAGGGCGTGTGTTCGTGCTCGCGCAGCCCCAGGTTCTGCGCCTGGACCTTCTGCAGCCAGCTGGCGAGGGTCTGCTCCGGTTGCGGCGTGGCGACCACCGGCAAGGTGTTGATAAAGAGCCCGATCTGCTGCTCGACGCCCTTGAGCTCCGCCGGACGCCCGGCCACTGTCGCGCCGAATGCCACGGTGGCCTGCCCGGTGTAGCGTTGCAGCAACAGCAGCCAGGCCGCTTGCAGCAGGGTGTTGGCGGTGACTTTCTGCGCCCTGGCAAACTCGTTGAGACGCAGGGTCCGGGCGGCGTCGAGCTGGACATGGCAATCGCCATAGCCGGTCTCCCGGCTCAGGGGCGCCATCGCCAGGGCCAGGCGCGTCGGCTCTTCGAGGTCGCGCAGTTGCTCCTTCCAGAACCCTTCGCTGAGGGCCTGGTCCTGCCCTTGCAGCCAGGCGATGTAGTCGTGATAGCGGCTGCCCTGGGCAGCAACGGCCTGGCCGCTGTAACGCTGCAGCACCTCGCCCAGCAGCTGCGAGTTGCTCCAGCCATCCATCAGAATGTGGTGGCTGGTGTAGATCAATTGATGGCGCTCATCGCCGATGCGCACCAGGTGCAGGCGCAGCAATGGCGCCTGGCTCAACTCGAAGCCCTGGCGCCGTTCGGCCTGGGCCAGAGCGTCGAGCGCCGTTGCCAGGTCGGCACGGCCGCGCCAGTCCTGCTGGCTGAACGGCACCTCGACCTGCTTGAGCACCACCTGCATCGGCTGGGCGAACTCGCCCTGGTAGACAAAACCTGTGCGCAGGATGTCGTGGGCATCCACCGCGCCTTGCCAGGCCTGGCGGAAGCGCTCGGGGTCGAGGCCGCTGACCTCGAGGCTCATCTGGATGATGTAGTCCCCGGAACCTTGCTCGTACAGGGTATGGAACAGCATGCCCTGCTGCATCGGCGCCAAGGGGTAGATGTCCTTGATCGTCGCCGGCGCGAGCGGCAGGCGATCCAGTTGCGCCTGATCGAGCCGCGCCAGGGGGAAGTCGGACGGGGTCACCCCGCCGCTGCCGTAGCGCGTGCAATGGGCGATCAGTTGCTCCAGCTCCAGGGCGTAGGCATCGGCCAGCTCCTGGACTTGGGCCTGGCTGAACATCTCGTGGCTGAAGGTCCAGCTCAGGTCGAGCTCACCGTTGTAGACCTGGCCATTGATACTCAGCCAATTGCCCAGGGGCGCCTCGGCGCTCTGCTCGCTGCCGGCGTTCTCGCCACTGGGCACAAACAATGCGTCGTCATCGTCGAAGCTGCCATCGAACTGGCCGAGGTAGTTGAAGGTAATGCGCGGCACCGGCAGGTCGGCCAACAGTTGCTGCGCCTGGGGATCACCCAGGTAGCGCAAGGCGCCGAAGCCGATGCCCTTGTGCGGGATGGCGCGCAATTGCTCCTTGATGCCCTTGATCGAATCGCCAAGGCTGAGTGCCGGCGTCAACTTGACCGGGTACAGGCTGGTGAACCAGCCAACGGTGCGGGTCAGGTCGATACCGTCGAACAACTCCTCGCGGCCGTGGCCTTCCATCTGCAACAGCACCGAAGGGGACTCGGTCCAGCGGGCGATCACCCGCGCCAGGGCGGTCAGCAGCAGATCGTTGACCTGGGTGCGGTAGGCCGCCGGGGCCTCTTGCAGCAGTTGCCGGGTGTGCTCCTGGTCCAGCCGCGTGCGCACACTCAGCCCCAGGTGGCTGTGCAGGCCGCCCGCCGGGTTGGCGCACGGCAGATCCGCGGCAACGCCCTGCAATTGCGCTTGCCAGTACGGCAGTTCGTCCTGCAACGCCGGGCTACGGGCATAGGCTTGCAACTGCTCGGCCCAGGCCTTGAGCGAACTGCTCTTGAGCGGCAGGCGCACCGCCTGGCCGGCCGCCAGCTGGTTGTAGGCCAGTTGCAGGTCTTCGAACAGAATGCGCCAGGACACCCCGTCCACCGCCAGGTGATGGATGGCCAGCAGCAGGCGCTGCCCGGCGTCCGGCAGCGTGACCAGCACCGCCCGCAGCAGCGGCCCCTGCTGCAAGTCGAGGCTGCGCTGAGCTTCTTCGCCCAGTTGCGCCAACTCGGCGATATCCGCCAGTTCGCTGTGCCACAACACCGACGGCGAGGACGGCGGCGCAAAGCGCGCGACCCAGGCCTGGCCTTGCTCGGTGAAGGTCAGGCGCAAGGCATCGTGGTGTGCGATCAAGGCCTGCAGGGCGGCATCCAGCAACGGGGCATCCAGGGCCATGGCCGGCTTGAGCAGCACCGACTGGTTCCAGTGATGGCGCTCGGGAATCGACTCTTCGAAAAACACCTGATGGATCGGCAACAAGGTCATGCTGCCGGTGACCGGCGCCTGGTCGATCACCTCATCGGCGGCCCCGGTCTGCGCCACACTTGCCAGCCTCTGCACCGTCTGGTGCTGGAACAGCTCTTTGGGGGTAAAGCGAATACCCGCCTGGCGAGCCCGACTGACCACCTGAATCGAGATGATCGAGTCGCCGCCCAGCTCGAAGAAGTTGTCGGTGAGGCCGACTTGCTCCAGCTTCAGCACGTCCTGCCAGATCGCTGCGATCTGCTGTTCCAGCTCGCTTTGCGGCGCCACATAGGCCTGTTGCAATAGGCTGGCATCGGGCTGAGGCAAGGCCTTGCGGTCCAGCTTGCCGTTGCCGGTCAGTGGCAGGGTGTCGAGGAACAGCAAATGCGCCGGGACCATATAGTCCGGCAGCTCCGTGCGCAGCTGGGCCTTGATTGCCTCCCGCAGCTCGGCATCAGCCGACTGCCCCGGCTGGACCACGAGGTAGCCCACCAGCTGTTGGCCGTTGGCGCCGTCCATGGCCAGGACCACGGCTTCGCGCACGGCGGGCAGTTGCAGCAAACGGGCTTCGATCTCACCCAGCTCGATGCGGAAACCACGGATTTTCACCTGATGGTCAATACGCCCGATGTACTCGATGACCCCATCGGCGCGATAGCGCGCCAGGTCGCCGGTGCGATACAGCCGCTCGCCATGACGTCGAGAATGGGTCAGCAATAAAACGCGTGGCCGTCAGGGCGCCGCGATTGAGGTAACCACGGGCCAAACCGGCCTGGCCAACATACAGCTCACCGATGCAGCCCTTGGCCACCGGGTTGAGGCTGCTGTCGAGCAAGTACCAGGAAAGGTCCGGGATTACCTCCCCAATCGGGCTGCTGGCGTCCGCTTGCAGATCGGCCAGAGTGATCGGGCGGTACGTCACGTGCACCGTGGTTTCGGTGATGCCGTACATATTGATCAGTTGCGGCTGTTGGTCGCCAAAACGCTGGAACCAGGGCTGCAGGGCCTTCACTTCCAGGGCTTCGCCGCCAAACACTACATAGCGCAGAGCATGAATCTCGGAGCTGGCACAGGCCACCGGCATCAATTGCTTGAAGGCCGACGGAGTCTGGTTCAGCACCGTGACGCCCTCATCACACAACAGCTTGAAGAACTCTTCCGGCGAACGACTGACGTCATGGGGCACCACCACCAGCTTGCCGCCGTACAACAGCGCGCCAAAGATCTCCCATACCGAGAAGTCGAAGGCGTAGGAATGGAACAGGCTCCAGACATCCTGCGGGCCAAAGCTGAACCAGCGGTCGGTGGCCTGGAACAGGCGCAGCACATTGTGGTGCGGGAGCAAGGTGCCCTTGGGCTTGCCGGTGGAACCGGAGGTGTAAATCACATAGGCCAGGTTGGCCACGTCGATCGCCACCTGTGGGTTGTCCTGGCTGTAACCGGCCAGTTCAGGGGTATCGAGTAGCAGCGTGCGCACCCCGTCCGGGATCGGCAGGATCTTAAGCAGGGAGGGCTGGGTCAGCAGCAGGCGAATGCCGCTGTCCTCGATCATGTAAGTCAACCGCTCCTGTGGATAAGCCGGGTCCAGGGGCACATAGGCGCCGCCGGCTTTAAGAATCGCCAGCAGCCCGATCACCATCTCCAGGCTGCGCTCCACCGCCAGGCCCACCAGCACATCGGGGCCAACCCCGTGCTCGATCAGTTGATGGGCCAACCGGTTGGCCCGCTGATTGAGCTGGCGATAGCTCAGGGACTGCTGGTCGAAGACTACCGCCACGGCCTCGGGCGTGCGCTCGACCTGCTGCTCGATCAGGTGATGAATGCTTTGGGTGGCCGGGAATTCAACCCGGGCCGGGTTCCAGGCGGCGATGTTCGCCTGCTGCTCGTGGGGAGCCAGCAAGGCCAGATCGCCAATGCGCTGGCTGGCATCGGCCACCATCGCGTGCAACAGGTGCTGCCAGTGCTGCGCCATGCGCTCGGCCGTGGCCGGGTCGAACAGGTCGGTGGCGTAGGTCAGGGCGGCGTGCAGCTTGCCGTTTTTTTCGTAGGTATCCAGGGTCAGGTCGAACTGGGTGGTACGGCTCTGCCAGTCGATCAACCCCAGCTCCAGGCCGGACTCCAGCTGCAAAGTCGTGACGTCGGCGACCTGGGGCTGGTGGTTGTACATCACCTGGAACAGCGGTGTATGGCTCATGCTGCGCTCAAGGCGCAAGGCCTCCACCAACTGCTCGAACGGCAGGTCCTGATGGGCCTGGGCCCCCAGGGCCGTGTCCCTGATCGCCAGCAACAGCTCGGCCACCGTGGCCTGCGGGTCGATCCGGGTGCGCAGCACCTGGGTGTTGACGAAGAAACCGATCAGGCCTTCCAGTTCGCTGCGGTTACGGTTGGCGATCGGCACCCCGACGCGGATATCGGTCTGCCCGCTGTAGCGTTGCAAAAGGACAGTGAACGCCCCCAGCAGCAGCATGAACAGGGTGACGTTCTGTTGCCGTGCCAGGTTGCGCAATGACTGCGCCAGGCCATCGTCCATGGCGAATTCATGCCGGGTCCCGCGATGGCTCGGCAGCGCCGGGCGCGGGCGGTCCGTGGGCAGCTCCAGCATCGGGTGTTCGTCACCCAGTTGCTCGCGCCAGTAAGCGAGCTGGCGTTCCTGCTCGCCGGCTTCGAGCCAGCGTCGCTGCCACAGGCCATAGTCGCTGTACTGGATCGGCAACTGCGCCAGCTGCGCTTCGGTGCCGGTGAAATGGGCGCTGTAGAAACGGCTGAACTCGTCGATCAGCAGGTTCATCGACCAACCGTCGGAAACAATGTGGTGCAAGGTCAGCAGCAGCACATGCTCGGCGCGGTCGAGCTTGAGCAGGCGCACCCGCAGCAGCGGCCCCTGTTCCAGATCGAAGGGTTCCAGGGACTGGCGCTCGGCTTCCTGGCGCACCCGGGCCTCGCGCTGATCCACCGACAGCCCGGTCAGGTCCAGGTGCTCGACCCGCAGCGGCTGCTGCAGGGGCACCTGCTCCAGGCGCTGATCGGCCATTGGCCGGAACACCGTGCGCAAGGTCTCATGGCGCGCCACCAGGCTGGCGAATGCCTGCTCCAGCGCCACCTCATGCAAGGGCCCGGTCAGGCGCACAGCCCCCGGCAGGTTATAGGCGCCGCTCTGCGGGTCCAGCTGCCACAGGAACCACATGCGCTGCTGGGCGTAGGAGAGGGCCTGACGGTCCTCGACCAGCACCCCGGCCGGAATCGGCAACAGCGAAAAGTCGATCTTTTCCGCGCGCAGGCCTTCAAGGAACAGCCGGCGCTTTTCCAGCGGCAATTCGATGAAGCGGCGGGCAAGTTTCAGGGACTTTTCAGCATTCATCGGGGGCCTTCCGTACATGTTGGGTATCGAGCTTTGGCTCGGCTATCCCTACGGAACGGATGACCCGCACAGAAAATTAGCGCCCCGCCCCCTGACGCAAGCCCCCTGCGGCGCGGGTAAATCCCCCTCGGTACAGCTCGTCCAATCAGTAACCCCTTCGCAAAAAGGCATTTCCATGTCCTCAGCAGCATCCCTCGGCCGCGCCCTGAGTAACGGCCTGCGCAGACTGGTTGGCACCCCGGCCGAGCAGCCTACGGCCTACCGCATGATCGATGCCCAGCTCAAGCGCCGGATCGTGCTCAGCCCGTCGCTGACGCGCCTGGTGTTTGCCAGCCCGGACATTGCCCTGGCCCGCACCCTGGCCCCGGACCAACGGATCAAGCTGTTCTTCCCCGGCGCCGACGGTGCGCCGTCGAACCTGCCCCGGCAGGGCGACTGGCAAGCCGCCAGGCGCCAGATGAGCAAGGGCCAATGCCCGCCCATGCGCACCTACACCATCCGCGACCTGCGCCGCGAAGCGTGCGAGCTGGACATCGACTTCGTGCTGCATGGGGTCAACGGCCCGGCCTCGGCCTGGGCCACCCAGGCGCAGGTCGGCGACCGCTTGCAGATGCTCGTGCCCAACCTGGCGTTTGCTGACGACCCGGGCGGCTATGAATGGCAACCGCCTTCGGACGCCCGGCAGATTCTGCTGATTGGCGATGAAACCGCCCTGCCGGCCCTGGCCGGCATTCTCGAAGAGCTGGCCGATCACCCCGAAGCCATCGCGGTGCAGGCCTTTATTGAAGTGCCCGGGGAAGCCGACTGCCTGCCATTGCGCACCGGCCCGAACACCCGCCTGAACTGGCTGCCCCGTGACCTGCTGCACTGCGCCCATGGCGAAGCCATGCTGCATGCCGCCCGCGAACTGGCGGACCTGGGACCCAGGGCCAGTGGCACCCAGCGCGCCACAAAGCTGCCGGAGGTCGACATCGAGCAACAGATCCTCTGGGAACGCGCGAGTCCCTCCCACAGCCACTTCTATGCCTGGGTCGCCGGCGAATCCGCTGCGGTGATGAGCATCCGCCGCCACCTGATCACCGAGCGCGGCCTGGATCGCCGCGAGCTGACGCTGATGGGCTACTGGCGCCAGGGGCGCAGCCTGAACTGAGGAGCTGTTCACGATCTGTTGCGCCTGGCTTATGCGGCGTCAACTCCCGGGCCTGTCGATAGCGGGCGCTGCAACCGGCGCCCTGGATAAATTTTCCGGCTCAGGCTTCGTTCCCTCTTCAGGCCCACATACACCTAGAGGGAATGCCGTGGATTTGCAGAACGTTCTGTCAAAGCTGTTCGCCAATGCCGGCTCCGTCGGCATCGAAGGCGTCTTTCAATTCGTCTTCGCCCCCCACCTGATGTTCTGGTCCGAAATCAGGGAGCGCACCACCACCCAGAGCGGCCTGCACCCACGTCCGGATGTCACCATCAACGTCGCGGAAAAAGACTTTCTGGGCATCATGGGCGGCGTGGCCGACGTCGAAGAACTGTTTGCCAGCGGCCGCCTGAAAATCGGCGGCAACATGGGCCTGGCCACCCTGCTGCCGCAAATCATCGAAAGCGCACGGCATGGCGGCCAGGCGGAAAAGGTCGACATGAACAAGCGCTACCCGACGCCGCCAAGGCTCAGCGAGCGGGTTTCCGCGGCGCAGCCGGTCCAGCGAGAGGTAACGCGGATCGCACGCCAGGCGTTGTCGATCGGCGACTTCCGCGCCCACTACCTGCCCGAAGGCATTCCCCTGGTGATCAGCAATGCCCTGAATGACTGGCCACTGTTCAACATGGGCCGCGAAGAATCCCTGGTGCACTTCGCCGAGTTGCAGGGCATTACCCGCCACGGCGACTACGTGAAAAAGACCTTTTCCACCGACCGTGATTTTCGCTCCACCTCCATGGCCGAGTTCATCGCGTCCCTCGATGCCCCGGCCCAAATGGGGCCCAACGGCGAACCGCCAGCCTATATGGGCAACAACATTTTGCCGGCACAACTGATGGAGCAGATCAGCTACCCGCCCTATTTCGACCGCGCGCTGTTCATTGCGCCACGGATCTGGATCGGCCCCAAAGGCACCCTGACGCCCCTGCACCGTGACGACACCGACAACCTGTTCGCCCAGGTCTGGGGGCAGAAGTCGTTTATTCTCGCTGCGCCCCACCATCGCCCCGCCCTGGGCACCTGGTCCACGGCGCCCGAAGGCGGGCTCGACGGCTGTGACTTCAATCCGGATGCGCCGGACTACCAACGCTTCCCCCAGGCCCGGGACGTGACGTTCCTGCGGGTGACCCTGGAGGCCGGCGACCTGCTGTTTCTGCCGGAAGGCTGGTTCCACCAGGTGGAGTCGGTCTCCACCTCGCTCTCGGTGAATTTCTGGGTCAATTCGGGGCGCGGCTGGTAAAGGGCGCCGGCACTGCCCTCGGGGTCAGTGCCGGATGGGCTTGAGTGCAGGACGAACCTGCAGGGGAAAAGCGTCCGCTCAGACGCTCAATGCAAGCTTGTGCCCATGCCGCCGCTGGTGCACCTCCAGGTAATCCTTGATCGCTCGCAGCACCTTGGCTTCATGTTCATGGATAAAGAAGTGCCCGCCGGCCAGCATGTCCACCGAGAAGCTGCCGTGGGTTTCCTTGCTCCAGCCGATCAGTTGCTCGGTGGTGGCGCGGTCGGCCTTGCCGCCCAGTACATGCACCGGGCAAGTGAGCAACGGGCGATTGAGCGGCTGGAAGCGCCCGCAAAGCAGAAAGTCGGCCCGCAGGATGGGCAGCGTCAGGCTCATCAGCTCTTCATTGCCCAGCACTTCTTCACTGGTGCCCTGCAAGGAACGCAACTGCTCGATCAGTTGCGCGTCGGTCTTGGGTTCGGAGAACCCGCGGTCGTACTCCGAGCGCATGCTCGGGGCCGCGGTGCCGGAGGCGAACAGGGCCACCGGTTCCGGCGCGCCCAGGGCACGCAGGGCGTGGGCCATTTCACAGGCGAGCAAGGCGCCCAGGCTATGGCCGAACAGTGCATAGGGTGCTTTCAGGTTGGGCAGCAGTTCGCTGGCCAGTTGCCGGGCCAGTGCACGCATATCGGTCTGCAACGGCTCGCCGAAACGCGCACCGCGCCCCGGCAACTCCACCGGCTGCAGTTTCAGCCACTGCGGCAGCTTGCGCCGCCAGCGGCTGTAGACCATGGCGCTGGCGCCGGAATAGGGCAGGCACAGCAGTGTCAGTTGGGTCACTGCATTTACCTCAATCAGTTGTGTGTAAAGAGAACGGATTGAGGTCGCTGCAAATTAGTCCGCCTGTGGTGCCCCGCGGCTCAGGCGGCGACAGCTCTGCACCGCCGTCCACAACACCACCGCCCCGGCGCCCAGGGCCACCCAGAAACCGCTGCGCGCGCCATAGTGGTCGGCGAGCCAGCCGGAGCTGGCGGCACCGATGGCCACACCGATGCTCAGGCCGGTCACCAGCCAGGTCAGGCCCTCGGTGAGTTTGGCCGGGGGCACGATGTTCTCCACCAGGGCCATGGCCACGATCAGGGTCGGGGCGAAGAACAGGCCGGCGACAAATACCGCCACAGACAGCCCGGGAATATTGCTCACGATCAGCAGCGGCAAGGTGGTGACGGCGGTGGCGATGCCGCCGTACATAAACAGGCGGGGCAAGGGCAAGGTCGGCTTCCAGGCGCCGAAGGCAATGCCGGCCAGGCATGAACCGATGGCGTACACCGAAAGCACGATGCTCGCCGCCGCCGGCTGGCCCTGCTGCTGGGCAAAGGCCACGCTGACCACGTCCACCACCCCGGCGGTGGTGCCCATGGCGACCATCAGCAGCACCAGCAGGCGCAGCTCCACCGAGCGGATGATCGAACCCTGCTGCGGACCGATATGGGGGTGCACCGCCGGTTCCGTGGCGCGTTGCAACACCAGCGCGGTGACGCCGATGGCCAGGGCCAGCAGCGCCACCAGCGGCCCGGCTTCGGGGAACACCGCCACGCACAGCCCGACCGACAGCGGCGGGCCGACGATAAAGCACAGTTCATCGAGCACCGATTCCAGGGCATAGGCGGTCTGCAACAGCGGCTGGCCACGGTACAGCTCGGTCCAGCGCGCCCGGACCATGGCCGACATGCTCGGCATGCAGCCGGCCAGGGCGGCAAACAGGAACAGGGTCCAGGTCGGCGCCTGCAGGCGGGTGCACAGCAACAGGGCCAGCAACGCCCCGCCACCGACGCCGGCGGCTATCGGCAAAATCCGGCCCTGGCCAAAGCGGTCGACCATGCGTGACACCTGGGGCGCACAAAACGCCGTGGCCAGGGCGAAGGTGGCGGCCACCGCGCCGGCCAGGCCGTAACCACCCTTGAGCTGGGAGAGCATGGTGATGATGCCGATACCGGTCATGGAGATCGGCATGCGGGCGATCATCCCGGCGATGACAAAGGCGCGAGAGCCCGGGGCATGGAACAGCTCGCGATAAGGATTAACCATGGACTTTCAACCTCGGCAGGGGCGTGCAACTTGCCATAAACAGCAGCTGCAGTAAAAATACATACGGTGCGTATGTGAGAAATAATGCGAACATACGCGGCGTATGTCAAACCCCCATTGCCCAGATGAGTAGCCGCCATGAGCCCCCGCCCCCGCGCCGAAATGATCGAAGCCACCCGTGCCAAGCTGCTGGCCAGCGCGCGCCAGGCCTTTGGCCGCCTGGGTTACGCCCAGACCTCGATGGACGACCTGACCGCCGAAGCCGGCCTGACCCGAGGCGCCCTGTACCACCATTTCGGCGATAAAAAAGGCTTGCTGGCGGCAGTGGCGGCGCAGATCGACGCCGAAATGGACCAGCGCCTGGAGGCGATTTCCAGCGCGGTGGCCGACCCCTGGCAGGCGTTCTGCGAGCGCTGTCATGCCTACCTGCACATGGCCCTGGAGCCGGAAATCCAGCGCATCCTGTTGCAGGATGCCCGGGCGGTGCTGGCCGACAGCGCCCAGGCCGGTGAAGAACAGTGCATCGAGTCCCTCGGCGCCCTGCTCCAGCATTTGATAGACGCCCGCGTGGTGGAGCCCGTCGCGCCCCTGGCCCTGGCGCGCCTGATCAACGGCAGCCTGGTGGAAGCCGCCCTGTGGATCGCCAATGCCGCGCACCCGGCACAAAAACTCGAGCAAAGCCTGGGTGGCCTGAACCTGTTGCTGCGCGGGTTGCGTCGCAGCGATGCAGCGGCAGCAACCGCTGGCGGAGCCTGAACCTGAAACCCGTGCCTCCCTGAACACGCCACGGATTTATCGCACCCGCTGAACTCCCGGCCACCTTCACCAGTCAGCTAATCACGCTCCCTGAGTTAAGGATTGCCCCATGCAGCTCTCCCTCGATGGACAAGTGGCCCTGGTCACCGGTGCCAGTTCCGGTATCGGCGCGGCGCCGGAGCCAGCGTCGTGCTGAACTACAACAGCCAGCCCGAGCCCGCGCAAAAGCTCGCCGCCGACATCAACGCCTGCGGTGGCCGGGCCGTGGCCATTGGCGCCGATGTGTCAAAGGAGGACGAGGTCGAGCAGCTGTTCGCCAAGACCCTCGAAGCCTTTGGCTTTCTCGACATCCTGGTGGCCAATTCCGGCCTGCAACGGGACGCGCGGGTGACCGAAATGACCCTCGATGAGTGGAATCAGGTGATCGGGGTCAACCTCACCGGGCAGTTCCTGTGTGCCCGCGAGGCGCTGCGGATTTTCCAACGCCAGGGGATCCGTGCCGGGGTCTCCAGGGCGGCGGGCAAGATTATCCACATGAGCTCGGTGCACCAGGTGATTCCCTGGGCCGGGCATGTGAACTACGCCGCCTCCAAGGGCGGGGTGGAGATGCTCATGCGCAGCCTGGCCCAGGAGGTCAGCGAACAGCGGATCCGGGTCAACGGCATTGCCCCCGGAGCGATCCGCACCGCCATCAACCGCACGGCCACCGAGGGCGAGGCCGGGCAGGAACTGCTGAAGCTGATCCCCTACGGGCGCATCGGCGAGGCCCAGGATGTGGCGAATGCAGTGGTGTGGCTGGCGTCCGATGCTTCCGACTATGTCGTGGGCAGCACCCTGTTTATCGATGGCGGCATGAGCCTCTATCCCGGCTTTTATGAAAAAGGGCGTGGCAATGGCTGAGTCGCATGCACAACGGCAGCTTACGGAACGACAAAGCCCGATCGACGCCCACGGCATCATCGGCGATATGCGCAGCGCGGCCCTGGTCAACGACAAGGGCAGCGTGGATTTCTTCTGCTGGCCGGAGTTCGACAGCCCGTCGATCTTCTGCTCGCTGCTCGACTCCCCCGCTGCCGGAATCTTCCAGTTGGCCCCGGACCTGGCCGACGCCCGGCGCGAGCAGATCTACCTGCCGGACACCAACATCCTGCAAACCCGCTGGCTGAGCGAGCGGGCGGTGGTGGAAGTCACCGACCTGCTGCCGGTGGGCGACAGCGAGGATGACCTGCCGTTGCTGATTCGCCGGGTGCGGGTGGTCAGCGGCCAGGCCACCATACGCATGCGCTGTGCGGTGCGCCACGACTACGCCCGGGCCCAAACCCGGGCCCGAGTCGACGCCGACGCGGTGTGTTTCGAGGCCGACGGCCAGCCCGGCCTGCGCCTGGTCGCCAGCCAGGCACTGCGCCTGGAGGGCGACTGCGCGGTGGCCGAGTGGGTGCTGGAGCAGGACCAGAGCGCCGAGTTCATCCTCGGCGGCATCGACGACCCACGGGTCGCCCTGGGCAGCAGCGAGCTGTGCCTGCAACGCACCCAGAAGTTCTGGCGCGACTGGATCGGCCAATCCAACTACCGCGGGCGCTGGCGCGAGATGGTCCATCGCTCGGCCCTGGCGCTCAAGCTGCTGACCTCGCGCAAGCACGGGGCGATCCTGGCGGCCGCGACCTTCGGCCTGCCGGAAACCCCCGGCGGCGAACGCAACTGGGACTACCGCTACACCTGGATCCGCGATGCCTCGTTCACCGTCTACGCCTTTATCCGCCTGGGTTTCGTCGCCGAGGCCAATGCCTATATGGGCTGGTTGCGCGGGCGGGTCAGCGACTGCCATGGCCAGCCGATGAAGCTCAATATCCTGTACGGCATCGACGGCCAGCAGGAGTTGCCCGAGACCGAACTCACGCACCTGGCGGGCCATGGCAACGCGCAGCCGGTGCGCATCGGCAACCAGGCCTACGAGCAGATCCAGCTGGATATCTTCGGCGAGTTGATGGACGCGGTGTACCTGGTCAACAAATACGGCGAAGCCATTTCCCACCAGGGCTGGAAGCACGCGGTCCAGGTGGTGGATCAGGTCTGCGACACCTGGCAGGGCCAGGATGTGGGGATCTGGGAAATGCGCGGCGAGCAGCATCACTTCCTGCATTCGCGGCTGATGTGCTGGGTGGCCCTGGACCGCGCCATTCGCCTGGCCTCCAAGCGTTCCCTGCCGGCGCCCTTTGCCCGCTGGGACCAGACCCGGCAGGCGATATACGACGATATCTGGAACAACTTCTGGAACGAGGAGCGCGGGCATTTCGTTCAGCACATCGGCAGCACCGCCCTGGACGGCTCGATGCTGCTGATGCCCCTGGTGCGGTTTGTCAGCGCCAAGGACCCGCGCTGGCTGTCGACCCTGGAAGCCATCGAGAAGTCCCTGGTGCGCGACGGCATGGTCTACCGCTACCGCAACGACGACAGCCAGATCGACGGCCTGGCCGGCAGCGAGGGGGCGTTTGCCGCCTGCTCGTTCTGGTACGTCGAATGCCTGGCCCGCGCCGGCCAGCTCGACAAGGCGCACCTGGAGTTCGAGCAACTGCTGCGCTACGCCAACCCGCTGGGGCTGTACGCCGAAGAGTTCGACAGCCACGGCCGGCACCTGGGCAATACGCCCCAGGCCCTGACGCACCTGGCGTTGATCAGTGCCGCGAGCTTTCTTGACCGCAAGCTGGGGGGTGAAAAAAGCGTGTGGCAGCCTTGAGCGTCGCAGGCTGATCTGGCGAGCGCGGCTCGGCGCTCGGCGTGCTGAGCGCCAGATCGACGGTGGGCACACCGGTGCCCCCTCCGCACACCGTCGCCTACCGCAAAGGCCATCATATTGATATTATGCGCGGCTTTTTTCGCGGCCTTGCCCACAGGGCCTGCGGTTGGTCCCTCCCTGGAAATGGAATCCCTATGTATTTTGCTCGCTCCCTGGCCCTGGCAGCCCTTGTGCTGTCCACCTCCGCCTGCACGGTCTTCGTTCGCTCCGCCCCGGTCTCCCACAGCAAGGCCGACCCTGTCCCCCAGGACCGCGTGCTTGCCTATCAGGCGCCTGCCGCCGGCCTGGTCAAGGTCGTGGTCACCCGCGACGAAGGCATGAACAGCCTGGGGTGCTACGTGGGTGTACAGGCCAACAGCACACTCATCGGCCGCTTCGCCGCCGAAGAAACCGCCACCTTCTACATGCCCGCAGGCGTGGTGGACATGACCGTGATCCAGGACCCGCAAGGCAGCGGCCTGTGCGGCAAGGGCTTTGCGCCAGGGGTGACGACCTCCCACCTGCTGCGCGCCGACAAGCCGTATTACATGCGCATCAGCACCGGCAACTATCGCCGGCCACGGGTGCTGGAAACCACTGACTGAGTGGGTGTCGTGCTGTTGTCACACGCAGTTGCCCAGCCCGATGGACGAGTGAATTCAAGGATCGAACAATGTCAGTCCACACAACCCTGATCGTCGAATGGCGAGGGCCTTTGACGCTGGAGGAAATCGAAAGTAACCCGGAATGGAGTAATGGCCTGTACATGGCCACCGGCAGGCTCAAATACGAGCGCAGCGCTTCGATTCAGTACTGCGGCATCACCGAAGGCAGTTTTTTCTCAAGGCTCAGGTACCACCACAAGGTCGACCAGATTTTCCGCGAGCAACGGTTCTGGCTGGGGTCGGTGAAGTACCCCAGCGACGTCTCTCGCCACTACTTGGAGCTGGTGGAGTCGATGATCATCTACTTCTGGCAGCCGGCCCTGAACGAGCGAAAAAAGTTCTCCTCCCCCAAGTCGATCACCCTGATCAATCGCTGGTTCAAGAAAGACAACACCCCGCGTTATCGGCAACACACCTTGTGCAAGGGCATCGAAGACGTGATCTCCTGGGACGGCAAGCTGTGGCGCCTGGGCAACCTGCAGGTCTACGACGAAATCGCCTGAACCGCTGCCTGGCGCGAATCTGCCCGCCTTACCGCTTGCAGATTCGCGCCGCTTGTTTAACCTGCTGCACACCGCCAAGGGCGCACCCCAGCGCCCTGCAACCTTGCAGCAAGGACCGTGGTTTTGGATGTAAAGATCGATATCAACCCGTACTTTTCCGCCTGCCGGAAGATGCTGTTTCTGGCCGCCCATACCGAAGGCAGCGCCGAGTGCCTGGGGATTCACGAACAGGCCGACCTGGTGTTCAAGCGCTGCGCCGAGTTCCAGCTCGAACTGCTGCAGACCCTGGAACATGTGTTGAAGCTGGGGCTGATCCGCCCCGCCATGGCCACGCTGCGCACGGCCCTCGACCTGGCCACGCGTTTTGCCTGGCTGGCGGATGATTTCGAGAATCGCCTGGAGCGTTTTTCCAAGGGCCAATGCCCCGGCGTGCAGAAGATGATGTCCGCCGCCAACCTGGGCTGGACCGGTGAATATGAGAAGTCCTACGCGCCGCTGTCGGATTTCGTGCACGGCAGCTTTACCCTGTCCGACTTCAACAAGGTGGAAAAGGACTGCACCGATGAAGTGCCGTATTCGCCTCTGGGCGACTATTTCATCGTGCACACCGATCAAGGCATGCAGGCGCGGCTGGTTGAAAACCTCACGCCCAGGGAACTGATCGATCTGCACGGTGGCTATATCACGCTGAAGGCGTTCGACATTGCCCTGGCCATGCTGATGCGCGCCTCCGGCCCCTACTCCGACGCGTTCAACTGGTGGCCGGGACGCGAGGCGATGGAGGCCTACGATGGCGTGGTGCGCCAGTACGACGAGCATTCGAATTTTCTTTGGCTGACTGAAAAACAGCGCCTGACCATTTACCAGGTCGAAGGCCGATACCACTAGGCCGGCCGCCGTTTCCCCACCACCCGAGGTGCCCATGGATCAGGTGTTATTGATCGTCGATGTACAGCCCTCCTTCAACCCGCCGCAGTGGCTGGTGAGCGGTATCGAACACTTGCTGGGGCGCATGCCCTCGGTGGCCACGGTCGAACGCCACGATGAAAGCCGCACGCCCTTCGCTCGGCAACTGGGCTGGCAGCCGGCCCCCGATGACGAAAGCCTGGTGGCCGCCGACAAGGTGTTTATCAAGCACGGTTATGCGCCGACCGCCGAGACCCTGCGCTACCTGCACAGCCTGGCGCCGCAGCGGGTGCTGGTGTGCGGGATCCAGACCGATACCTGCGTATTGGCCGCCGGTTTTGCGCTGTTCGATGCCGGCCTGCAACCGACCCTGATCACCGACCTGACCCTGGGCTCGTCCCTGGACCGCAGCGGGCAACTGGGGATACGGCTCTGGCAGCACCACTTCAAGCACCTGATCACCCGTGCCGAACTGCTGCAACCGCAGGCCTAGGCCGATACCGTCCGCGTCAACCCTGGAGGCCTAATGGCACTCGACCTGCACCTTGAAGCCGACCGTCACTTGCAGCACGCGCTGCTGCGGCGAATCCTCGAAGGCTTCGCCGGGGCCGAGGTGCAGCCCCAGGCGGATGGGCTGTGGGCGGCCCTGCCATCGGGCATGCACATTGAAAGCAGCACGGCCGGCACCGATCAGCAGCTGTACGCCGAGGACCGCAGGGGCTGCGAGTTTGCCGTGGCCTTGCGCGCCCACTTGCGTATCCACGGCCCGGAACATCCCGAGCACTCGGCGATGGATGAAGTGCGGCGCCTGGCCAGGCGCATCAGCGAGCAGTGCGACAGTTGCTTCATCCTGTCCTTTCAGTACGAGTCGACGCTGTACTGGCGCGACGCCGACGGTTTGCATGAAGCCTGAAGGCCTTGCTCAGCGCGGGTTCCAGCAGGCCTTGTAGCGCGAGCAAACGTCATATTGCACGTCCATCTGGGCCATGCGCTTGAGGTGCCTCTGCACGGCAACCAGGGTTTGGACCCTGACCATGTCGAAGTACAGGAAGGTGATGTCCATGTCGCTGCCCAGGACTTTCTTGAACACCGGGGTGGCTTCCATGTCCGGCGCGGTGGCCAGGGTCTCGAGCTGGCTGTCGCTGGCCTTGACCAGTTGCGTGCGGTACAGGCGCTTGTACTCGGTGAGCGACTTGACCTTGACCTCGGCCATCTCCAGCTTGAACTGCTCCAGGTTGTCGCGGTACAGCGCCCAGTAGGCGTCCGGCAACAGGAAGCCCATCAGTTGCTTGCGCTCGACAATCAGCTCGTCGACGCTGGGCAGGGGCTTGGCCGGGGGCGCTTGCTCAAGGGAATCGAGGGTGCGGACCATGCCCGACTTGGCGACGATCTGCCCGATCAATTGCGTGCGGTGCGGGGTGTCCGGCAGCGGCTGGGGTTGGCCGGCGCATCCGGCGAGCAGCACCAGCAGCAGGAGGGTGAAAGGTTGCAGCAGCGACGCACGTGACATCGATCTTCCCTGGTTGTGGCGCCACGCCAGGCCGGCGCGGCAACGTCGGCGATTCTAACCGTCCGCCGAGGACAATGGCAGCGCGGCGGGACGGCCCCTGCCCAGCGGCCAGGGCCCATCGACGCCACGCAGGCCCGCTAAAAATCGTTACACTCCCCGCCTCGACGCCCCCCGACAGGACATGGAATGTTGCCCTCCTCTTCTTCGCCGCAGCCCGGCCTGCGCCGCGCCCTGGTGCTCTGGCTGTATGCCGCGGCGCTGGTCCACCTGCTGGCCGGCGTGCTGCTGACCTGGGCTGGCCACAGCGGACTCTTTACCGATTACCTGCAAGGCATCGAACAGCTGTTCTGGGGCCAGGCCGCACCGCCTGCCGCGCGGGCGCAGCAGGTCTGGTGGCTGGCGCTGTTCGGCGCCACCCTACAAAGCTACGCGCTGTACCTGCTGGCCCTGGTGCGCCTGGGTGACCGCCTGCACCACGCCAACGCCTGGGCCTGGTTGATGGCCGGGATCCTGCTCTGGGCGCCCCAGGACATCTGGGTCTCGCTCCAGGTGCAGATGGGGTCGCACCTGGCCTTCGACAGCCTGGCCCTGCTGACGTTATTGCCGCCGCTGCTGTGGTTGTTTGTCCATGACCGCCGCCACCCCGGGGCCGCCCCGCGTGCCTGAAGGAACCCTGATGGAAAAGCCCCTGCTGTACCTGCTGGCCGGCAATGGCAGCGCCGCCGATTGGTGGGACGACGCCGTGCCGCACTTTGCCCGCTACCGGGTGCACGCCCTGGAACTGCCAGGTTTTGGCGACAACCCGCAACCGCCCTGCACCGACCTCGCGGCCTACGCCGAGGCGCTGCTGGCGCTGACCGAACCAGGGCAGGCGATCATGGCGGTCGGGGTCAATGCGCTGGTTGTGCTGCACGCCCTGGCGCGCCGCCCCGGGCACTTCGCGCGCAATGTGCTGCTGGCGCCGGTGGGGGCGTTTCTCTGGCAACGGCGGTTGCCGGCGCTGATGGCGCCGCTGCCGATTCGCCGCCTGATCCACCAGGCCCTGAGCCGCAGGCCCGCGTGGTTCGCCCACAAGTTTTCCGCCCAACCCTGGAGCCCGGCGCAGTACCGCCGCATGGGCCGGGGCTACGCCCGCTGCCGGGCCTTTGTGCCGCTGTGGGAGCAACTGCGGGCCGACACCGCGCTGCCGCTGCTGGAGTC
>NZ_ATLP01000131.1:0-208 GCF_000416215.1 Pseudomonas sp. CF161
GATCAGGACCGGATGCTGGGCATTGCCCAGGCCGCGGCCTGGTCGGCGATCCTAGCGCGGGCCGACCTGCGTATCAGCCTCCAGCCGGGCTGGGGCCATTACCCGTGGATCGATGCCCCGGCCGAGTTCGCCGCCTGGCTGGAAGACGCCGAGCCGGGGTTTGTCGCCCACACCAAGGGCGGCCGCCTGCGCCTGGCCGAGCTGGCCG
>NZ_ATLP01000132.1:0-11087 GCF_000416215.1 Pseudomonas sp. CF161
GATGGTTCCTCGCACTTCGCTCAGGCTGATGATGAGATCAGCCGGTGTCACGCTACTGCGGGTGACTTGCCAAGTACGCCAATCGTCGAGGGTCAGGTCCGAGGGCGGTGCACTCGCTGCGGCGCCGTACTGGGCCGGTACGCGAATGGTGCGCTGGGCGACCGTAGTTCCCGTCGTTACCGTTGACCACCAGTTAGGTGCTTTGGCGGGTGTACCGTTGAGCTCACGGATGCGTTCGGGAGTGGTGTGGAAGCGTCGTGCGACCGACTCTAGGGTGTTGTTGCTAAGCCCTAAGCCCAGGCTAGTGAGGCTGTACCCATAGGGGTCAACAGGCAGCACATAGAATGCCGTCACGGTACGAGGGTCTTGGGCGTAGAGAGGTGTACGGGCAGGCAGCACGATATGCATGTCGCCCCATACGCTGGTGCGCCGGCCTTGCGGGGCGGTCAGTGGGCCAGCACTGCGGCCCATGAGCGCTTCCACGTTGCGCTGGTCGGCGACGATCTCGAAGTGGATACGATTGGGTTTTCCGTAGACGGCCCCGGCCTTGCCGATCGGGTCTTTGCGGTAGACCTTGTCGCCTTTTTTCAGCGGCGTTTCGGTGCCCGGCTTGTTGGCCACGATGTGCAGGTGCTGGTAGATGGAATAGAAGGTCACACTCACCCCTTCGCCGATCTCGGTTTGGTGCTTGATGAGCATGACGCCATTGCTGGTCCAGCCGGTGTAGTACAGCAATGGGTGGGCGGCCTGGATCTCGGCGCTGGCGCTGTTGAGCGGCATCGGGTCGCTGTGACGGGCAAACACAACCTCACCATCGGCGATGGCGCGGACGGGCTCGGGATCGTTCGGTGCGCCTGGGGCTACCAGGTGCACGCCGCCATGCCAGCCGAACTGGTGGCTGACGGGAAAGGCCCCTTTACCGCTTTTCTCGCCCAGATTGAAGGTGCCATCGTCGATCGTATCCGTCTCTTGAAGATCGGCGTTGCGCAGGAAGGGGAAGCTGACAAGCATCTAAAGCGCTCCTGGGGCCGGGCCGCTACTCGGACAGTGGCAGGCTGTTCGGATCAAGGGGAAGACCGGGCATTGGCTGGCCATTTAGGGACAACGTGTAGCCGCTGCCGGCAGCCTGCTGTTTCAGCGGTCCCTTGATGTTGATGGCAACGCCGTCCAGGGTGATGCCGCCATCGTGCAAGGTGATGGTCCCGCCAGGGCCACGTATGCGCATCACTTCGCCGGCTTGTAGTTCGATGACCTGCGAGCGATGGCGAATCGCCTGGCCTGCCTGTAGCTCGGATCGGCCTTCCACGTTGTGTTCCTGGTGCCCGCCGATGCTGACCCAGTGATTGGCGGTAGTCTTGTCGCGGCGGTGGTTACCGACTTCTTCGGTGCGGTCTTTGCCGGTGCGGATGGTGTGGTTGCGGCCGATGGTCAGGGAGTCGTCCTGGCCGATATCGTGGCGCCGGTCTTGGCCGATATTGACCTGCTCATCATTGCCGACCGTCTCTTTGCGGTCGTGGCCGATGCTGATGGTTTCATCGTGCTCGACCTGCTCGCTGCGATCGTGGCCGACGAAGGTGGTTTCGTCGTGGTTGATGTGGATGTTCTGGTCTTTCTGGGCGTGGACGTAGATTTCCTCTTGATCCTTTTCGTCCTCGAAGCGCAGTTCGTTGAAGCCTTCGCCCTTGTGGGTTTTGCTTTTGAGGGTCATCCGGGTCTTGTGCCGAGGTAGCTCATAGGGCGGCAGCTGGAGGCGGTTGTAGGTTCGGCCAGTGATGATCGGTTGATCGGGATCGCCATTGTAGTGGGAGACGATAACCTCCTGGCCAATACGAGGGATGGCCATATGGCCCCAGGTCGCGCCCGAGATGTTTTGCGAAACACGGATCCAGCAGGAGCTGTATTCGTCCTCTTTTCCGTCCCTATCCCAGGGAAATTGCACCTTCACTCGGGCGTATTCGTCGGTAAATATTTCCTCATTTTTAGGGCCGACCACCGTGGCGTTCTGGGGGCCATCGATCAGTGGTTTGGGCAGCGGTTCGGCGCGCCATTCGGTGTCATCGGGAACCAGTTCGGCTTTGTAACTGTAGTGAGTACCGAGTTGTGCTTCGGCGCTTTCTTCAGCCTGGCTGGTGTGCTGTTTTCCGTGGTGAACGATGCTCACAGGGCGCCAGCCACGGTTCATGTCTTCCCGTGGGTGGCCCGCGAGAGTGAAGGAAATGCCGGGTTGTAAGCGCGGATCATCACCCTCCACCAGGGCCATGCGTGCATCACGCCGATGACCACGCAAACGGTTTTCAGCGAAGGGTTTACCTGCCTCGTCGAACTTGGCGCGGGCCGGGTAATCGTAGCGTTCGTACTGGCGGCCTTGATGGTCGAGATTGACGCCGTCACGACTGTGCTGATGGCTGTAGCGAGGGTGGTGAAAGGTGTAGTCGCGCTGGGTCTGGCGCGCGGTGCGCACGTTTTCGCTGTAGGCAAAGCGCCGCAGAGCCGGTTGCGGCTGATCACCGCCAGGCGTTGGGTTGTATTGCACCGGCTCATCACCCACCCGACCGTGAATAAACAGGCGATCGCTATGGACCAGTTGATGACCTTCGGCACTGTGGCGAAAGGAATAAAAGAACCCTTCCTCGCGCATGATGCGCTCGACAAAGTGGTAGTCGGTATCGCTCGCCTGCACGCAGTACTCGCGGGATAAATGTTCGTTGGTGACCCGTTGTTCGTAATCCTGGGTGAGGCCATGAGCCTTGAGCACCGCCTCGGTAATCTGCGGAACAGTCAGCGTCTGGAAAATTCGCCAGTCCGAGCTGAGCTTCAACCGTGCCAGGCGCGGTTCGACCACCGCTGAATAGCGTGTGCGCCTGAAGCCGCTGTCATGCTGAACAAAAGAGGACACGGCGCCATGCACATAGCGCACGGGAGTTTCACCATGCCAAAGCGTCAGCAGCGCCGGTCGATCCAGCACCTGCCCAAAGTCGATGGCCGGGTTGGCGCTAGTCAGCTCGACGCAAAGATGAAAGGTCTCGGACAACGCTTCATGCAACGTGAACTCAACAACGTCAAAAGACGCGTTACCAATGCTGAAGGTGAAGCGCAGGTCGGATTGGCTTGGCATGGTGTGCTCCCGGCAACGTGTCACCCACATCAAGCGAAAGAACAATCTGCGCTTGATTGCACGCCCTCAAAGTGGGCGTGCTTGGGTTTAGCCGGCAGGAGCGTGCAGGGTCTACGTGGCTCGTGGATATAAGAAATCGCTGAAAAACACAGAGAAATATCGCTTAAATCACGTGATATTTAGTCTGACTCTCTGCTATTCAGCCATTCGTCATCCTGAGCCTCGCACGGGCGCGTTGGTCAAGAACCGCGGCTTAACCCCTCACGGCTTCCACGTCGTAGACGCCGCCGCGGCCTTGAACTTGGCGCGGTTTTCGGCGCTGGCCGGGGGCTCGGAGTCGCCGAAGATGGCTTTCAGCCAATGGCCGTCGGTGGGGTTGGGGAACAGGATGAATTGCTGTCCGAACTGGGCCTTGTCGGCGGTCATCAGGGCGCGGCGTTGTTCGACGTCGGCCACGTAGTATTTGCGTTTGAAGTCGTTGAGGTTGTCGCCGAGCATCACCACCACCTGATGGTCCTTGGCGATTTCCTGCTGGCGTGGCTCTTTGTTCGAGCTGTCGCGGTATACCGTCAGGTGCTGTTCATCGGCGAACGGCAGGCCGTTCTTGCGCAGGTTGGCCAGGGCGTATTCGTAGGTTTTTTCGCCCTGGTCGCGGCTGGTGACGTAGAACACTTCGACGCCCTTGGACTTGGCGTAATCGAGAAATTCCACGGCGCCCGGGGTGGCTACCGGGCCGTTTTCGGCGACCCATTTGTCCCAGGCCGCATCGTCGAAAAACTCCTGGTCGGCGTTGATCATGTAGCCCCAGTAGCTGTTGCTGCTGAGCACGGTGTCGTCCATGTCGCTGATGATGGCCAGGGGTTTGTCGCCGGCCTTGTGCGCTTGCAACGCCTGGTCCAGGCGCAGGCGGGCGATGTTGAAACCCTGGTAATACAGGGCCTGGAACTCGGCGGCGGTCTGCTTCCAGGCCACGGCGGCGGTCAGCAGGTTCGAGGCCGGTGCCTCGGCGGCGAATGCGGCGCCGCCTTGAAGCAGCAGGAGCGAGAGGGCCAGGGGCAGGATCTTCTTGTTATTGAGTGTCATGGGCGAACCTTCAGGGCAAATGAGTGCAGGCGCGGCGCGGGCCGCCAATGGGTTCTATAGCAAGCGGTCGGGCCACTCAATGCCCGGGTCGCCTTTGCATAACATCGCGACGCAATCGGCTGCGGGCGCTACGGCGAGGCCTAGGGCCATCAGGCGGCGGCATTAACTATCGTCGGCCCTACGGCTCGGGTATTCTGCGCTGCACCAGCGGCCCACAGCGTCCATACCTCCTTCTTTGCAGTGTTCCGTCCATGAATGAGTCTTCTCCCGCCATCTCCAGCACCCCAGTCCCTCGCGGCGGCAAGGCGGGCGCTGCGATCCGTGCCCATGACTGGTCGACCTCGCCCCTGGGGCCTATCGAGCAGTGGCCGAGCCTGTTGCGCAGCACCCTGAGCCTGATGCTGGAGTCGCCCGAGAGCATGTACCTGCTCTGGGGGCCGGAAAAAATGTTCCTGTTCAATGACGCCTATGAACCGGTGCTCGGCCCGCGCCTGGACACCGCATTGGGGCAAACCATCGAAACCCTGTGGGCCGATGCCTGGCCCCAGGTCCAGCCATTGGTGGAGCAGGTTTATCGCGGCCAGGCCTGTCGCTTGCAGGACATGCCGATCCGCATGCAGCGCTTTCCCGGGGAGGATCAGACGTGGTGGTCGTTCTCCATGAGCCCGGTCTACGACGAACAGCAACACACCGTGATCGGCTTGTTGTGCTGCACCGTGGAAACCAGCGACCAGGTGCTGCTGGCCGAGCATGCGCGGCTCACCGAGTCCTCGCTGCGCGAGACCCGTGAACTCAATACCCGGGTCCTGGCCAGCAGCAACGATTGCATCAAGGTCCTGGACCTGGACGGCAAGCTGTCCTTTATGAGCGAAGGCGGGATGCGGGTCATGGAGGTCAGTGACTTCAATGCGATCCAGGGCTGCCCATGGCCCGACTTCTGGCAGAACCAGGGCAACACCGATGCGCGGGCGGCGATTGCGGCGGCCCAGGAAGGTCGCGCGGCGCGGTTCCAGGGGGTGGCCGAAACCCTGCTGGGCACTCGTAAATGGTGGGACGTACAGGTCACGCCGATGCTCGATGCCGAGGGCCGGCCGGAAAAGATCCTGTGCATCTCCCGCGACATCAGCGCCACGCGCCAGGCCGAGGAGCAGTTGCGGCAACTCAACGATTCCCTGGAACAGCGGGTGCAGCAGCGCACCCAGGAGCGCGACCGGATCTGGCGCCTGTCCGCCGACCTGATGATCGTTGCCGATTTCAACGGCACGATTGTCGCCGCCAACCCGGCCTGGGCCCAGCTGTTGGGCTGGAGCGAGGCCGAGTTGCTGGGGCGCAGCGCCTACGAGCTGCTGCACCCGGAGGACCGGGTGGCCGCGGCCCAGGTGGTGGCCGAACTGGCGCGCGGGGTGAGTTTTTCCAGCTATGAGGGCCGTTACCGGCACAAGGACGGCTCTTACCGCAGCGTGTCCTGGTCGGCCGTGCCGGACCAGACCCATATTCATGCCGTGGGCCGTGACGTCCAGAGCGAGCGCGAAGCCGCCGAAGCCTTGCGCAAGACCGAAGACGTGCTGCGCCAAGCGCAGAAGATGGAAGCCATGGGGCAGCTCACCG
The DNA here is from genome assembly GCF_000416215.1 of Pseudomonas sp. CF161. NCBI lineage: Bacteria > Pseudomonadati > Pseudomonadota > Gammaproteobacteria > Pseudomonadales > Pseudomonadaceae > Pseudomonas > Pseudomonas sp. CF161. Next base: position 5,807 of record NZ_ATLP01000132.1, read on the forward strand.
GCGGCGTGGCCCATGACTTCAACAACCTGCTGACGGTGATCAAGTCCTCCACTGACCTGCTGCGGCGCAACCTCAGCGAGCAGCGGCGGCTGAGCTACATCGAAGCGATTTCCGACACCGTCGAGCGGGCCAGCAAGCTCACCGGGCAGTTACTGGCCTATGCCCGGCAGCAGAACCTGCGACCTCACACCTTTGACGTGGGCCACAGCGTGCAAGCCGTGGCCGATATGCTCAACCCGTTGCTGGGGGCCTGCATCGAGCTGCGGATCGAGCTGCCCGCCGAGCCGTGTTTCATTCATGCCGACGCCGGGCAGTTCGATACCGCGCTGATCAATATGGCGGTCAACGCCCGCGACGCGATGCAGGGTGAGGGCTTGCTGGTGATCGCGGTCGAGCGGGCGCACTGCACCCCGGCCAAGGGGTTGCATGCCGGGCTGGTGGGGGAGTTTGTCGCCGTGTCCCTGGCCGACACCGGTTCGGGCATCGATCCGGCGCAGATCGAGCGTATTTTCGAGCCGTTTTTCACCACCAAGGAGGTGGGCAAGGGCACGGGGCTGGGCTTGTCCCAGGTGTTCGGTTTCGCCAAGCAGTCCGGCGGCGAGTTGCTGGTCGACAGCCAGCCGGGGCAGGGCACGCGTTTTACCCTGTACCTGCCGCGTTCGCTGCAGGCGCCGGACGCCGCGCAGCCAGTGGCAGCCAGCCCGGAGCGGATCGACGGCCAGGGCGCGACCCTGCTGATGGTCGAGGACAATACCGAGGTCGGCGGCTTGCTGGCCCAGGCCCTGGTCGAACTGGGCTATCGCGCGCAATGGGCCACCAGTGCCGCCGAGGCCCTGAAGCTGCTGGCCCAGGGCAGCACGCCGTTTCAAGCGGTGTTTTCCGATGTATTGATGCCCGGCATGAGCGGCATCGAGCTGGCCGAGGAAATTCGCCGGCTGTACCCCGGGCTGCCGGTGATCCTCACCAGTGGCTACAGCCCGGCCCTGGCCCAGGGCGGCTCGCGGGAGTTCGTGTTTTTGCAGAAACCCTACTCGGTGGACGCCCTGGCCCAGGCGCTGAGCGCGGCGATCCAGTCCGGCACGGTGCGCCGGGACGCCTGAGGCACACAGGCCTTTTCAGCTCCTGCGGTAGACCGCCAGGAACGCCGCCAGCGAAAGCATGGTCGCGCCGCAGCAGCGGTTGAGCCGGCGCATGCCGGTTTGCGTGAGGACCTTCGCCGCCTGCACCCCGCCTGCGGCGTAGAGCCCCATCACCAGGATATCCACCCCTGCCGAGACCAGCGCCAGCAGCGCGTACTGCACCAGGGTCGGTTGGCTGGGGTCGATGAACTGCGGCAGAAAAGCGGTGAAAAACAGCAGCACCTTGGGGTTGGTCAGGGCCACTGAAAAACTGCGCCAGAACACCTCGCCGCTGCGGCTGCCGCCGGCCATGGCCGATGGATCGAGGGCCCGGGGCTGGCTGCGCCACAACTGAATGCCGAGCCAGGCCAGGTACGCCACGCCAAACCATTTCAGGGCCAGGAACAGGTTCTGCGAAGCCATCAACATCGCCCCCAGGCCCAGGCCGACGGCGGCGATGATCAAGATATCCGAGAGCGCCGCGCCGGCCATGCCCACCGCCACCAGCCGGCCATTGCGCGAGGTGCCGTTGGCCATGGCCAGCAATGAAGTGGGGCCGGGAATCAGTGCGCCGATCAGGCAACTGGTGGTGTAGAGCAGCAGGGTGGTGGTGTTCATTCAGGTGTCTCGGGCACGGGGTTGGCCAACACGGCCAGGTACTGGCCGCTGTCGGGGGCGAAGGAGGCGAACTGCTGGCTGCCCGCTCGCTGGACCCACAGGCGGCCACAGTTCTGGCATTCATACAGGCAGGTCATCGAGGCGACCTGGATGCTGGTGAATTGATCCTGGAACAGCTCATCGGGTCGGGGTCTCCAGGGCGTGTTGCCGTACTGCTCGGCGATCAACTGCTCGAGTCCATCGTTGCTCACCGCCTGCAGCAAGCGCTTGACGCTGTCCTGGGTGCGTTCCTGGAATATGGATTGTTCCTGGTCCCGCAGCAGGCTGGCCTTGTACGGCAGGTCGTCGGTCTGGTCGACGATCACATGTCCACAGCAGCAGGCGAGTTTGCTCATAAGGGATCAATCCAGGTGTGTACGGCGAAAGGGCCAATACTCGCCGCTGCACCCTCGGCCCGTCTATAGGGTGGCGCTGGCGACAGCCTCGGGTTGCCTCTTGCCCCGGACTTCAGGAGAATCCCACGGCGCGGATGACGGTCGTTATTGGCGCCCCCTCAGACAGGATGTTCAAGTGAAAGGAATCGCACCCTACCGGGGCTCGGCCAGAGCCGCCCTGCCGATGTTGCTGGGCCTGTTGAGCGCTTGTTTGCCGCTGGCGCTTCAGGCCAGTGAACAGCCCCCCGCGCCGCGCCCGACCCCGGTGTCCATGCAGGTCCAGGCGGCTGGTCAAGGCTGGAGCGAGCAGGTCGGCCACGGCGATTATTCGCGTCAGTTCCAGTACCAGTCGCCGCTCGGTGGCGATGGCAAGGCCATGGTGGTCTGGTTCGAGTTCCCTGAAAGCGGTGCGCGTTTTCTGCTCAAGACCGCGCGCTACGAGGCCGGCAGCCGCCGCTTGAGCGATGAGCAGACCATCCTCGCCCAGGGCAACGAGCGTTTCCATGTGTTCGCGCCTTCGCTGGTGGCCGACGGGCAAGGCAACCTGACCGTGGTCTGGAGCCCCGAGAGCGAGATCGGCAATACCGTGTTCAGCGTGCGCTATCAGGCCGACAGCGGGCGTTGGGGCGCGCCACTGCGCCTGGATCGAAACTACCCGGGGGACACGACCAACAAGTCCATCGGCCCGGTAACCGATATCGACGCCCAGGGCAATGTGTTCGTGGCCTGGGACCAGCAGCCCCGAGGCGCAGCGACCCCGGGTTCGCCCATCCCCCATGAGCTGCGCAGCACCCGCTATGACGCCCGGCAGCAGACCTGGAGCGAACCGCAAAAGGTCAATCGCGATATCGGCAGCCGCTCCTACGGCGTCGATGCGCAGCGGCTGGTGGTGGATGATTCCGGTTTCGCCACGCTCGCCTGGCGCCAGCAAAGTGTGAAGACGTTTCTGTTTTCCGGCTCGTTCGAGGCGTCGTTGCTGGTGGCACGCTACGACCCGCAAGCCCGGCAATGGAGCCGCCCGCGATCGCTCGCGACGTCCGACTACATGGTGGGCCGACCGGTAGTGGCGGGCGCCCGGCGCGGCGATGTGGCGGTGCTGTGGTATCAGACCGACGGCCTGTTTTCTGCTCACTACAACCCGCGTACCGACAAATGGCAGCAGACCCAGCTCGATGACCCGCAGCGCAAGCGCAACAACCTCGACGGTTTTCCACCCCTGGCCATGGACCCGGCGGGCAATGCGGTGACGGTCTGGAGCGGCCCGGAAGCGGGGATCCAGGTCGCCCGCTATGAGGCGGCGCGCCAGGCCTGGAGCGCGCCCCGGACCCTGGCGTCCCTGCAGCGCTGGCAGACCCCGTTTTTCATCACGCCCGAGGTCGATGCGGCGGGCAATATCATGCTGGTCTGGAACCTGATCGGGTACTGGAATGCCTCGGGCTCGCGGCCCGGCAGCGCCCCGATGGATGAGGTGCAAGTCAGCCGCTTCAGCGCCGACACGCAGAGCTGGAGCCCGCCGCTGACGGTGGTCCGGCAGTTCGACGGCGAGCCGCTGATTGCCGAAAAAATCGCCACGCGCATGGACGCCCGGGGTGCCATGGAACTCAGTTGGTGGCACCACGTCGGGGAATCTTCCACGCGTTCGTTCAAGCGCTACGGCGCGCCGCTTTTTGTCGAGCCGGGGGCTAAATAATGAACAGGGACACAGACTTGGCCCAGGATCCGCTGCAGACCCTGCTGCATGATCTGCGCCTGGCCCAGCCCGAGCTGCTGGCCCTGGTGGAATGCCTGCGCGAACAGGTGCTGAAGGTGTGCCCGATGGCCAGTGAAACGGTGAAGTACGGCGGCATCCTGTTCAGCCAGGCGCAGCCGTTCTGCGGCATTTATGCCTACCGCGAACATGTGACGCTGGAGTTCAGCCAGGGCTTCCTGCTGCAGGACCCGGAGCAGTTGCTGGAGGGCGGCGGCAAGTTTCGCCGGCATCGCAAGGTGCGCACCCTGGAGGCCGCCCGGGACCCACGGCTCGCCGATTTGCTGGCCCAGGCCTGGCAATTGGCGGGCTAGGGCGGGCCGATGACTGCATCCGATAACGAGGCCGACAGAACGATGGACAGCACCCAACTCCAGGCATTGCAGCAACTGCGCCAGGCGGTGCCGGTGGGCGTGCGCCATGCGCGGACCCTGCTGCAACACTGTGCCGGTGATGTGGCCTTGGCCGCTGAGCGCTTTCGGGCCGAGACCGTGCAGCATCTGGTGGCTCAGACAGGCTTGCCCGCCGCACAAGCCGAGGCGTACCTGCGCGCGGCGGGCTACGAGTTGCCGCGGGCCCTGGCGGCCCTGGAGCAAGCGCGTTTCAGCCTGACCCAGCGCATGCTGCGGACCCATCACCGGGACCCGGAGCGGGCCCTGGGCCTGATTGCCGGTGCCGTCGAAACGGTGCATGGCCTCAAGCGCGAGTACGGGTTGTGCCTGGATCAGTTGCAGGCGCTGCCAGCGCCCTTGCGCAGCTTTATGACCCTGCATGAATGGCTCGGTTATGAAGAGTGGGAAGGCTTCGACTGTGCCCTGTACTTCCATCTGCCCCAGGTGCTGGCCGAACTGCGTCGGTTGCAACTCGATGAGCTGGCGGCCGCCCTGGAACAGGCCGACCAGCGCCAGCGCCAGCTACGGGAGCAGCAGCCTGATCCGCTATCAAACATCTGCCAGGACCCGCTGTTCGCCGCCTGCGAGCACACCTATCAGCGCCTGCGGCCAAGCCTGGACGCGGCGCTGCTGGCCCTGGTCGAAGGCCATATCGAGGTGTTCCCGCAGTAGCCGCCCGCCCTCAGCGGTCGTGGTGGCACACCAGGCACAGCTTGTTGCCTTCGGGGTCGCGAAAATAGCTGCCGTAGTACTCGGCGTGGTAATGCGGGCGCAGGCCCGGCGGGCCTTCGCAGTGGGCGCCGAGGCTCAGGGCCAGGGCGTGCGCGCGGTCGACGGTGGCGCGGTCGGCGGCCAGCAGGGCCAACATCTGGCCGTTGCCGGGTGCTGCCGGTTCACCGTCGAACGGCCGGCCGATCACGAACAGCGGCCGCTCGTGCTCGGGGTGTTTCCAGCCGGCCCAGGGGTGCTGGT
>NZ_ATLP01000132.1:11099-30687 GCF_000416215.1 Pseudomonas sp. CF161
GCTGGTGATCGAGAAACTTCACCTCCAGGCCCAGCGCCGCCATCAGGGGCTGATAAAACGCCAGGGCGTTTTCGAACTGGTTCACGCCGATAAATACATGGGACAGCATGGGGGCTTCTCCTGAAATGACCGCGGCAAGGGGGCTAATGCCGATCAGCTAAGCGCTAGAGCGAGCAAAACATAACCTGTGGCGAGGGAGCTTGCTCCCGTGGTGCCGGCCGGGGCTCCGGGTGTAGCCGTCGCCTTTTTGGGGCCACTGCGCGGCCCAGCGGGAGCAAGCTCCCTCGCCACCCTGACAGTGCTTGCCCTTGACTGACTGGCATTAGGCAAGGAGGCCATGCTGACACCCTTGCCGCGTCGTTGAAACCCGGGGTTTACCAGTCGTAGGTCATTTCCAGGGAGGCCACGCGTTCCTGGCCGTAGTAGCAGCCAAACGAGTAGTTGCAGTCCGAGATGTACTCGCGGTCGAACAGGTTCTGCACGTTAAGGCTGGTCTGCAAGCCGCGCAGGCTCGGCGTCAGCTTGCCCATGTCGTAGCTGATGGTGCTGTCGTAGACCACAAAGGACGGGGTGGTGAAGCTGTTGGCCGAGTCGGCGGGTTTCTTCCCGGTGTAGCGCGCGCCCAGGCCCACGGTCAGGCCGTTGAGCAACGCCCGGGTGAAGTGGTAGTTGCCCCACAAGGTGGCCGAGACCGGGGCCTGGGCCTCGCTGCGGTTGCCCTTGTCGGAGGGGTAATTGGTCTTGGTGTAGAACGCGTCGATGTAGGTCGCGGCGGCCAGGATGTCGATGTTGTCGATGCTGGACTTGAGCTCCAACTCCACCCCGCGCGAGCGCACCTCGCCGTCCTGGATCTCGTACTCGGGGTAGTCCAGGTCGCCGGTCTTGACGTTTTTCTGGGTGATCTGGAACACCGAGGCGGTCATCAGGGTCTTGTCGTTCGGCTGGTATTTCACCCCGACTTCATACTGCTCGCCCTCGGTCGGCTTGAAGGGCTGGCCGCCGCGGTCCGGGGCGCTGGTGCCGATGGTCGGCAGGAACGACTGCGAGTAGCTGACGTAGGGCGCCAGGCCAAAGTCGGTGAGGTAGGTCAGGCCGACGCGACCGGTGAACTTCTGGTCCTTCTGCTCGACGATGGAGTGGGCCAGCAGGTCCTTGTTTTCCACTTCGGCCCAGTCCTTGCGCCCACCCACGGTGAGGATCCACTGATCGAGCTTGATCTGGTCCTGGGCGTAGAGGCCGGTCTGGCGGATGGTGTTGTCCCATTTGGTGGTCAGGCTCGGGGTCACGCTGTCGGTGTTGTAGTTGTTGTTCTGCCCGTAGAGGTTGATTGGCAGCACGCCGTAGGCGTTGTAGCCGGTGTACTTGCGGTTGAAGTTGCGGTAGTCCAGGCCCACCAGCGTGGTGTGTTCCAGGGGGCCGGTATTGAAGTGGTACTCCAGGTTGTTATCGAGGGTGTAGGCGCTGTTGTGCTGTTGCCAGTCGAGCTTGGTGCGGGTGGTCTGGGTGTAGTCGGTGACGCCGCCGTTATCCACGAAACGGCTGAGGTAGAAACCCCGGTAAGCGTCGCGAGTGTCGATATAGCGTGCGGTCTGGCGGTATTTCAGGTCGTCGCTGAACCCGTGGCTGAAGTCATAGCCGAGCACGTACTGGTCGCGCTTGTAGTTGTTGTAATGGGAGTCGCCGAGAAACAGGTCGCGGTCGATCTTCTTGCCATTGGGCCCGCGCGTCAGCGAGCCGATGGCCGGCAGCGCCTGGTAGTCGGCCAGGCCGTCATCGCGCTGGGCCTGGGCATACAGCGTCAGGCTGGTGGCGTCGTTGGGGTTCCAGGTCAGGCTCGGCGCCAGCAGGCTGCGCTGGCTGTTGGTGTGGTCCAGTTGGTCGTTGCCTTTCTTGCTTAGCCCGACCAGGCGGTAGGAAAACTGTTGCTGTTCATCCAGCGGGCCGCTGAAGTCGAACGCGCCATTGACCCGGTGGTAGCTGCCGACGCCAAGCTTGACCTGGTTGCGCTGCTCGCTGGTGGGGCGCTTGGACACCATGTTGATCAGGCCGCCGGGCTGGTTCTGCCCATAGAGCACCGATGACGGGCCCTTGAGCACTTCGATCCGCTCCAGGGTATAGGGGTCGATCTGCAGCGCGCCGCCGGTACTGCCGCCGCCATAGGGCAGGTGCAGGCCGTCCAGGTACAGCGGGGTCGGCGTGAAGCCGCGCGAGGTCGGCTCATCGAAAATCTTCACCCGATCAGCGAAGCCACCGCCGGTCATGCCCGGGGTGTAGCGCAAGGCTTCAGTCACCGTTTGCGCGCCACGGGCCTTGATCTCGGTAGCGGTGACCACGTTGATCGTCTGCGGGATTTCCACCAGCGCCGAGTCGGTCTTGCTGCCGGTGGCACTGCGCTTGGCGACGATGCCCTGCACCGGGCCCCAGGCGCTTTCCTCGACCTGAGCGGCGCTGACCTGGGTCGCGCCCAGTTGCAGCGGACCGTCCGCCGGGGCCGGTTGCAACATCCAGCCGCCACCCGCTTGCAGGGCTTGCAGGCCGCTGCCCAACAGCAGGCGTTGCAGGCCCTGGGCCACGTCATAGCGCCCTTGCAGGCCGGCGCTGCGCTTGCCCTGGGTCATTTGCGCATCCACCGACAACAGGATCCCGGCCGCGCTGGCAAATTGATTGAGGGCCTGGTCGAGGCTGCCGGCGGCGATGTTGTACTGGCGCGACTCGCTCTGGCTGGCCTCGGCGGCCTGGGCCACACAGGGCACCAGCGGCGCGACCGCCAGCAGGCCGGCGAACAGGCCACGGCGCACGGCGGCGCTCAGGGTTTGGGTGGACGGTGACGGTTGGTAAGGCATTCCGGAACTCCCCATGAGAATGCGTCTCGATCGGCTTTCAACAGCTATCCCGGACCAGACGACAAAATCGACAAGGGGCCTGCAGTTATTTTTTTGCGGGGGTCACACCCGGGCCTTGAGCGTGACCCAGTAACGGGTCACGGCCTGGGCCCGCACCGGCAGCGAGCGCTCCAGGGCGGCAAGGATCGCGTCGCTGTCATTGAGCGGGAACACCCCGGTCAGCAACAGGTGCGCCACCTCTTCGTCACAGCGCAATACGCCCGGACGATAACGCGACAGTTCGGCGATGAACTGCCCCAAGGGCTGGCGCTCGGCAATCAGCCGGCCCTGGCTCCAGCTGCTGGCATTCAGGTCCAACGCTTGATTGGCCGCGACCTGCCGGGCGCTGAACCACAGGCTGTTGCCGGCCTCCAGGTGCACCGGCCGGGCGTTGCGCGGGCTGATGCGCAGCGCGCCTTCGAACAGCCCGACCCGGGTCCCGTTGTCGACATCGCGCACGGTAAAGCGCGTGCCCAGGGCCTGGATGTCGCCGGCATCGGTCTCGACAATCAATGGCCGCGAGGGGTCATGGCCGCTGCTCAGCTGGATCTCGCCACTGATCAGGCGGATGCGTCGCTCCTGCGCGCTGTAGCGCAAGTCGACGGCGCTGTTGCTGTTGAGGTCCAGGCGCGTGCCGTCGCTCAGGGTCAGGTGGCGAATCTCGCCGGTGGCGGTGCGCTGCTCGGCGAAGGCGCTGCGCCAGGGCTGGCTGCCCTGCACCAGGTAGCCACTGCCCCCGGCCACCAACAGCAGGCCCAGCAGCTTGAGCGCCGAACGTCGTTGCGCGTCCGGCACATCGCGCAGCACCGCACGGGCGCTTTCGGCGGGCACGGCGCCCAGGGTCTGCTGCAACTGCTGCAGGCGCTGCCAGGCACGCTGGTGCTCGGGATCGGCAGTTTGCCAGCGGGCGAAAGCCTGGCGCTGAGCCGAGTCCATCTCGCCGCCCCAATGCAGCATCAACCATTCGCTGGCCTGCTCGACGATGGACGGGGCAATCGGCGCGTCGTGGCGTTTCATTCTTCGTAGATGACCTGATAGCAGGCCTGGATGGCGCGGATCATGTACTTCTGCACCGAACTGACCGAGACCTCCAGGCGCTCGGCGATGCAGGCGTAGCTCAGGCCTTCGAACTGCGAGAGGACAAAGGCCTGGCGGACTTTTTCCGGCATGCGATCGAGCATGGCGTCGATCTGCATCAGGGTTTCGAGAATCAGCGCGCGGGTCTCCAGCGACGGCGACTCCGGCTCGGGCAGGTGGGCGATGCTTTCCAGGTAGGCGCGCTCGATGCGCAAGCGGCGCCACTGGTCGATCACCAGGTTGCGGGCAATCTGCGCCAGGTAACTGCGGCTTTCCAGTGGCCCGGGAAACCGCCCCGAGACCAGCAGCCGCAGAAAGGTGTCCTGCGCCACGTCCGCCGCGTGCTCACGATCCCCCAGGCGCTTGCGCAGCCAGCCTTGCAGCCAGCCGTGATGATCGCGGTAAAGGCGATGAACCTGCTCTTTGCCGTCAGTCGTTGCTTCCATGAAAGGAACCGCACACGTGATTGAGAGCAATTATCATTACACTTTTTTATATCTCCAGGCAAAGACCGTCTTCAGCGGGCGGCGTGCGCGTCCGCCAGCGGATACACCGACTCCCAGCCGCCGCCCAGGGCCTTGTACAGGCCAACCATGGCCAGCGACACGCCGGCCGAGCTTTCGACCCACTGTTCCTGCGTGGTCAACAACGCGCCTTGCACGGTCAGCACGTTGACGAAATCCACCACCCCTTCCACGTATTGCTGCTGCGCAGTGCGCAGGGCGATCTGGTTCTGGTGCACGGCCTCGGCCAGGCTGTCGCGGCGCAGCTGGCTGGCGTTGTAGCGGGTCAGCTGATCATCGATTTCATGCCAGGCACGGAGCACGGTCTGCTGGTAGGCCAGGGCCGCTTCCTGCTGTTGCGCCTCGCGCAGATGGAGCATGCCGCGCAGGCGCCCGCCGTCGAACAGCGGCAGGCTGAACTGCGGACCGATGCTGAACTGGCGTGAACCCCAGGAGCCGAAATCCGCAAGCTGCATGGCTTGCGAGCCGAGGTTGCCCGACAGCGTGATGCGCGGGTAAAAATCGCCCTCGGCCACGCCAATGCTGGCGGTGGCGGCATGCAGCCGGGCCTGGGCCTGGCGAATGTCCGGGCGCCGTTGCGCCAGTTGCGATGGCAGGCCGATCGCCACCTGAGGCGGGGTTTGCGGCACCGGGGCGTCGGCCGCCAGTTCGGCGTGCAGGGCCTGGGGCGGTTCACCGAGCAGCAGGCTCAGGGCGTTGATCAGTTGCGCCTGCTGTTGCTCCAGGGCCGGCAACCGGGCTTCGATGGTTGCCACCTGGGCCGCGGCTTCGGCAACGTCCAGGTCGGTGGCCACGCCATCGGCCAGGCGCAGTCGCGAGAGTTGCAGGCTGTGCCGCGCCACCTCCAGGTTCTGCTCGGTCACCGCCCGGGTGCTCTGCACCCCGCGCAGCTGGATGTAGTCCTGGGCAGTCTCGGACAGCACCGACAGCAACACCCCGCGCCGGTCGTTTTCCGCGACCTCCAGGGTGGCGTCGGCGGCTTCGGTTTCGCGCCGGACGCGGCCCCACAGGTCCAGTTCCCAGGACGCCGAGAAGCCGGCGTCCCACAGGTTGAATGCGGACTTGCCGTTGTGTCCCGACGGATCGTTCAAGCCTTCGGCGCTGTTGCGCTTGCGCCCGTAGCTGCCGGTTGCGGCGGTGGTTGGATAGTGATCGGCGCCGATCACCTGGCGCGCCGCGCGGCTCTGGGCCAGGCGGCTGGTGGCCAGTTGCAGGTCGAGGTTGTCGCTCAGCACTCGGTGGCTCAGGGCCGAGAGCTGCGGGTCGTGGAACACCTCCCACCAGCGCTCGTCCATGTCACGGCTGACCGCCTGGCTGGCGGCGGCCTTGTCCGGCACGGACCAGGCACTGACCTGCTGCGCCTGGGGCGCCTGGAAGTCCGGGCCGACGCTGCAGGCGGCCAACGAAAGCAGGCTCAGCGCCCACACCGAGCGAACGCCGGCCTTGAGGCGATGGCCCTGGCCTGAATCGCGGCTTGGGGAATGGCCCATCATCGCTGCGTCACCTCTCGCACCTGGGTGCCATTGCCCAGGGTATCGATGCTGGCTTCCACCGACATCCCCACCCGCAGGCGCTCGGCCAGGGCCTGGCCCGGGTCGAGGACGATCTTGACCGGGATGCGCTGCACCACCTTGGTGAAGTTGCCGGTGGCGTTATCCGGCTTGACCGAGGCAAAGGTCACGCCGGTCGCCGGGGCAATGCTCTCGACCCGGCCATACAGGGCTTCGCCGCCGAGGCTGTCGACGTGCACCTGCACGGCTTGCCCGGGCTTGACGTCAGTCAGTTGGGTTTCCTGGAAGTTGCCCAGCACATAGGCCCGTTCCAGGGGCACCACGGCGAGGATCTTGCTGCCCGGGGTGACGTAGGCCCCGACCCGCACCGCGCGCTCGCCGACCATGCCGTCCACTGGGGCGACGATGCGCGTGTACGACAGCTCGTAGCTGGCCATTTCCAGCGCCGCCTGGGCTCGTTTCAAACCGCCTTCGGCCGCATCGCACTGGGCGGTGAGGATTTCCACCTGCTTGCGCTCGGCCGCCAGCACCGCCGCGGCATTGGCCTGCCGGGCGCTGGCCTGATCGATGCGGGTCCTGGCTTGCTGGGCATTCTGCACCGTGCCGGCACCGACACCGGCCAGGTGGTTGTAGCGCGCCAGCTCGTGCTCGGCGAAGGCCATTTCCGCCCGCGCCGCCACCAGCGTGGCCTGGGCCTGGGCGATCACCGAGCTCTGGCGCTCCAGGGTCGCACGGGCGTTTTGCAGTTGCGCCTTGGCCATCAGGGTGTCGGCATCGGCGGCCTGGGCCGCGGCCCGCAGGTCACGGTCGTCGATCAGCGCCAGCAACTGCCCGGCCTTGACCTGCTGGTTGTCCTCCACCAGCACCTCTTTGATAAACCCCGCGACCCTGGGCGCCACCAGGGTGTAGTCGGCGGCGATGTAGGCGTCGTTGGTGGTCTGCTCGGTCGCCTTGCCGGTGACCAGGTAGATCAGTGCGCCGAGCACCGCGACCGCGGTCACGCTGACGGCAACTTTGTGTTTGATATGAATCGTCATAAAAACCTTCTGTCTCGTTGAGCGTTCAAGTGGGCGCGCGCGGCGGGTAGACCCGCGTCGGCAGCCAGAAAATCAGCAGGATCAGCGCCGCGGCCAGCCCTGCCATGCAGTAATAAAGATCGATCGAGGTCAGCACCACGGCCTGCTGGTGCAGGCGCTGGGCCAGGCCGGCGACGCCGCTGTCGGCCAGGGGTGAATTGCCCAGGCTGTCCACCAGCATGGTCGAGTGAAAATGCAGGCGGTGGGTGGTCAGGACGTCCAGCACGCCGGTGGCGATCACCGCCGACAAGCCCTTCACGGTGTTGAACCAGGCCGAGGCAAAAGGCCCTTCGATGGGCTGGATACTGCCGGTGGCAAGCATCAGCAACGGCAGCACCGCCATCGGTTGGCCGAAAATCTGCAGCAGTTGCAGCAGGTAGAAGTTGTCGCGGTTCCACACCGAGGTCAGTTGCGTGCCGCCCAGGCACGACAGCACCAGCATCCCCAGGCCAATCCCCAGCACCCAGCGGCAGTCGACCCGGCGCAGGTTGCACAGGGCCGCCACCAACGGCAGGGCGAGCAACTGCGGCAAGGCCATGACCAGCATCACCGGCGCGGTTTGCAGCGGGCGATACCCCTGGACCTGGGCCAGGTAACTGGAGGGGATGATGATCACCGCCGTCAGCACCACCAGCACCCCGGCCAGGGTCAGCAGGGCAAACGACAGGTTGCGGATGCCCAGCATCTGCAACTTGAAGAACGGGATCGGCTGCGACCATTCGTTGATCAGGAACAGCACCAGCAACAGCAGGCCGCCACCCAGCAACAGGCTGATCAGCGGCGAGGCGAACCAGTCCAGGCGGTTGCCTTGGAGGATGCCGATCACCAGCATGCAGATCGCCGGGAACCCCAGCAGCAGGCCACGCCAGTTGAACTGCTTGCAGCGCTCCAGGCGCAGCGGGTCCTGGGGCAGCCCGTAGGCCACCGCCGCCATGGCCACCAGGCACGGCAGCACCACTTGCCAGAACGCCCACTGCCAGCCGACATATTCGGTCCACAGTGCCGCCAGCGGCGTGCCCAGGCTCGGGCCGAAGGTGGCGGTCAGGGCATAGCCGGCCAGGCCGTAGAGCTTGACGTTGGGCGGCAGGAACCGCAGGGCAACGGTCATCAGCATCGGCGGCAGCGCGCCGCCGGCCAGGCCCTGCACGGTGCGCAGCAGCAACAGGCTGGGGTAGTTGGGGGCGAATGGGCAGAGCACGCCCAGCACGGTGAACAGCGCGATGGCGCCAAGGGTGAAGCGCCGCAGGGAAAACGTCACCGAACACCAGGGCGCGAAGGCCATGGCCGCCACCGAAGTCGCGGTGTAACTGGCCACCAGCCAGGTGCCTTCGTCGTAGCCGATGTACAGCGCGCCACGGATATCGGCCAGGGCGATCTTGGTCACCATCTCGTTGAGGCCCGAGACCAGCACCGCCAGCAACACACCCACCAGGCCGATAATGATCCGCGGGCCGAACACGGGCGGGGCAACGACTGCCGGCTTGCTGGTGGCCGGCACGCCCGCAGGCGCGGCAACAGCGAGGGAACTCATGAAAGGCACAACTCCGGACAGGAAATACCGGAGCAGTTTAGGCAGCACGACTACTGACGAAAACTGACTTATCGACAGTTTATAAGTGCACCAGACGCAACTATCAGGACCTTAGGAGCGCCCGGTCAGCTCGGTTGCGCCGCCAGCCAGGTGTCGCTGCAGGACGCCTTCAGGGTTTCGCGGAACCATTTGTGGGCCGGGTCCTTGTCATAGCGCGGGTGCCAGGCCTGGGTCAGGACCAGGGTCGGCAACGGGATCGGCAGCGCAAACGAACGCAGGCGCAGCCCCAGGCGCTTCACGCTGAGCAGGGTTTCCTTGGGCACCGGCAGGATCAGGTCCGAATCGGGCAGGACAAACATCGCCGCATGAAAGCTCGGCGCAATCAGCGGCACCCGGCGTTCCAGGCCCAGGGCGCTGAGGGCCGTGTCGATCGGCCCCCGGGCAAAGCCGCGGCGGGACATGCTGATATGGGGAAAGGCGGCAAAACGCTCGGCGGTGATCTCTTCGTCGAACAAGGGATGCCCCTCGCGCACCAGCCCGACAAAGGTGGTGGAGAACAGGTTCTGCACCTTGACCTCCGGGGTCAGCGGCCGCGTATTGCTGATGCGCAGATCGATCCGCCCCTCGCGCAGGGCTTCGTCGTCGCCATCGCCTTCCGGCACAAAGCGCAGCTCGCACAGGGGCGCCTGGCGCTCCAGGGTGTCGATCAACCGACCGCCATACACCCCGACAAAAAAGTCATTGGCGCGCACATTGAAGCGCCGCTGCAGGGTACTGAGGTCCACCTGGTCCCCGGAACGAAACACCAGCGAGGCCTGCTCCACCAGGTCCCGCACCTGGGCGCGCAACTCCTGGGCCTTGGGCGTGGGCACCAGGCCGCGGCCGGCGCGGACCAGGATCGGGTCGCCCAGGGCCTCGCGGATCCGGGTCAGGGTCCGGCTCATCGCTGCCGGGCTGAGGTTCATGCGGCGTGCGGCACCGACCACGCTGCCTTCGTCGAGCAAGGCATCGAGGGCCACCAGCAGGTTCATATCCGGAAGTTGCATGCTGAGCACTCATGGCTGATGTGAAATGATTGCCGCGCAATCCTAGCAGCCTTGCCCGCAGCGGCAATGCGCAAGATCAAGGTCGACACGGTTGCGAGCGGCACGGCGCGCCGCAAACGCTAAACTTGAGCGTATCCACGGACTGTTTTCACCTCGGCGCTTGAGCATCACCGCCGCTTCAAAGGAGAATCCCGCGCCGCCTGCTCCTTGCGGCGCCGATGCTTTGACAAGCCTTGCAGCACTATCTAGTGTGCATTGGATCCAATTTATAGAAGTAGAGACACCCAACTGTGACCAAAAAACCCGGCATCCTGAGCAAGATCGAGGTCAGCGGGCCCATACCCGCCCATCTGGCGCGCTCAGTGATAGAAGAAACCCTGCGCGCGGCGATCCTCGATGGACGCCTGCCCAGCGGTGCAGCGTTGCGCCAGCAGGATCTGGCGGACCTGTTCGGGGTCAGCCGCATGCCGGTGCGCGAAGCCTTGCGCCAGCTTGAAGCGCAATCGCTGCTCAAGGTGGTGCCGCACAAGGGCGCGGTGGTGGCCACGCTGATCGACTATGACGCCATCGACACCTACGCCCTGCGCCTGCTGCTGGAAAAAGAAGCCCTGCGCCTGTCGATCCCGCTGCTGGAGCCCCAGGACATTGCCCTGGCCCGCCGCTACATCGAGGCCCTGGAGTCCCAGACCGATCACGCCGAACTGGGCCGGCTCAACCGGTTGTTCCACATGACGCTCTATCACAAGGCGCCCAACCGCAAGTTGCTGAACCTGATCGAGCTCGAACTCAATGAAGAGGAGCGCTTCCTGCGCTTTCACCTATCCTCCATGGGCCTTGGCACCCTCACCCAGGATGACCACCGGGCATTGGTCGATGCCGCGAGCGATAAAGACATCGAGCGCGCCCTGGGCATCCTCGAACGGCACCTGGAGAGCGGCGCCACCACGATCAGGAACTACCTGCAACAACGGGAGGCATGAGCCCACCCCACCACCGCGCACCCGGCACGCCCTTCAGGATCGACAGGGCGAACCCCGGCACTTCTCAGGTGCACTCACGGAAAACCGTCACTCAGGCTTAAGGAAGAGCTGTGAATATCAACAATAAGAAATGGACGATGGTGATCAACTCCGGGCAACCCAGCGGCATCCGCCTGATCTGCTTTCCCCAGGCCGGCGCCGCACCGGAACAGCTGCGCAACTGGTCCACCGGGCTCGACGACCATATTGAACTGGTGGTGGTGCGCCTGGCCGGGCACGGCGTGCGCCGCGACGAAGCACCCTGCGCCAGCTGGCCGGCGCTGCTCGAGGAGGTGCTGGCGGCGCTGCAACCGCTGCTCAGCGAGCCTCACGCATTGTTCGGCCATGGCCTCGGCGGGCTGCTGGCCTACGAAACGGCCAAGTACGCCCAGATCCATTTCCCGGGCCAGACCCAGCATCTGTTCGTCTCCGGCTGCCGCAGCCCCGACAGCCCGGCAGGCCGGCCGTTGCTGCATTCGCTGCCGACCCCGGCGTTTCGCGAAGCGATGCTGACCCTGGGCGCCACCCCTATCGAAATACCCCGCGGCGCAGCCGACCAGCAGCTGTATGAGGCCCTGCTGCGCAACGACCTGAAACTCTTCGAAACCTGGTTCGACACCTCCAGCGGCAGCCTCGAAGTGCCCCTCACGGCCCTGTACGGCAGCGAAGACCTGCTGACCCCGGTCAGCCGCATGGTGAACTGGCGCGAATTCACCCGTCGCGAATTCGAGCTGATCGAAGTCGCCGGCAATCACTTCTTCATCAAGTCGCAACGCCAGCGCCTGCTGCAAGTGATCAACACCCACCTCGGGTTGCTGAGCCCGCAATCGGCACAACCCCTGCGGCACTCGGCGCTGATGCACTAGTTTGCAGGCAGAAAAAAGCCCGCTCTGCATCACTGCAAAAGCGGGCCTTGGTGTGGCACCTAGGTGCCGCGATCAGATCTTGAAGCTGTCCACCAACTGTTTCAAACGGCTGGCCTGCTGCGACAGGGCATCGCAATCCTTCAGGGTTTCGTTGAGGTTGGCCACGCCCTGCTGGTTCAGGAGGTTGATCTGGTTGATGTCGACGTTGAGGGTTTCAACCACGGCGGTCTGCTCTTCGGTCGCAGCGGCCACCGACTGGTTCATACCGTCGATTTCACCGATACGCTGAGTCACGCTGACCAGACGGGCACCCGCCTGGTTCGCCACTTCAACGCTTTCTTCGCTGGAAACCTGGCTGGCGTTCATGGTCGAGACCGCCTCGCGCGAACCCACCTGCAGCGAGGTGATCATCTTGTGGATCTCCTCGGCCGATTCCTGGGTCCGGTGCGCCAGGTTGCGCACTTCATCGGCCACCACCGCAAAACCGCGACCGGCTTCACCGGCACGGGCCGCTTCGATGGCAGCGTTGAGCGCCAACAGGTTGGTCTGCTGGGAGATGCCCTTGATCACATCCAGAATGTGCCCGATGTTGTCGGTGCTGGCGTTCAGGGTCTCGATCTGGGTGCAGGACAGGCTGATCTTCTGCGACAGCTCGGTCATGGCCAGGATGGTTTTCTCCACCACCTGACGCCCGTCGTCAGCCTGCTCGCTGGCACCGCTGGCGTGTTGCGAAGCATCGGCCGCGTTGCGCGCAATTTCCTGGGTCGCCGCGCCCAACTCGTTGATCGCCGCCGCCACGCTGTTGGTGCGGGCACTCTGCTCGTCGGAGCCGATGATCGAGGCGTTGGACGACGCCATCACGCGCTGGGACAAGTCATGCACCTGGCGGGTGGCCGAGGACACTTCGGAAATCGACGCGTGAATCCGCTCCACGAACTGGTTGAACGCACCGGCCAGTTCGCCGAACTCATCCTTGGTCACCGACACCAGGCGCCGGGTCAGGTCACCCTCGCCCTGGGCGATATCCTGCATGGCGCGGCCCATGGTGGTCAGCGGACGCATCAGGACCTGGATCAACAGGCTCAGGAAAATGGCAATCGCGCCCACCGCGACAAACATCGCGATCAAGGCCGAGGTACGGAACTGGCTCAGGGGTGCGTAGGCTTTGTCTTTGTCGAGGGACAGACCGATGTACCAATCGGCATTAGGCAGCCCGGTCACCGGGGTGAACGACAGGATCCGGTCCTGCTTGTTCAGCACCACTTCCTGGCTGCCTTTTTCGATGCGCACGTTGGAGCCCGGGTAGATGTCCTTGAGGTTCTTCATCACCTGGTCTTTGTCCGGGCTGACGATCACCTGGCCGTCGGCGCTGACCAGGAACGCATGGCCCAGGCCACCGAAGTCCACCGAGTTGATGATCTTGACCAGGGTTTCCAGGCTCAGGTCGCCACCGACCACACCCAGCAACTCGCCCTGCTTCTTGACCGGCATGGCGATGGTCACCACCAGGCCGCCCACTGCCGCCATGTAAGGCGGGGTCAACATGGTTTTATCCGCCGCGACCGCCTGTTTGTACCAGGGGCGCTGACGCGGGTCGTAGCCATCGGGCATCTTCGCGTCGGGACGCTGGGTGAAGACGCCGTTGGCCTGGCCAACGTAGGTGAACTGGAAATTGGAGGTAAAGGCAGGCTGGTCGACCAGCCCCGGGAAGTCTGCGTTGCTGCCTTGGTGAGCGACGTTCTGCGCCAGGTTCTCCAGGACCAGAATCCGCCCGCTCATCCAGTTCTGCACACTGCTGGAGGTCAACTCGCCCGCTTGCTCGATCGAAGACTCGAGGTTTTGCCGGATGGTGTTTCGCTGCAGATAGTCGTTGTACAAAGTGAACAACGCAAAAGCCAGAACCACTACGCCAGAGGCGGCCAAAAGGATTTTATGGCTGAACTTTAGATTCATGTCATGGGACTTCTTATGCCGAAAAGGGGGATGCGTCCGGAATGCAACATTCCATTTAACAGTGCAGGCAATGTTCTGCGATCGCTCTACTTTGGTGCACGCATTTCTCACCAGTCTGTCGGCATCAATCCGAGAACCCTTAGCGATTTATCGAAAATGCACGTTAGTTCCAGCAGAAACCCGCCGAACGGCGCTTTAGAGCCTTTGCTCGGTATTTTTCGATGACGGTTGGTCAAGCCGATATTGCCAAATCGGCAGACCATGAAAGACAATGCGACCGATTATCATTTGTGACATGCAGGCCGTACCTCAATGTCATCATCGCCGCTCGCCGTACAGACGCTTTACCGCCATCACCACGGCTGGCTCAACAGCTGGTTGCGCAGCCGACTGGGCAACGCCGCCGATGCCGCGGACCTGGCCCAGGACACCTTCGTGCGCCTGTTGCAGCGCAGCGAACGCCTGGAGCTCAAGGCCCCCCGGGCCTTTTTGCGCACCATCGCCCGCGGCCTGGTGATCGATCACTGGCGTCGCGAAGAAATCGAACGCGCCTACCTCGAAACCATTGCCCACCTGCCTGAAGCCCAGACCCCGAGCGCTGAATCCCGGGCGCTGGTGCTCGAGCTGCTGGAAAGCATCGCGCGCCTGCTTGAGGGGCTCAAGCCCAAAGTGCGCAAGGCATTTCTGCTGGCCCAGTGTGAAGGCCTGACGCACAAACAGATCGCGCAGCAGATGGATATTTCTGTGCGCACGGTCGAACGCTATGTTGCCGATGCGCTCTATCACTGCTACCTGCTGCGCTACGAGCCTTGAGCACCATGGACACTGCCTCGATCACCCCGCGCCTGAACAAACACCCCGATCAACTGGTGGTCAGGCAGGCCATCAATTGGCTGCTGCGGCTGCGCAACAATGCCGGCAACACCAAGCTGCAACAGCAGTGCGAGGTGTGGCGCGCGGCGCATCACGAACACGAGCAGGCCTGGCAGCGCGTGCAGTCGCTGCAGCAGGAGCTCAGCGCCAACCTGCAGGCCGTTCCCGGCGCCCAGGTGGCGCTGCAGACCCTGGAAAACAGCAGCCAGCGCCTGGGTCGACGCCAGGCATTGAAGCTGCTCAGTGGCGCCATGCTGATGGGCACGGCGGCCTGGCTCGGCAAGGACCTGGTGGGCTGGCAGCAGTGGACGGCCGACTTCGCCACGGCCACCGGCGAGCGGCGCAGCGTCCAGCTGCCCGACGGCACGCGCCTGGAGCTCAACACCGACAGTGCGGCCGACCTCGACTTCAGCCCGCAGCGGCGCCTGATCAGCCTTGCCCGGGGCGAGATCATGGTCACCTGCGGTGCCGATTCGCAGGCGGCCAATCCGCGCCCGCTGATGGTGCAAAGCCGTCATGGGCAGTTCGAAGGGATCGATGCGCGCTTCGTCGTCCGCCTGGAGGGCAACTGCACCCGGTTGAGCGTCACCGCCGGCCACGTCGCCATCCATACGCCGACCACCGCCGGCGGCCTGCCGGCCATGGTCCAGGCCGGGCAGAGCTACCTCATCAGCCATTCCCAGGCACAACCGGCACCGGCGCTGGATATGGATGTGGGGGCCTGGGCCGAAGGGCTGATCGTGACCCGCAATATGCGCCTGGGGGATTTCCTGCAGGAGGTCGCGCGTTATCGCCATGGCTACCTGGGCTGTTCGAGCGAGATCGCCGACTTGCGCCTGTCCGGGGTCTTCCGCCTGCAAGACACCGACACGTTGCTGGCGATCCTGCCGCAGACCCTGCCGGTGCGCCTGCGCTATCGCACCCGCTGGTGGGTGAACCTGGAGCGAGCGGTCTGATCGATCAGACTGTGCATTTTTTTTGGCGGGTTTTATCCGCAAGTCCGGCTTAGTCAGTAAGCACTTCCATCTGCCTTCACCGACTTCAACGGAAACCACCATGACTGACCGCGCCACCCCTGACCGCCACCTCGGACACTTGCGCACTGCAACGCCCCCCAAGGCACTGCACCAAGCCATCCGCGCCGCACTCTTGTGCTCGGCCCTGGGCCTGGGCGCGCTACCGGTCGCGGGCCACGCGGCTGATGCTGCGCTCAGCAGCCAAAGCTACACCATCGCCCCAGGCGCCTTGAGCGACGTACTCAATCAGTTCGCCCGTCAGGCCGGCATCACCTTGTCCACCACCCCGGCGCAAACCCAGGGCCGGCAGTCGCCAGGGTTGCAGGGCCAGTACTCGGCGGACCAGGGATTGCGGCAGTTGCTCAATGGCTCGGGGCTGGAGGCCTTCAGCCAGGATGGCAGCAGCTACATCCTGCGCGAGCCGCCTCAAACCGGCGCCTTGTCGTTGCCCACCACCGACATCAAGGGCTTCGCCCTGGGCAATGCCCTGGGCAGCATGGAAGGCTACAACGCCACCCACAGCCAGGTCGCGACCAAGACCAGCACCGCCCTGCTTGAGACCTCGCAGAGTGTCTCGGTGGTGACCCGCGAGCAGATGGACGACCAGGGCTCACAAACCGTGGCCCAGGCCATGCGCTACACCCCCGGTGTACTGACCAACCCCTACGGCGCCACGCACCGCTTCGACTACGTGGCCATGCGCGGCTTCAACGACGGTTCGGTGGATAACATCTACCTCGATGGCCTCAAGTCCATGGGCGACAGCGGGACCTACAGCACCATGCAGGTCGATCCGTACTTCCTCGAGCGCGTGGATATTCTCAAGGGCCCGTCCTCGGTGCTCTATGGCCGCAGCTCGCCGGGTGGCCTGGTGGCGCTGACCAGCAAGCGCCCGCTGTACGAGCCCTACCATCAGGTACAAGCCACGGTTGGCACCCAGGGCCAGCGTGGCATGGGTTTCGACTTCAGCGGCCCGGTGGATGACGACAAGCGCATTGCCTATCGCCTGACAGGCCTTGCGGACAAATCCGACACCCAGTTCGACCACGTCAAAGAAAAACGCTACGCCCTGGCCCCGACCCTGAGCATCGACTTCAGCGAAGACACCTCCCTGACCCTGCAAGCCTATCTGCAGCATGACCCTGATGGCGGTTATCACGGTGGGGTTCCGGCGAATGGCGCCCTGCACCCGCACAACGGGCAGCGGATCTCCGAACACTTCTTCGACGGCGAGCCGGGGCTGGATCGCTACAGCCGTGATCAGCAGTCGTTCGGTTATCAGTTCGAACACCGTTTCAACGATGTCCTGACCGCGCGGCAGAACTTCCGTTACCTGGATTCGACGGTCAAATCCGATCAGATCTATTCCCTGGGCACCTGGGGCGGCCCCAGCGGTAACGAGCTGAATCGCTACTATTCCGGCGCCGATGAAAAACTGCATTCGTTCATCGTCGATAACATGCTCCAGGCCGAATTCCTCACCGGCGCGGCCAAGCACACCGTGCTGCTGGGCGTGGACTACCAACGACGCAAAACCGTGGTCGACTGGCGCACCGGCAGCGCTTCGAGCCTCAATGCGTTCAACCCGCAGTACGGCAACACCCGCGTGCAATACGACCCGCCCACCAGCTACCTGCGCCGCCTGCAGCAAACCGGGTTGTACATGCAGGACCTGATCGAGCTCGATCAATGGCGCTTCTCCCTTGGGGTGCGCCAGGACTGGGTCAAGACCTCCAGCGAAGACCGCATCAACGAAGGGCCGAAGTCCACCGACACGCCGAGCAAACTAACCAGTCGTGCGGGTGTGCTGTACCTGTTTGAAAACGGCATCGCGCCCTACATCAGCTACTCCGAGTCCTTCAATCCGAACTCGGTGACCGACCAGGCCGGCAAACCTCTGGCGCCGACCGAGGGCACCCAGTGGGAAGCGGGTATCAAGTACCAGCCGCCAGGCACCGAGAACCTGTTCACGGCATCGGTGTTTCGCATCGAGCAGGAAAACCTCGCGTCGAAACAGCCTCAGGAGGACTTCTTCCGCCCGGTTGGCCAGGTCCGCTCCCAGGGTCTGGAACTGGAAGCCCATGTGCAGCTGAGCGACAACCTGAAAGTGCTCGGCAGCTACACCCTGACCGATATCGAGTATTCCAAGACGATGCCGAGCGCCCTGCGAGGCAGCACCCTGGACAACAAAGGCAACTCGCCCACACAGGCCCCGCGCCAGATGGCCTCGCTGTGGGCCGACTACAACTTCCGCCAGGGTGCCCTCGATGGCCTGCGCCTGGGCGGCGGTGTGCGTTATGTGGGGAACAGCTGGGCTGATGCGGAAAACACCATGAAGGTGCCGGCCTACACCTTGTTCGATGCATCGGTCGGTTACGACCTGGGCAAGGTCGGGCTCAAGGGCCTGGACGTGCGCCTGAATGCCAACAACCTGACCAACGAGAGCTACATCGCCTCCTGTGCCAGCCTGGGTTACTGCTACATGGGTGAAGAACGCAACGTCGCGGCGACCCTGAGCTACCAGTTCTAATCATTGTCGGTTCCCCCAGAGCCAGCGCCTGAAACCAGGCGCTGGCTTTGTCGTCTCTACGGGAAAATTCCATGCGCGCACTTCTGGTTCTACTGCATCGCTACATTGGCCTGGCCACTGCCCTGTTCCTGCTGCTGGCCGGGCTCACGGGGAGCATTCTGGCGTTTCATCATGAACTTGATGAATGGCTCAACCCGACCTTCTACACCGCCCCGAGCCAAGGCCAGGCGCTGCCACCGGGTGCCTTGGTCGACCGGTTGCAGGCACAGCATCCTCGGTTGCAGGTCTGGTACATGGAGTACCCGAGTGAAAGCGGGCATACCGCATTGCTCGCCGCCGGGCCCCGGACCGATCCGGCCACCGGCAAACCCTTTGCCGAAAGCAATCAGGTGTTTTACCTCGACCCGGTGAGCGGCGAGCAGCAAGGCCAGCGGGAATGGGGGGCGTGTTGTCTGCAACGGGAAAACCTCATCCCGTTCCTCCTGGAGTTTCACTACACCCTCGCCCTGCCCGGCAATTGGGGGTTATGGCTGATGGGGCTGGTGGCCTGCGCCTGGGTCATCGATTGCCTGGTGGCCCTGCTGCTGACCTTGCCGCGCGGACGGCCGTTCTGGCGCAAGTGGTCGACGGCCTGGAAGATCAAGGGCGGGCATGCCTACCGGCTCAACTATGACCTGCATCGTGCGGGGGGCCTGTGGCTGTGGCTGCTGCTGGTGCCGATCGCCATCAGCAGCGTGGCCATGAACCTGCCCAGCCAGGTGTTCAAGCCTGCGGTGTCACTGTTTTCCACGGTTGAACCCAGCGTCTATGAAGCCCGTGGACGGCTGCCGGCGACGGAGTTGGGGGTAACCCAAATCAGCTATCAACAAGCCTATGAGCGAGCCCTGGAAGAAGGCCGGCGCCTGGGTTTGAAAGCCGCGATCGGTGAGCTGTATTACAGCTTCGAGTACAACTTCTACGGGGCCGGTTTCGGTCAGCACGATACCGAGGCCCATGGTAAATCCTGGCTGTTCTTCCATGGCACGGACGGGCGCTTGCTGGGCCAGGAAATAGCCGGCCAAGGCACCCTGGGCGAGCGCTTTTATCGGCTGCAACTGCCGATTCACGGCGGGCGCATCATCGGGTTGACCGGGCAGATCCTGATTGCCGTATTGGGCGTATTGATTGCCGGGCTGTCGGTGACGGGTGTCTACATCTGGTGGCGCAAGCTGCTTGCGCGCAGAAGCGCCAGGGCTCGCAGGGGTTGAGGTAGCGGCGTATCCAATAGGGATGAGCCTATGTCGAAGCCGGCTACAAGCGGCTTCGACAGACGCTATTAGTGATCCTGAGGTGAGGCCTTGCTCGTCATGGATCACCTGCTCAATCGCACGTCAGGCTTTATATGACGCAAAAACAAAACCCCTGTCTGCGTGAGCAGACAGGGGTTTCGGAATTCAATCTTGACGATGACCTACTCTCACATGGGGAAACCCCACACTACCATCGGCGATGCATCGTTTCACTGCTGAGTTCGGGATGGGATCAGGTGGTTCCAATGCTCTATGGTCGTCAAGAAATTCTGTGTACCAGTCCGTTGCGCTAGCAACGTGCCGGTGAAAATCATGGACTTCTACATAAACAAAACCCCTGATTGCGTGAGCAATCAGGGGTTTTGGAATTTAATCTTGACGATGACCTACTCTCA